>JAJZPH010000042.1 GCA_021811265.1 bacterium
TTTTCGAAAAAATTTAGAGGATAGACAGAAAAAAAGGGAAATCCATTATAAAGGAAAAAAGAGAGGATATCCTCTTCTTTGCTCCTCATGTTGAAATGGAGTGATAGGTGCTTTCTTCCTTGCGCAGGGTTTTTTCTCTAGAAAAAAAAGAAGAAGATGCTCTTCTTTTTTGGGCCTTTTTAGGGCCATTTTTTTTACTGCTCACCTTTTCTTTTTTAGGCGTCGCCTACCTTGATTTATGGACGATGGCTTTCTTGGGATTGCTTTTTTGCTGGAAGAGAAAAAGGCAGGGTTGTCTCATTGCTCTTTTCCTTTTGCTCACGCTTGCTATTTATCAACACACGAGAATCGAAGAGCATTGGTGGAGATGCACCATCGAGCTTTCCTTGGCGCTGACCCTTGTGATTACCCATTTTTCCCTTGAGCATCTCTTTACCCAGATCTCTTCTCTTGTAAAACATAGAGCCAACCTTTTGCAGAATATCTCTTTTATGGAAGAGGAGATGAGGCGAGCAGACAGCTTCCACCTGCAGAAACAGAGCTCTCTTTTGGAGACTATCGATCTTTTGCAAAAGGAGCTTTTGGAAAAAAAAGAAAAAATCTCCTCTCTTGGGTTGCTCATCCGCACATTGAGAGGAGCTTTGGCAGAAGAAAAAAGGGAAGGGGAAAGTGCTTGGAGTTCTTCTTTGGAGGCGGAAAGAAAAGCGGCTCTTTTCTCTTTTGAACTCGACGAGCTAAAAACAGAAAATGCAATCTTAAAAGAAAAAAGTCCAATAGAGAGTTTGATGAGGGATCTAAACGATCTGCGCAAAAAACAATACCAAGAAGAACTCTTGAAAAAAGAAGAACCGCCGCAACAAATGCAGATGAAAGAAGATACGACGGCAAAAGCAGAAAAAACGTCTCATGAAAAGATGCACTCTTTTGATGAAAAGCAAAAAAAAGAGCTCAAAACTCTGCAATCTCTCTATCGACAACTGCGCGGACAGTTTAAAGAAAAGGATGGGATTCTTCATGAGACAAGAAAAGAGCTTTTTGCAGTGAGAGAAGAGCTGCTTGCCAGAGAAAAAGAGAGCAGGATCTGTCAAAGCGATGACCTTTTAGAAAAATCTCTCATTCGAACATTTATCCAGAATCGAGATGATCTTACTTTGGCAGAAGAAGAAAACCTTCTGCTTCAAGAAATCATTCAATCTCTTGCACATGAGATAGAGAAATCTTCTTTGCCACCAAAGAAGCGAGTAAGAAAGAAAAAAGTCCAAGAAAATGGGAAAGCTCAAGAACTTTTCGAGGCAGCAAGTTTGCTCAAAAAATCTTGAGAAAAGAGATTTTCATCTACGTCCGCCGTTAGCACTTCGTGCCCGGTTTCGGTAATCAAAATGGTGTGTTCCCATTGTGCACTTGGCTTCATGTCTTTGGTACGCGCAGTCCATTTGTTTTTGGGATCTATGACCGCATCTCTTACCCCTGCGTTAATCATGGGCTCGATGGTAAAAATCATCCCCGGGACCATGGGAATATCAATGCGATTGTAGTGGTGGGGGATTTGGGGAGGTTCGTGGAAAGAGATGCCGACTCCATGCCCCACAAACTGGTTGACTACAGAACAAGCGTGGGAAGAAGCATAGTCTTCAATCACCCTTCCAATTTCTGCAATACCAGCTCCTGGACGACAAACCTCTATGGCTCTATGCAGACACTCGTAGGAAGCATCTACGACTTTTTGCTTTTCTTCTGAGATCTTTCCAATGGTCACCATGCGGCTGCAATCGCCATAAAATCCATCGACAATCGATGTCACATCGATGTTGACAATGTCTCCTTCTTGCAAAGGGCGATCGTCGGGAATTCCATGGCAGATCTCCTCATTGAGTGAGGTGCAAATGCTTTTGGGGAAAGGAGGCTCCCCATAACCCAGAGGAGCTGCAATGGCATGCGCTTTTTGATGCAAAAGCACGGCATATCGATCCAGTGCGTTGGTGGTTGTTCCCGCTTCGGCCATTTCACACAAAAAGTCGAGGATGGTAGCCGCGACTCTACACGCTCTTCGAATCGAGCGGATCTGCTCTTCCGTTTTGATGAGAATGCCGTAGCTTTTTTCATACTTTTGCGCAAGGGTCTCTGTGCTTAGGGGTTCCTGCGGCCAATGGCATTTTTTCCATTTCTTTCCACTCTGGCACCAGCAGGGATCGTTTCTTTGGATCATGGGCATTTCCTCTTGCATTGGAGAGTAGCTGATTGGCTCTTTTTTCTCTAGGAGCTGTTCTATCAAAAAGGTCAAAAGTTCATTGATAAGTGATTTTTTCCAAGAAAAGTCCGTGAGGAGGGGCGGTGAGTCCTGCTTTTTTTCGATCTTTCGATGTGAATACATCGCAAAGAGCATGTAATCTGATTTTTCCCCTTCCGACATAGAGGAGTGTTCCAACTATCGTGCGTGCCATATGGTAGAGAAAACGATCGGCTTCCATCACGACCACTAGTTCTCTCTCATTTTTTGGGATTACTTCGAGGTGATAGAGGTGGCATAAGGGGTTGTTTGCAGGCTCGGAAGTAAAGCCGGAAAAGTCATGAAGTCCGAGAAGGATCGGTATTGCTTTTTTCATCTCTTCTATATTGAGCAGATAGGGGTAATGCCAGGAAAAAGAGCGTTCAAATGCCCTTTGGTAGGTCCCCAAGGAAAGGTAGTAGCGATACTCTTTTTTCTTGGCGCTCAGAGAGGGGTGAAAAGAGAGGGGGACACTGGTTGCGGATACGAGAGCTATAGAGGGAGGCAGGTAGGGTTGGAGCTGTTTTGGCAAGTCGTCTACAGAAAACGCTTTGCTAAATAAAAAGTTTACCTTTTGATCTTTTGCATGCACTCCGCGATCCGTTCTACTAGCTGCCTGGAGATAGGGTTTTGTTCCAAGAAGAGAACAGAGGGCAGTTTCCAAGCAGGATTCAATGGAAGGGCCCATAGATGTTTTTTGCCAGCCAAAAAATTCGCTTCCATCATAAGCAAGGGACAAAAGAATATTGTTCATTTCTGAGAAAGCTCCCGAAAGAAAGAAGCAAAACCCTCAAGAAACATTTCCACAGAAATTAAGACCAAAATGAGCCCCATGAGCCTTTGGATAGCAACGATGCCCCGCTCGCCTAGCTTTTTACTGAGAATAGAAGAGGAGAGGAGGATGACAAGAGAGGCGCTCCAGGCAATAAAAATGGCTCCGATCATCTTTCCTGCTGAATGGTTTTGTTTTGACAAAAACATCACTGCAGCTAAGACCGCAGGCCCTGCAATGAGGGGAATGGCCAAAGGAACGATGAAGGGATCGGTAATTTTTTTTAAGTCCTCTGCATCGTGGGAGGAAGAGGGAAACACCATTTTTACAGCAATCAAAAAGAGGATGATAGCCCCTGCAATTTTTATGGTATGCAGCTGGATGTGCAGAAAGGAAAGAAGGGCATCTCCGAGAAAATAAAAAAGAATGATTGCAAGAAGGGCAATGCTCATTTCCCGAAGAATGATCCAGAGCTGTTTTTTTTCATCGATTCCATGCAACAAAGAGATATACATGGGAATATTTCCGATTGCGTCCATGAGCAAAAAAAGAGAAAAAGTGATGGCAAAAAAATCCATTTTACTTCCTTTAATGTTTCTTGTCGGATGGTAAAAGAGGAGGCAAATTTGTACAAGTAGATGTTAAGGAACCATTTTTTTTAATGGTCGAGGTGAGTTTTTTTAAAAAGATTCTTTGCGAGAAGGTAAGGTCATGCAGAATGAAAAAACAATCATGGTTTTTCGCAAAAGCAGCTCTTGTCCAATTGGTCGAACCGGCAATAAGGATGTTTTCATCGATTTTAGCAAATTTGTGGTGGAAAAGGCCAGAGTTAGAAGGACTGAGCACAAGCTTGATATTTGCTTCTTGCATTTTTTCGATGGCTTTTTTACTGGCGCCAAGTGCCATTTGCGAAGAAATAGCCACTGTTACATCGACGCCCCTTTGTTTGGCCAGGATCAGTTCATCGACAAGCAGCGGATGAGTAAAGGCAAACATGGCGACGAAAATGGAGTTTTTAGCACCTTGCAGAACTTTTTGCAGGGAGCGAAAAGCTATCTGGTCGATATCGGGTAAGAGAAAGAGCTCTACAAGCTGGTTTTGGATCATTGCTGTAAATGAGCCAGAGAAAAAGGGAGCTTTCTGTAAGAGAAATTGTGCAAGCTCGGGACTATAAAAGCCCACGATCATGTTTTCATCGGCGGCAAAAGAGGTTTTTGTCATGTTGGCAGACCCTAAGAAAATGAGCTTTTGATCTTGGATCAAGATTTTTTGGTGGACAAGGCCCTGCGGCTCGAGTGCATAGGCTTGATGGTTGGAGAGAAGAATGTTTGGAGATGCTCTTCGATCGTAGAAAACCTGGAGGGTGAGTTTTTCTTTTGCTTTTGTTTCAAGAGCTTCTACGATCGAAAGGTCGTTGAGCCCGAAGGTGACTAAAAAAAGAGAGTGCTGAGCGTGGTGTATTCCCTGTAGAAACAGAAGACGCAGGTCATTGCGGCACTGGTTGGAATAAAAAAGAATGGGCCTTTCTTTTGATGGAAGTTGAGGAGAAAAGGAGAACAAAATAGCCCAGAGAAAAAAGGAAAAAATGGCGGCTAACGATACGAGAAAAAAAAGGAAAGATGTTTTTTTTACAAAAAACTTCATACACCATCCTGAAAAGTAACAGATGATGTTATGAAAAACAGGCCCTTGACGTCAATTTTTAGCAAGAGACTTTATGGCTAAACTGTTTTCCCTTCTCGTTTCATCTGTCTGACAATATGGGCCAGTCCCAGCTTGTCGATGGTGCGAAGAGCCGCTGCAGAAAGACGCAAAGTGATGAAGCGGTTTTCTTCGGCAAACCAGAGTCTTTTTTTGAGGAGGTTAGGAACAAAGCGGCGCTTTTTGATGCCCGTTGTTTTAAGACCAATTCCCTTTTTTTTCTTTGCAATACCACGGGTCGTATAGCTGCGCCCTTTTGTCGGCCGTCTGCCCGTAACTTGACATTCTTTTGGCATGTGGAAAACTCCATTTTTGTAAGTGGATCTTATCAATTATTTCTCTTTTCCACAACAACGATGAGAAAAGAGCCGCCTGATTAAAAAAAAATTTCTCAAAAAACGCATCTCCTCTTTTCTTAAAAAAATCCTGTGGGCTCTTATGAAATACGTTGTATGTTAGGATCTTACATTCTTTTTTTTGAAAAATATGTTTTAAAAAGTTTTGATCGATACAATGAATATCAATGGGGGTGGCATGAAAAGAACTTTTTTCCTTTTTTTGATTTTTTTGAGCATGTCGCCGCTTCTTTTTGGCCACGCCAAGATCACCCTTTTTACCTTTGGAGGACTCGACGAACTTTTGCATGAGAATTCGCAAGAGGGAAACTTGGCATCTTTAGCGACTCTTTTGGAAGAGGAGAGGGCTTGTGCAGAAGATTCTTTGACGATTCTCGGCGGTAATATTTTGTCTCCTCATGTTTTGGCTGGATTGGACAAGGGAAATCTGCTCATCGATATTCTCAACGCGATGTCAGTGGACATTACCTCTGTAGGTCCGCATGACTTGGATTTTGGAAAAGATCTTTTGCAACAAAGGATCAAAGAATCCCACTTTTCTTGGATTGCTTCGAATCTTTTATCGATCGATGGCACTGCTCTTGTAGAAAACGAAACTAAGATCTACGAGATACAAGGAATTAAAATCGGTTTTTTTTCGCTTGCAAAGCCTCTTGCTAAGATAGGTGTTAAAGCGCCGCCAGACCTCTACTTTGCATCCCCGCTTTACATGGCAAGGCAAAAATGCAAGGAGCTAAAAAAAGCCGATGTGGACATTATCATTGCCATTACCCAGCAACCCTTGGCAGATGATCTGCGCCTCCTACACGAAGTGCCCGGAATTGATCTACTTTTGGGCAGATCTGATCGGGACACAATCAGTTGGTTTGAAAACAAAGTCTTCATACACAGAATGGGTGACAAAGATTCTCTTCTCACCCGCATCGATCTTGTAATTGAAAAACACAAAAACCATTTTCATCAAAAGCAGCTGCATATCTATCCATCTTTCCGCTATGTAGAGCATAAAAGCAAAACCAGAAATGCAAAAATTTTGGAAAAAATGGAAAAATATTATGCACTCGACAGATCCTAAGAGAACTACTGTTTTAACTCTTGAGATTTTTCTTCTACTTTTTTCCTTTCTAAGAGGAACTGCTGTTTTTGTGCTTCGCTAGCGCGCACCTTTTGCTTCACCTCTTCCAAAGAAGACTTTCTTGCACGAACGCTATCTTGTGTAATGCTATTGAAAAGTAGAACTGGGAAGGCAGGATCGGAGCTGGGCTGGATTGTAATTTCAGCGGCAGAGATCCATGCACTGGAAAGTAGAGTATCAGAGGGTGCAATTGCCCATACAGAATCATCGCTTAGCATAAGAAATGCCCCATTGCCGATGATTTGCGAGATGGTAAGGGGAAGAGGTTTTGGGACTTTTTCCTCCGTTTTCGCAGCAACCACATGGCGAGAAGAGTGGTGAGCGTTTACCGATTGGCAAGATAGGGAAAGAAAAAATAAAAAAAGAAAAAAAGAACGCATACGACCCTGATTGATTTTTTTATACTATTATTATGTGGCTCTTTTTTTTAGAGACAAGAGAAAAATGAAGAGCTCTTTTCGGAAGGGGGAGAGACCTGAAGGAGGGTATTGCGCAGGTCTTTGAGTGCTTTGGGAAAGTAGTTTTGCGCTTGTAAAAGAGAAAAGGCACGAGAAAAGTGTTCCCACGCCGCTTGGTAGTCATGCCTTTCTAAAGAAAGAAGGGAGAGGTAGTAGTTGACCAGGGGGCTTTGGGGGTCGATTTTTTGGTATTGTTTGAGAGTGAGGGTTGCTTCTTTTTCTCGGCCCAGCTGGAGATAGGTTGTGGCAAGCTGCACAAGACCTTGTCGGAAATGTGGATATTGCTTCAATACTTCGATGAGAGCTAGCTGTTTTTCCAGAATGGAAAGTCGATTTTCATCGACGGGAAGAAAAACGGTTGCAATGCCGGCGGCATCTGTTTTTCCATCTAAAAAATCTTCAATGAGAATATTTTTTGATGTAGCCGTTTCTGATGACAGGTTAGCGATTTGTTCTAAAAGTTTTTTTCCCTCTTTTTTCTTTCCCACCAATAGATAGTTGTAGGCAAGCAATTCTAAGGTGAGGGGGTCTTTGTCCAGATAGTCCAGAGCCTTTTTATAAAGCGAGATGGCTTCTGTGTGTTTTTTCTGCATCCACGCAATGGAGGCCTGGTTGACGAAGGCAAGGCCAATCGTTTCTTTGAGTGTTCGGTGGTGTAATTTTTTGGTTTCTACTCCCAGATAATACTCGGAAGGGATATCGAGGCCTCTGGCGGTGGTCTCAATATTGATCGTTTGATCTTGATTGAGATATTGCACGAAGATGTGGCCGGGAGGCGTGATGATCTCTAAAGGGAGGCCTAGTCGTTGCGCAATGCATAGATAGAGGATAGAGACTCCCAAGCAGACCCCTTTTCGGTTATCCATGACAGAGGGTAAAAAGGTGTAGGTATCGATGTTTTTTGCATAGAGAGAGTGTGGCGGAAAGCGAAAGCCAAGGTCGATGAAAATGAACTGGTTGATGGCCCGTATTGTATCGAGATGGGAAGGTTTTTCTGAAAGTTGTGCCCGAATCTGTAGGGCCATCAAATCCAACGATGCTTCGTAAGAGAGGATTTTTTTTCGCCCCTCTTCTCCCTCTCCGAAGAGAGCCAAAAGAAGGCCTCTGGCAAGATCGATTTCATTGGCATTTGCGTTGATAAAATCAGCTTCTTTCCAACTTCCGAATGTGTGCAACTTGCGATTGGAAAGAGATGAGGCAATGGCTTGTATGGAATGAAGTGTCTCTTCTTGAAGAGAAAAATTTTCTTCTGCCTTGCGGTTGACAAGAGAGATCATCGATCCAATCTGCACTTGGGGCAAAGGTGTATGGATTGTTTTCGAAAACTCTCCACTCGGATCCAGAAGCTTCCAAGCTCTTTTTAACGCTTCTTTCCCTTCTTGCGTATCGGGGTAGAGTTCATAAAAGGCCAAGAGCTCGGAAAGAGAATTTGGATGTAAACTTTTATAGACTGCATTGCGGTTGCCTGAATTGTTTGTTGCAGAAACAAAAAGCAGACTTGAGAAAAGTAATAGAAACAAAAGTTTTCGCTTCATAACGCAATCATAGAAGGAAACCTCTTTTTTCTGGGAGTTGGATTTTCGCCTCTTGCAGAATGGTCATCATGTAGTCTCATTTAATTTCT
>JAJZPH010000043.1 GCA_021811265.1 bacterium
AACAGGGTTAGAATACAGATACCACGAAAAATGGGCCCTATCGACAGGTTATCGATGGTTCGACTCGATGCGATTCAAAGGACCCCGCTATTTTAGAGACAGCATCGGACAATCATTCGACGTTGGGAAAGACGAATGGAGAATCAAATTCAGGGCACATGAGCTATTTTTAGAGCTCAAGATCTTTTTGTGATTTCGATTCGGAACAAAATTACTGAGTACTCCGGCATTTTGCATGCCTAAAAGCTGTGGCCAGAACTGGAATCCGGGACACGCCCGCCGGTTCGCGCTAAGCATAGCGCTTCACTTCGATTCCAGACAAAAGTCAAGCAGTTGACTTTTTTTCGACCCATTTTTTTTGAATAAAAAAAATTGGCCAGAACTGGAATCGAACCAGCGACACAAGGATTTTCAGTCCTCTGCTCTACCATCTGAGCTATCTGGCCAAAAAGATATTCACCACAATATCTTCGCGCACTGTTTTTTATCAATTCTTTTTCCAATGACTCCATCGTCAGAGCAAAGCTTGCAACACAGAATAGAATCGCCGATTTTTTCGCCCTTCCGACAATCTAAGTCACGATCCCTCATAGAATCGAGTTGTCTTATGAGGAAATGCAGAAAAGAACAATTTATTAGAGAAAAAAAAGCTCTGACAACAGAAACTTTTTAAAAAAATAAGAATTTTTTGACTAAGAGAAGCCTGAATTAAGGAAGACTAGATTTTCCCTGGGCCTGCAAAAGAATCATATCCTTGAGAATTTGTACCCCTTCTTCCATTTGCACATTTTCCACTCCAAAATTCTTCTCGTTGCCCATAGAAATAGATTCTCTGATCGCCTCTTGCTTTTTCAAGAAGAGTTGAAAGTTGGGATTTTTTTCTTGACGATAGCTACTATTTTTCTGCAAAAGAACTGCATGCTTTTGCCAAAAAGAAACATGGGGCTGAAGGCGGGGCATATAGGTTTTCTCAAACCAGCGTTTTGTCTTCTGGTCCAAATCAGAAAGAGGATCTTTGTAGAGAGAAGAAATGGCATCAGGAGTGATGGGATATTCTAGATAGCGCTCTCCTAAATGATAAATGGAATATTCTGTTGGCAAAAGCACATCGGCTTTTACACCCTCAATCTGTGTCGATTTTCCCGAAACGGTGTAATACTTGCCAACGGTTACTTTGAAAAAAGCCTCAGCTTTGTCATTTGTAACCGTTTGATATTGAATGGTTCCTTTTCCAAAGGTTCTCTCGTCTCCCACGATCAGCGAAACTCCATAATCTTGCAGCGCTTGGGCTACGATCTCCGAAGCAGATGCAGAGAGTTTTGAAGTAAGCAGGATCAAGGGACCTGAAAAATAGGATTTTCCTTCGGTATTGCGAAGATATCGATTTTCTCCCTTGGAATATTTGGAAACCACAACAACGCCATTGGAAATAAAAAGGCTGGCTACTTTGACAGCCTGATTTAAAAATCCTCCGGAATTTTCCCTAAGATCGAGAATCAAGCCAAGAAGCTCTCCCTTCTTTCTAAGAGCATCGATTGCATTTTTTAAGTCTCCTTCACAAGTAACGCCATCTGCGTTTTCATAAAAGGAGGGCAGGGAGATTTTCCCTATAATCCCATTACCAAAAGGTTCGTAAGTATAGCGTAGTTTTTCCTCTTCCATGCTAATGGGCCTTGGCTTTAAGGCAACATACCAGATGGGCAAGCAGCCACCTTGCTCTGTTGAAAACCTAGAGATGCCCAGATGTACCTCTTCTCCATTTTTGCTCTTCAGCTTTTCCAAAACATCCTCAAACGTAAGATCGAGCACGCTTTCTCCATCGATCTTAGCAATGAGATCGTTGATGTGAATCTTCCCACATGTATGTGCAGGACTTCCCTTGATGAGGTCGGTGACCAAAGCCCCGTCTACACTCTCCGACAAAATCACACCCAATCCTTCGAACTGCTTTTCTAGACTCATACGCATCTCAAAAGCCTCTTCGGGACTGAAAAACGCAGTGTGTGCATCTAAGCTCTTGGCAAAGGCTTTCAAAATATTGAGAGAAAACTCGTGCGCACCTTTTTCCGTGTAGCGATTTTCCATCCGTACGAGTTTTTTCTCAATCATGCACAAGACTTTTTCGTCCCTCGCTTTTGTGGCATGAGACATTTTTTTTCTGTGTGACCAAAAGACTCGTCTCAGCCCAGCCGTCTGTCTTTCCAACAGCTCCTCTTCGCTCTTGGCAAATTCCAACCTCTCTTTTCGAACCATTGACAGGCTCTCGTTTCCCTCATGAAGAATTGATTCCTTTATCTGCTGCCTAAACTTTCTAGCTCTTTCTACAGAATGTCGCAAAATCTCATTGATCTTTTCAAAATCGGAATAATCTTCTTTTTTTACCCTCTGTATCACCGCTTGCAGATTGTCATCGGACAATTGAAGATAGGGCTGCACCTCTTCTTCCAAAAAATAGCTCTTTTCTTTGTCAAACTGCTCTACGTAGAGTTTGATGAACCGACGCATTTGTAAAAGAGTAAAGCCTTTTTGTTCTACATGATACTCAAACAAACGTTGCATCCACTTGTTGATATCTTTTACTTCCAAAGAATTTTGGGAAAAAAGCAGAAGAGGAAGAGTCACTAAAAGGCATAAGAACTTCAGCCACTTCATAAAGCTCCCTTTCCTAAAAAGATCGGGGACAAAAGTTCTTTTCGGTCCAAACTATCTAAAGCCAACAAAGTGTTGTAAGCCTGGCCTGTTACTTTTATCCCCTAAACTGATTATAATATTAAAATTATTAATTGTTCAACTTTTTATTTAAAACAGTAACTAATTATTTAATTTATTTATTAAACATTATAATTATTAAAATGTTATGAAATTACACACAAAGAACTTGGAAAATCGGTTTCTGGAGCACGCCCTAAAAGAAAAAATCGATAGCTACTCACTGGCAACAAGCTGTGACAATGGTTCGAGAGCTTTTTTCTTCGCAAAAACCAATGTATCAAGCAGCTCTAGAATAGTTTCGACGTCAGGATTTGTTTGGAAATCCTTTTGCATATAATTGCCCTTCTCGATATATTGCCTCTCTATGTGTACTTATTACCCTTGGAAAAGGAGAAGTTTGAATGCCGACCATCAACCAGCTCGTCAAACATGGACGAAAAGGTATCAGAAAGCGAAAAAAGTCCCCCGCACTACAGCAATGCCCTCAGCGTAGAGGTGTCTGTCTCCAAGTAAAAACTAAAACGCCCAAAAAACCAAACTCGGCTCTGCGCAAAGTGGCTTGGGTACGCCTTTCTAATGGGCAAGAAGTGATTGCCTACATTCCTGGAGAAGGACACAACTTGCAGGAACATAGTATTGTTCTCGTACGAGGAGGAAGGGTAAAAGACCTTCCCGGCGTTCGTTATCATATCGTTCGAGGTTCTCTTGATTGCGCTGCTGTAAAAGACCGCAAAAAAAGCCGATCACGTTATGGAGCCAAGAAGGGTTAGTGTTTAAAAACGAAAGAGTTATGAAAATTTAGTAACAAGGAAGAGTATTGATGTCTAGAAGGCACAGGGCAGAAAAACGAAAGATCTTATCAGATCCGATCTACAATAGTCAGACAGTCGCAAAATTCATCAACAGAGTCATGATGGAGGGGAAAAAATCACTGGCAACGAAAATCGTCTATGAAGCTCTGAAAAAATTTTCGGAACGCACCAAGCAAGAAAACATCTTAGAAGCCTTTGAACAGGCACTGGAAAATGCAAAGCCCTCTCTAGAAGTCAAATCACGCAGAATTGGTGGCGCCACCTATCAGGTGCCAGTCGAAATTCCACCAGACCGCAGAACATCCATTGCTATGCGCTGGATTATCAATCATGCAAAATCTAAACCTGGTCGCAATATGATTGAAGGGCTTAGCATCGAGCTTTCCGACTGTTTTACAAACCAGGGATCCACAATAAAGAAAAAAGATGATATGCATCGTATGGCTGAAGCCAATAGAGCATTTGCCCACTACAAATGGTAAGAAAAGGAACAAAGGATGAGTAAGCGACCTGAAACAGATGAGTTAAGCCATGTACGCAATATTGGAATCATGGCTCATATTGATGCCGGTAAAACAACTGTCACAGAGCGTATACTTTATTATTCCAGACGTGTTCATCGCATGGGAGAGGTTCACGAAGGAACCACGACCATGGACTTCATGGAGCAGGAGAGAGAACGCGGCATCACGATCACCTCCGCAGCAACAACCGTCTACTGGAAGCAGAGCAAGATCAACATCATTGACACCCCTGGCCACGTAGATTTCACAATCGAAGTAGAACGTTCTCTGCGGGTTCTCGATGGAGCCGTTGCTGTTTTTTGCGGAGTTGCTGGTGTACAGCCCCAATCAGAAACCGTATGGAGACAGGCAACCCGTTATGGTGTGCCTAGAATTGCTTTTGTCAATAAGATGGATCGTACCGGAGCCGACTTCTTCTCCGCCGTTAAATCCATGAAAGAAAAGCTGCTTGCCAATGCCGTCCCTGTACACTGTCCCATCGGAGCAGAAGCTGAATTTCGTGGCATGGTAGATCTTGTCACCATGAAAGCCTACGTTTTTAAAGACGAAACTCTCGGTGCAGAATATGCCATCGAACCCATCCCCCCTCACCTTGTCAACCAATGTAAAGAAATGCGCGCGCACCTTCTCGAAGAGCTAGCCACCGTCGACGAGTCCAATGAATCTTTTATGACCAAAGTTCTGGAACATCCAGAAACCCTCACAGAGGAAGAGATCCACAAAGCCATCCGTAAAGGAGTGTGCGAAAAGAAACTCTACCCCGTTCTTTGCGGAACTGCCTTTAAGAACAAAGGGGTGCAGCAAATTCTCGATGCCGTCGTGCAATGGATGCCCTCGCCACTGGACCGCGGGATCATCAATGGACAGCATCCAACAACGCATGAACCTATACAGATCGCTCCCTCCGATGAGAGCCCCCTCAGCGCCCTTGTTTTCAAAATCTGGTCCGATCCTTACGTAGGAAGACTCACATTTGTACGCGTCTATAGTGGCGTTCTTCGCAAAGGAGATGCCATCCTCAATACAACAAAGGGAAAAAAAGAACGGCTCTCTCGCCTTCTTGAAATGCATGCTAACCAGAGAAAAGACCGCGACGAATTCTACACGGGAGACATTGCAGGATGCATCGGCCTCAAATTTGCCTCCACAGGAGACACTCTTTCCTCTGAAGATTTTCCCGTGCTTCTTGAAAAAATGGAATTTCCCGAACCCGTTATTTCGATGGCAATCGAACCCAAAACAAAAGCAGAAAGAGAAAAGCTTTCCATAGCCCTCTCTGCTCTTTCAGAAGAAGACCCTACATTCCGCGTAAAAAGCAATCCAGAAACAGGACAGACCATCATCTCCGGTATGGGAGAACTCCATCTTGAGATCATCAAAGATCGCATGTTCCGCGAATTTTCCGTCGATGCCAATGTAGGCAAACCTCAAGTAGCCTACAAAGAGACCATCACAGTTCCCGGAAAACAGGAGACCAAATTTGTCAAGCAAAGCGGTGGTCGCGGACAATATGCCCACGTGGTCTTGGAAATTGAACCCAACGAAGCTGGCAAAGGCAATGAAGTCGTCAGCAAAATCGTTGGCGGTGTGATTCCCAAAGAATACATCCCTGCGGTGATCGATGGTGTGGAAGATGGCCTTGCCACTGGAGTTTTGGCAGGTTATAACCTTGTGGACGTCAAAGTTGCGATTGTTTACGGTTCTTTTCACGAAGTCGACTCCAGCGAACTTGCCTTCAAAATTTGCGGATCCATGGCCATTAAAGAAGCTGCCCGCAAATGCAAGCCCATCATCCTAGAGCCCATCATGAAAGTGGAAGTGACAACCCCAGACGCTTACATGGGAACCGTCATTGGCGACTTGAATAGTCGAAGAGGACAAATTGTGGCCCAGAGCGGCTTGAAAGGCATTATCATTGTGGATGCCGAAGTGCCTTTGAGCGCCATGTTTGGATATTCCACGATCCTTCGTTCCATTACTCAGGGAAGAGGCAGTTATACAATGGAGCCCCTCAAATACAGCCCAGCTCCCAAAAATATTCAAGAGGAAATTATTAATAAATAGAGGAATCATGAACAAAAAACCCAGACAAAAGATCAGAATTCGACTTAAAGCTTATGATCCCAGACAATTGGATCGAGCAACTGCGGATATCGTAGAAACAGCAAAGCGTACTGGTGCCAGAGTAGTAGGGCCTATTCCTCTGCCCACACGCCGCGAAATCGTCACCGTTCTTCGCTCTCCCAACGTCGACAAAAAATCTCGTGAACAGTTTGAGACACGCACCCATGTGCGCCTTCTTGACATTTTGAATCCCACTGTGGATACGATTGACAAGCTCAAAATACTGCCTGTTGCCGCAGGTGTCGACATTAAGATCAAGGCCGCTTAAAACGAAGCAGTAGATCTTATTTCTGCTGCGCTGTTTTTCAACGAAGAAAAATCTATGTTTTTGCGTATTTGTATTGTTTGTCTGCTATCGATTTGTTTTTCTCTATCTTCTATAGAAGCGCATCCTTCGCAACAATCTGCAAATACAACTAGCAACTCTCCTCAAGAAAAATCGATTTCCGTCATTGCCTTTGATTTTGGAGGTGTGATGACAGAGATGAAAAATAAAGACCCTCTCTACCAGTTCCTCCGACAAACCTTTTCCTTGAGCTTTGCTGAACTCTTAGAATTTTATCAAAACTCAAAAAAACCAGAAAATGCTACCAAAACCAGAAAGCAGATATTCGAAGAGCTCGCACAACGAAAACAGGTAGTACTTCCCGAAGATTTTTGGGGAAAACTAGAGCTCATGCAACTCTCCTGCACAAGAATCAATCCAGAGATGGTCAAGCTGGTACAAGTGTTAAAGAAAAACGGCTATAAAGTGGTCTGTTTTTCCAATGTGATGCGATCCTCTGCCGATCTCATTAGAAAATTGGGCGGTTACACAAGTTTTGACCAATCCATTCTCTCCCATGAAATTGGATATAAAAAACCCGATCCCAAGGCCTACGATGTCCTCTTAAAAGCGATTGACACCTTGCCCAACAAGTGTCTTTTTATCGATGACAAAGAAGAAAACATTTTAGCCGCTCAAAAGAAGGGGATTCATGGAATCCACTTCACATCGGTCAAACAGCTCAAAAAAGAACTTAAAAATTATCAGATAAATTTTAGATAAATAAAAAGTTTTCTTCTCTCTTCAAGAAATCATTCACATTGATTCTCTACATCCATCAGTAACTGACTAAAATCAACAATCGAGGCGAAATAATCGGCATCTATAACTTCCTCTGTCACTCCATTAACGTGAATCAAAACAGGCCGAAGAGAAAAACCCCGAGGGATAGAAAGAGCTTTTAATTTCGACTCCACCTCTTGAAGGATTGCGCTTCCTATTGGCAACCTGGAAAATTTAATCTCACATACGTAAAGAACGCGAGTTTTGGGTATGCCGCTCTATGAAAAAGGCAGATATTTCAGCGATTTAACAACCAAAATTGGGAAAATAGAGGTC
>JAJZPH010000044.1 GCA_021811265.1 bacterium
GCCCCATATTTCATTAATATTGGGTAGTTTACGATCTTTCAACCGCGAGGATTTTCGCTTAAGCTCTAGAAGCCGATTTTCCAAGTTCTTTGTGTATAAAGCGTGGCAATCGATGAAAAACGCTATTTTTTTAGAGATCGCACTTCTTCTTGAAGCATGACAATCTGCTTTTCTAATGCTTCGATTTGTTTCACAAGGGCAGGCAGTTTTTTTACAAGAATCTTTTGACGATGGTAGTCGTTGATGGGTTGGGCAGGACATCCGCGGTATTTTCCATGAGCTGGAAGAGTCTTGCTCACTCCTGCTTGCGCGCCAATCGAAGCGCCATCTCCTATATCTACGTGTCCGGAAATTCCTACTTGGCCTCCCATGACCACATTGCGACCTGTTTTAGAAGAGCCGGCGATCCCTGTCTGTGCAGCGATCGCATTGTCTTCTCCGACGATCACGTTATGGGCAATTTGCACGAGGTTGTCGATCTTGGTCCCTCTGCAGATTTTCGTCTCTTTGAAACGTGCACGGTCAATGGTGGTGTTCGCGCCAATTTCTACATCATCTTCGATCACCACGATACCAAGCTGCTGCAGTTTTTGGAACTTTCCCTTTTCATCAGGAAGATATCCAAAACCACATGAGCCGATGACGCAACCAGGTTGCAAGATCACCCTGTTGCCAATCAAACAGCGCTCTCGAATGATGCATCCGGGATGGATCGTGCACTCCTTTCCAACTTTGGTATGCGCCCCAATGAAAACAAAAGCGCCAATGGTGGTGCTTGACTCAACGACGACATTCATGTCGATGACAGTAAACGGACCGATAGAGACACCTTCTCCAATGACTGCACTGGGATGAATGAGAGCAGAAGGGTGAATTTTTTCAAACCCAGTAGTAGCGAGTTTTTCCGCAAGGATCAGTTCTGCTAGCTGCTGAAATACCCGAGAAGGATGGTCAGAGATGAGAAAATTTTTTCCTGGAATCAGAGGGGTTGTCGGGCCGATACAAATGATACCGGCCTGAGAACGCTTCATAGATTCTTCATATCGAGCATTCGCTAGAAAAGAAACATCTGTTTCTGATGCTTCTTCCAGACTATTGATGCCACTGACCTTAGCACTTTTGTCTCCCACAAAACGAGTTTTTGTGAGCTGAGCTAACTCCTCGAGAGTGAATGATCTTTTATCCATGGCCGACGTTATTTTTTATGAGTGGACGTTGGCGGAGCTGCAGGAGAAGGTGCTCCCTTCTTTTCACTCTCTTTTTGTGCTTTCATATCACTTTCAAAGGTCTTGTCCATTTCTGCGATGACATGCTGGGTAACATCCATGGCTGGCTCATTATAGAAACAGATTTCTTTATTGAGAAGGAGGTTCAGCTTTTTCTCGCCGGCCACTTTTTCCGATACTTTGACCACTTGCGCGTAGATCTTTTGGTAAAATTCACGCTGGGCCATGTTCATGATTTGGTAGATCTCTTCTTTGTCTTTTGCTAATTTCTGATGCGCCATTTGAAAATCTTCTTTCAGGGTTTTTTCTCCCTCAGGGGAGAGGCCGTCCATGTACTCCTGATCTTCAAATTTTGCCGAGAGGTCTTTGATGCTTTTTTGATCTTCTTCAATGCGCGATTCCCACTGCTTGCTGAAACTCATGAACTGCTCTTGTTCATGTTTGCCATATTTTGATTCTTGGACACAAGTGTTAAAATTAATCACAGCAATTGAAGGCTTTGAAACTTCAGCAGCAAATAGGCATTGACCTAATACTAGAAGTAAAAAAAACAGGAACGTTTGTGATTTACGCATGTTAGCTCCTTTATGTTGTTAAAATTGTCCTCCCATAGAAAAGAAGAAGGGTTGTTTGTCGCTACGATGATCTGGATTTACAGGAACGCCATATCCTAAGATCAGTGGCATTTGATTCATAACTACGAGACGAATGCCAGCTCCATAGCTGGCATTGAAACGGTGAAATTTAAAATGCTTCATTGAAACACTTCCGGCATCTGCAAAGAGAAAGATGTCGAAAATGGGAAGAATTTCCTGGGAAAATTCAATCGATAAGAGTCCTGAAGAGATACCGCCGGAAGGATCGTCCTTATCATGTTTGCCATCTGCAAATCTAGGTCCCAAAATATAGGGGCGGTAACCACGAACAGTTCCTTCACCACCTAAAAAGAAGCGTTCGCTGATGGGAACCTTTTCCTTGGGCCTTTTGCCGCCAAAAGGCTCGATGAAGCGGAAGTCGGCTCTATATTTCATAGTTCCTTTTGCCCAAAGAGGTAAGTAGAAAGTGTTCACCGTTCCCATTTTAGCAAATGCGCTGCTTCCTCCAATTCCTGCAAATTCTGCCTCTACTGAGAATCGAAGACCTTTATGCGCTTTGCGGGGATTGTCTGTAGAATCGTAAGAAATGCTAGCGCCGAGTGCAGAAATCACGCCCTCTGCTTCCTTTTCTTTGTGAATTTCTTCTAAGGTTTTATGCTCTTTGTGTTTGACATACACGGACGAATTGCGAATGCGGTATTTGTTTCCATAGGTCCAATAGGTGGTCAGAGGGTAGGCAGCAAAAAGTGTGAGTCCATAGGTTCGAACGGTGTAGTCATCGGAAGTCAAAGTGCTTTCCGTCACGCTGCCCTCAAAACCTGCGCGCCAGAGGCTATCTCGAAAATAGGGCGTCATCCAAGAAAAGACATAGCTCTGTTCTTTTTTGCCTATTGTGAATTTAGCATGGGCAAACTCTCCACCTCCTCTCAAGGAGGAAGGGCCTTTGGAAAAAAGTGTGGCAAAGCCTTTATAATTAAAATTGCGTTCTGAGATATCAACTCCACCAAAGAGATTTTCCAAAGAGCTGAATCCCAAGAAAATGCTTGCATTTCCAGTAGAGGTTTCGTCTACTTCTATATGCACATCGCGGTAGTTGGCGCCAAGAGAAGAATCGTCGGGAGAGGTAACAGCGTAGACATTGACATTTTTAAAATAGCCAATGTTTTGCAGGCGTTCTTGCGTGGCTTTGAGTTTGCGCGTGTTAAAAATTTCACCTGGAACGAGGAGAGATTCTCTTAAGATGACGTGGGATTGCGTTTGCGCGTTGCCAAAAATGTGGATGTAGCCAATCTTGAAGGAGCCCCCTTCTGTAATGGTAAAGTCCACATCGTAGATGGGCTCATTGCAATGCAGCTTGAGCGCGTAGTTCGCCTCTGTCTCTATATATCCTTTTTGCCCGTAGGCTTCTTTGATCGCCTGGGCGGTTTCTCGCAACTTGTCGGTAGAGTAAATATCTTCTGCATGGATGAGAAAAAGCTTGAGGATAACCTCGTCAGAAAGAATGGTATTGCCCTCAAAAGTGATTCTTCCAAAGTGGTAGAGGATGCCGCGCGTTGCCACCCATTCCAAAAGAACGCCTCGCTCGTCTTCGCTGATCTTTGTGTCTACTTTGGCATCTGCAAAACCCTCATTCTGCAAATAGTTGAGAATGGCCATTGCATCCTGCTCCACCATCTCTTCGCGAAAAATGCCGTTTCCATTAAACCAGCTGATTAGGCGGTTGTAGGTCTTTGTACGGATTAGATTGTCGAGAGCCTTTTCTTCTTCTTTGGTGAAACCAGAGAACTTGATTTTATTGATATGCCCAAGTCTTCCTTCCGCGACTTGAATTTCTACATCTACCTCGTTTTTATCTGCGACGGGGACGGTGGAATAGGAGAGAGAAGATTCAAAATAACCCTTTTTTAAATAGTACTCTTTTACTTTGTTTAAGGACTGGGTAAAAGAGTCTCGGTTAAGAACTTGGTTGGGTTTTACCCCCAGCTCTTTTTGGAGTGTTTTTGTTTGGATTGATTTGTTTCCTATCCAACGGATCGATCGGATGCGTGGCCTTTGCCACAACTTGATTGAAATGAGAAGGCCATTGTCATTTTCTGCGGTCACAGTAGGTTCAATGCGCGCATATTCTTGCGCAAGCATTTTTAAGTCCTCGTCAAACTCAATCTGAGAAAAGCGATGCTTCTCTTTTGTTTTGAGCCGACTGGCAAGGCTTTTGGTATCGAAGGATACATTTTTGTCGACGTTTTCTAAGAAAATCTCTACCTTGTCGATGTTGCGACCATCTAGTGGCAACTCAGCAAAAGCAAAAGTTGCAACGAGCAAAAAAAGGGCACAAGAAGCGTAGAATCTTTGCAGCATGATTTTTTCGTTTTCGTATCTTTTTTGTCTTAAAGAACAGCTAGCTATCTTTTTCTTTTCTGGTCACCTTAAGATAACGAGAAAAGGCAAATTATAGAAAATCAGACTAAGAACTGTCAATTTAAAAGCTTTGTCTTCCTGACAAGGCGCGGCAAAGTGTCGTATCGTCGATATAGTCCAGACTACTTCCCACCGGCAAGCCAAAGGCAAGGCGCGACACTTTAATCTGAGGATATTTTTTGAGATGGTCCTTTAAATAGAGTGCGGTAGTATCGCCCTCCAAAGTCGAGTCGAGAGCGATAATGACCTCTTGCGTTGCGAGCTTTTCGATGCGACTATCTAAAAG
Source organism: bacterium (assembly GCA_021811265.1). Lineage (GTDB taxonomy): Bacteria > Chlamydiota > Chlamydiia > Chlamydiales > SM23-39 > JAJZPH01. The sequence goes on from JAJZPH010000044.1 coordinate 4,527, forward strand.
GTCGAGATGCAAATTGAGTCTTCCTTCGATGGGCGACAACAGATATTTGATGACGTGATAGAGGCCCGAATAGCTTTTTGTCGATTCGATCGAAAATGCGTCTTTAGGAGATGCAATGATGCACAAAAGATGGGAAGATCTGGATTTTTGATTGCAAAAGCTGCATAGGGCATCTTCCATGATGCAGCCGCACTCAGGGCAGTGCTGGATCGTCTGCTTGAGTCGAGAAAGAAGCTGGCTGAATTGTTCTAACTCCTTTTCATTCCACAAAAGAAGCTGAAAGGTGAGCCTTTCGGCAGTTTTGCTGCCCACTCCAGGAAACTTCTTGAAAAAAGCAATGAGAGAAAGCAGATCTTTTGGGTATTTGAATGACATGGCCCCTCCTCTTTTTTTTGTTTCTTGAAGTCTTTCAAGCGGGTTGTAATGAAAAATATCAAATCGACGCAATTGATTGCAAAAAGCTTTTGGAAAGTGGGTATTTTTTAAAAGGCATGTTATTTTAAAACTTTCCAAATTTTTTATATATAGTCACGCTTTTGTGCTTAATTTTTTGTTGACATATTCTTTTTTCTTTAGATATAATTAACCCGTTTAAAACTCAACATTGGAGTCTTATGAAGGTTCCCTTTATATCTATGTCATCAATACCTTCTTTTAGTTCTGTGAAAGCCGGCATAGGGTCTGCTAGTAGTAAACTCTCTCATCTCTTCTCAGCACATGTTTGGCGCAATCTGCCCTCAGCACGATCAGTTGCCAGCATTGTCGCTTCCCATCCTATCCTGTTCGGAAGCTTGGGCGTTCTCATAATAGGTGGCATGTTTGTTTATCGACATAGAAAGGGATTGCTGACAAGGTTGGCTCTAGCTATAGGAGGTTCCAGTGTATCAAAACAACCAGATACAGCCGCCACGAAGGCACCCACGCGAGCAGAGAAAGAAGCGGAGGAAACAACCAAGAGAATGGAAAAAGCCAAGGAACATGCAAGGGAAATTGTCCGTAAGCGGCTAGAAGCAGCAAAGGGGCTAGCCACTTCAGCGCCTCCTCCTGGCACACCTAGCTAAGATCGAAACTTTCCTCCGCATTAGGGAGAGAAATCAGTTGAAGAAGGCATTGGCTCTGGCGGCAGCAAGTAAGAGTCAATGGGAAATTCTTAAAAAGCCAAGTTCCAGCTCTACATTCGAAAGCTGGAACTTGTGCGATCACAAGTCTGCTTATACCCAAATAATTTGGAAAATTGGTTTCTAGAGATACGCGAAAATTCTCGCTAAAGTTTTTTTCATAGATCTGTTCTTAAAAGTTTTCGTAAAACGTTTTCTATCTATTTTTGCATCGAGCACGAGAGTAGCAGTACTTCCAAGTGCTGTGGGTTCTTTGGTAAAGATGGCAGCGGTGGTGAAAAAGGTTGCGTGTTGCAGAAAAATCTTGTCTATTTTAAGTTCTTTTAAAGAATATTTACATTTTTCGTTAATCTTGGCGGCGCCTGTTACAGAGTGGGTGCAATGTGAAAATGTGCGTTAGCCTGTCCAGAACGCCATCGGGTTTTTTGTGCATTTGCTCTGCTTTTGCTGAAGGAGAAAAACATGACAAACGAGAATCAACTGCACACGGCAACAAAACATGCTGGCGGTATGCGCTCTTTCAAGTGGTATTGCAAAATTTTCAGCATTGTTTTTTTATACCTTTCTTTAGCAATCGTAGCCTCTATCTATTGTCTACCCGCTGTCAAAAAACAGCATTTTAAGGGAAGAATCGAACGTTCTCTTGCCCAAATGTACGATAAAGATGACCTTGGAGCAAGCGCTCTTTTCGCAGGAAATTTCATCAATTTGGGATTTTGGGACCTTCCGATACATAAAGGTAAAATCAGCATTTGCGAACGCATTGAAAGCGAGCGGAATTTGTATCGCTTAGTGGGTAAAAAGTTAGAATTGGATGGAAGTGAAAGGGTATTGGATGTGGGGTGTGGCGAGGGAGTGGGCTGTGCACTCATGCTGCAGGAGTTTTCCTTAAAAGAAATTCATGGAATCGACCTTTCTCTTGCCCAAATTTCCAGGGCAGAAAGGATAAATGCTGTGTCGATGCAAAAAAATCGGGGAAGAATTTTCTTTAAAAAAGGAGCTGCGGAAAATATACCTTACGAACCTTGCAGTTTCGAAAAGATATTTTCCATCAATGCAGCACAACACTTTGAAAGCCTGGAGAAGTTTGCCAAAGAGGCAAGTCGCACTCTTAAACCCAAAGGAAAAGTTGTTATTGCTGCCCTTTTTGGTACTTCGGAGAAATCTCAGCAGCTGCTCGCCAAAAATATTCTTACTATAAAAAATGGAATTGATAAAACTCCTACTGTTTGCAAATTTGAGGAAATTTTAAAGCGCAATGGGTTTTGCCACGTAAAAATTGAGAGCATTGGAAAAAATGTCTGGCAGGGATTTGATCGCTGGGTCGCACAGGGAAGCTTGAAAGACAGCTGGACGAGAAACTGGTATAAAGAATATCGAAATGGCTTGCTCGATTATTACATCGTTTCAGCAGAAAAGAGGGAGTAAAGGTATTTGGACAAAGAAAAACTCTTCCCTCTTTTTTTCTCGGTTTTTTCTTCGAGCTCGTCGAAGAGTTCATAGAAGAAAAATCTCTTAAAAAATTCTGTTTGCAAACTAAAAATAGTCTT
>JAJZPH010000015.1 GCA_021811265.1 bacterium
ACGCGATGGGTATGTCAATGGGCCATGGGACTTTGGGGCTCTTTTACTGCGCGCGGCTGGACGGCGGGCGATCGGATCATCATCAATAAAAGCAGATATTCTTCTGAGGAAGATTATCTGCTCATCAATGTGGATAAAAGAACCAATGTTTGGGCGAGTCTCATTACTTGGCGGTAGGATTTTCCAAGTTCTTTGTGTATACACAAACAATTCTTCGATAGTACTGAAAAAGCACTCCCCTGAAAAAGAAGAGATTTGATATGGAGAAGTTATGAAGAAAAAATTATTGCATATTATCGCAACGCCTCGAGGAGAGGAATCTTATACACTGCAAATTAGCAGACCATTTCTGGAGACTTTTCGGCAAAAGCATCCAGAGTTTATCATTGATGAGCTAGATCTTGCGAAAAAAGACTTGCCTTCTCTTACTGTAAAAAGTGTGAGTGGGAAATATGTATTGCTACAAGGCAAAGATCTCTTCGGGCAATTAAAGGAATCTTGGACAGAAATTATCCAATATATCGAACAGTTTCTCTCTTCGGACCTTTACCTGATCTCTACTCCCATGTGGAATTTCGACATTCCCTACATGTTGAAGCAATATATCGATCTGATTGTGCAACCAAAATATCTTTTTCGATACACGAAGTCTGGAGTTGAAGGGTTGGTGATCAATAAAAAGATGGTCGTCATTACAAGTCGAGGGGGTTTTTACAATACGGCAAAAACGCAAGCACTGGACTTTCAAGAACCCTATCTGCGAGAGATTTTTGGATTTGTGGGCATCAAAGATTTTACGTTCATTAAAGCTGAGGGGATGGATATGGGAAACGAAGAGATGCAAAAACAAAATATTCGTGAGGCAATCAGTCAAGCACAGACGTTTGCTGCGAATATGTGAAAGCTTCTAACCTGTAGGTGTTTCATGCCAAGAGATCTTCCCATCGGAAACGGAAATCTTTTGATTGCTTTTGATAGCAATTATCAATTGCGTGAGCTTACTTTTCCCCATGTGGGGCAAGAGAACCATGTGGGCGGTGGACTTTTTCGTTTGGGTATCTTTGTAGACGGAATATTTAGTTGGGTCCCAGAGGGATGGAAAATACATCGGGATTATCTCGATGATTCTCTTGTTACCAATGTGGAGCTTGCCCATGAAGCTTTGCAGATAAGAATCAAAGCCAATGACCTCGTCGATTTTACAGAAAACCTCTACCTCAAAAAGATTACCGTAGAAAATCTTCTCGATCGAGAAAGAGAAATTCATCTCTTTCTGACCCATGACTTTCATATCTACGGCAACAATATTGGGGATACTGCCGAATTTCGACCGGAAATCAATTGTCTTCTCCATTACAAAGGAGAGCGCTATTTTTTAGTCAACCTCTTTGCCAACCAGAAATTTGGGATCGACCTCTTCGCGACGGGAAATAAGGAAAGTGGAAAATACGAAGGTACATGGAAGGATGCGGAAGATGGAATCTTGAGCAAAAATCCGATTGCGCAGGGTTCGGTCGATTCCGTGATAGGCATTCCTCTTCGCCTCTCTCCACGAGCAATAGAATCCTGCTTTTATTGGATTGCTGTTGGAAAAAATTGGGAAGAGGTTCTGGCATTGAACGCAGAGGTAAAGAAAAAAACGCCAGAAGTAATTTTCAAAAGAACATACGATTATTGGAGATTGTGGGTCGATAAAGAAAAGCTGAACTATGACCTGCTTCCGGAAAAGATTGCACGTCTTTATAAAAGAAGCCTTCTTATCTGCCGCACGCAAATCAATAATTGCGGAAGTATTATTTCCGCGGTGGATTCCGATGTGGTCTATTTTAACCGCGACACTTATAGCTACATGTGGCCTCGAGATGGAGCTTTGATCGCATACGCTCTTCATTTAGCGGGATATAGTTTTCCTGAATTTTACCATTTTTGCGCAAAAATTCTCGAAAATGAGGGCTATTTCCTTCATAAATATACCCCTGGGGGAACGCTAGCAAGCTCTTGGCATCCATGGCTGAAAGACAATGCTCCTCAGCTCCCGATTCAAGAAGATGAAACTGCTCTTGTTCTCTTTGCGCTTTGGAACCATTATCAGATTTTCAAAGATATTGAGTTGATCCGCTCTCTTTACCATCCGCTCATAAAAAAAGCTGGCGATTTTTTGATGAGCTATCGCGATCTTAAAAGTGGCCTTCCACTGCCAAGCTACGATCTTTGGGAAGAAAGGCAGGGAATCTTCACTTTTACTTCTTCCACTGTTTATGGTGGTTTGATGGCGGCATCTAATTTCGCAAAAGAATTTGGTGAGCAAGAGCTTGCAGAAGAGTATGCACAAGGAGCAGATCGTCTGAAAAAAGCGATGGATCGTTATCTGTATCTTGAAAAGGAAAAAAGATTTGCTCGGATGATTGTTTTTCGAAAAGATGGTTCCTATGAAATCGATGCTACAATAGATGCGAGTCTTTATGGAATTTTTGCTTTTGGCGCTTATCTTCCCAGTGATGAGAAGGTGGAAAACACGATGCGTCAGGTAGAAAAAGAGTTATGGAATCCCATCAGTGGGGGAGTTGCCCGCTATGAAAATGATTCCTATTATCGGAGCCGACCTCAAGAAAAGGGCAATCCTTGGTTTATCACTACGCTCTGGCTTGCTCAATACTATATCGCTTTGGCAAAAAATAAAAGCGATTTGGGCAGGGTGGAAAAATTAATCGAGTGGGTGTCAGACCACGCACTACCCAGTGGAGTGCTTGCAGAACAGATCGATGCGGGCTCTCATGAGCCTATTTCTGTTTCTCCTTTGACGTGGAGCCATGGGATGTTCATCGCTGTAGTGCAAGAATATCTCAATAAGCTTGTAGAGCTCGAAAAATGTCCCGCTTGTGGTCTTTCGAAAATTGCAAAAAAACGCTAACCTTTTTTTCTGTGTAAGAAAAAAAGAACTTTCAGGAGTGGTTTTTATAGGCTCTGATAGAAAGAAACCTTCTTTCAAAGGATTAAATATTCTAGAACTATTGTGAGAAAAGGTTCTTATGAAAGATTACATTTTTGTGGGATTAGGTGGTGCTATAGGGGCAATTGCTCGAGTTGCTTTAACTAGAATCTTGCCATCTTTTGTTTTTACAATACCATTCAAAATCCTTTGCATTAATGTTGTTGGATGCTTTGTGATGGGAATGCTGACAGAGGCTCTGTTGTTTTATTGGAATGCGTCCATCAATATGAGGCATTTTTTGGTGCAAGGAGTTCTCGGAGGGTTTACAACATTTTCTGCCTTTTCTTTAGAATTTGGATTGCTTTACGAGAAAGGATTACATGGCACCGCTGTGCTCTATGCAGCGCTCAGTCTTGTTTTGAGCATTGTTTTCTTTTTTGTCGGGCTGAAAATGATTCGCATGATCTCTTAAGAAATTACGTGCAAATCAGCGATTGTTCATTGCCCAAACCACTAACCTCATCGTTTTATTTCTGCAATCGTAGATATTGTTGGCGTTCATGTGCCGGGAACTTCTCGATCGCATAGCGCAACATTGTCCGTGGCATGATTTTATGGTGGGCTGATAAAAACTCAACGAGGGCTTCCAGGCTCCGCTTACCCACTTCTCGGAGCATCCAACCTGTTGCTTTATGTATTAGATCCTCCTTATCGAGCAATAGCTTTTGAGCGATGCGCAGGGCATCGTCGATCTTTCCGTGACGAATGAACCACCAGGTCGACACTATCGCAATCCGGCGATCCCAGAGGCTTTTGGATTGAGCTAAATCGTAGAGAAGCTTCTTGTCGCGATTGAGAAGAAAAGGCCCCAAAATATAGGGAGCGCTATTGTCAACGCCATCCCAGTCGCGAATCGTATTGCGATGGGCCAGATAAAACTCAACAATTTTTGCCTGCTCGGCGCAATCTGCTTTCCGAAAACGCATGCAGAGTATCACATGAGCCAGGGAACGCTCCTCATGAACGGAGGAATTCATGAGTTTTTGAATTTCTTCCAGAGCCAATGAGTTGTACTCTTTAGCTATCTTCCGAATCACCAAAGCGCTCACACCCAAAAAAACATCACCGTGGCAATGCTTAAAAAACGTGCGTACAGTGAGCGATTTTTTGGAGCCGCTCTGCTTGAGCAAGGCCTTTTTGGCCTGTGTTGCTAAACAATGATTTTGCATGGGGTCTCTCAGTTTTGGGGGAGAAGAGATGCTTTTCCTTGGGTAAAATTAACATTTTTCTCCATAATCAGCTTCCTAGATCAACCGTTGAAGTATGGTAATATTTCAAAGCAGAAGAAATATGTACAAAGTAGTTGTCGACTATGCGCCTGCCGAGGCTGATAATGCCATTGTAAGGGAAGGTATCATTGCATTCAATGAGAGCATATTAGGTGAGCGAGATAAAGCATTTTCCATTTTTTTGAAAAATGATTTGGCAAAAGTTTTCGGCGGGATACAAGCATTTTTAGGTACGGAATCAATCTACATCGACGTATTGTGGGTTAAAGAAAATCTCCAAAAACAAGGATATGGCACAAAATTGTTAGATGCAGCAGAACGAGAAGCCATTAAAAATGGATGCATTTTTTCTCTAGTGGATACTTGGGATTTTCAAGCGGAAGAATTTTATTTGAAAAACGGCTATGAACGGATAGGGGAAATAAAGAATTATTGGCTTGGTCATTCAAAAATATTTCTAAGAAAAAATCTAAGACAATCAAGTAAAGAGTTATGAAATTGCATTCTGAAGTATTAATCAATATCACTTACATCAAGAGCTTTAGCAGATTCTAAAGCTACTTGAGCTTGTCCCCAAAAGAACTGAGCCGATAGCGATGTGTTGTCATTAGCAAACATTTTGGCGTAAAAGGACCATTCCCTAAGGGGTTCAAGAACATAACCGTCATCTTTTTGATCAGAACTAAGTTGATTGCCAATGCCTTGGCCGCTAAGAACTAAACGGGCAAAATTCATTCTTTTTGCGATCCGAAACCTCTTTCTTTCGTTAATTGTAGGGGCATGACCTAAATAGCATTGAATAAAGAATGCCTCTTCTTGTGAGTCATAATCCATCATAATAGAGAAGAATGCTAAATCTTGAAATGGATCAGTATAAGTTCCGTCTCCCCAATCAATGAAATAGACTTCTTGATCAGAAACTAAAATATTGCGTGGATTCAAGTCTCCATGTGTGTTTACAGTTGGAGCGTTTAAGTTTTGCAGCTGAGATGCGCCCCCTTTAATAATCGAAATAGCATCTTCCCAAATGGCTTGATTATTGTCTTCTTGTGAATATTGCTTATAGAATTCCTCCATCTGTGATTCAAAAGAAGGGGCGCAAAAGGGATTTTTTTGTAATGCGTGGACCTTGCACATCAAATCTGCAACCTTGAAGGCGATTTCCGGTTTCTTCCCTTTTTCAATGGTGAGCGTTTCGCCTGCAATATAATCCATAAGAATTGCATATCCATCAGGACTTATCCAACGAATTGCCGGAGCAGTTCCAACTGCAGCAGCTTCTTTCATGGCATAAAATTCTGCGTTACGTTTAAGAAGCGATTCTAATTCACTGATTACTCGTAAAACATACGCTTTACCAGCAATTTCTAGCTGTACGTTTGCAGCAGCTCCGTAACCGCCTGCAAGAGGCTTTATCTGAACATTGTCTAAATTTGAAGAAAAGTACTCGCAAGTAACAGTTTTCACATAGGACATGACCCGTGATGAAACAACCTCTTCGGCTTGACTCCCAATAGGTGAAACAGAAGACGCAAAAATGTCTGCTAAAGTCGCTAAATTGGTTTTCCCCTGTTTCATCACTCTTCCATCTTGTAATTGATAAGTCCTATCCCTTTTGTAATAACTGTTTGCTCAGAAAGGGTGTTCAAAAAATTTATAGCAGCAAAATCCCGTTGAATTTTAGCGAACATAGTCACAAGGCTGCTTGCCTTTAATGCATTGATTATACCTGAACCGAAGAAGATAAATATCATTTACGCACTAGGCTGAAAAAAACTGGCTTAAAGGAAAGCAAAAGGGACTTATCTGTTTCCCGTAAGTCCCTTAATTTCTAATTCTTATTTGATCCAATTTGTTCTGATTTATGGAGGTGGAGAGATGCATTCAGAACTTTCCAATGGAATAAATTTAAGGATCGTTTACCATTGCTATGGTAAAAATTAAGGCAGGGCCCTCGCAAAGATGAAGAAAAAAATTGCTATTCGTTTAGCGACCAAGGAAGATTTGGAGACTATCGAAACACTCATGAAGCGCTCAATGAAAATTTTAGGTCATGGGCATTATTCTGAACAGCAGATCGAATCATGCTGCCGATACGTATGTGTTCCGGATCTTCAGTTAATCTTAGATCAAACATTTTTTGTTGCTATTTCTGATCAAACTATCGTCGGTTGCGGGGGTTGGAGTTTTCGAAAAGCTCTCCATGCAGGGTCCTTAAAATCATCACAAGATGCTGCAATTTTAAATCCAGAAAAAGATCCTGCAAGAATACGTGCAATGTTTGTTGAACCTTCCGAAAGTGGCAAGGGAATCGGCTCTTTAATTTTAGCTCATTCAGAAAAAGCGGCTCAAGAATACGGATTCCAAAATGGGATGCTAGGAGCCACTTTATCTGGCCTGGCTTTTTATAAATCAAAGGGATGGTTATCTGTATAGCACAAGAACCAGCAACTCTTCAGGATAGTGTAATTATTAACGTTGTTAAGATGGAAAAAGTTTTTAAACAGGGTTAACCATGTCTTTGAGTAAATCTGCACAAATCATACAAGAAATTCTTCTAAAAAAGGTTTGCAGGTCAAGGTGGTTGAATTGCCAACTAGTACGCGTACAGCAGAGGATGCTGCTAAAGCGATTGGCTGCACTGTTGGACAAATTATCAAGTCCCTTGTTTTTTGCACAAAACACACCCACAAGCCAGTGCTTGTATTGGCTAGCGGTATCAATCGTGTGAATGAAAAAGCGATCGCCCATCATGTAGGAGAAGAAATTATCAAAGCAGATGCTGATTATGTTAGAGAAGTTACAGGGTTTGCTATTGGGGGCATTCCTCCGATTGGACATAAGCAACATATTCCTACCTACATTGATGAAGATTTATTGCGATTTCAGGAAGTGTGGGCTGCTGCTGGAACTCCTCATGCTGTTTTCAATTTAGGTTCTGAGAATATTGTAAATCTTACCGGCGGAAAAGTCATATCAGTCAAATAGGCCGATAAAATTTCCCAATTTCAGTTTCCTATTGTAGTTATTTTTAAACCCAGGAATCAGATTAGAGAGCATAGCGCCCCTAAGCAATGGTTTTACATTAGAATTCCCTATTATAAAAAAGGCCGAGTTCGTAAGCCCGGCCGAATTGGAGGTGGAGAGAATCGAACTCTCGTCCTCAGTAAACTCCATATTCATGACTACATGCTTAGTATCTTAGGGTAGATCGACTTTGCTGTAAGATGCGAACACTACAAGTCGAGCCCTCTCTCTTTATCTCGAAGGTCCTCTGAAAGAGGAAGAGAAGAGTCTTCACACCAGGGTCATGACGGTAGCACCCAAACTCCTGGTCAGGTCCAGGGCTACCGGAGCGCATAAGACTGTTAGGTCGTTATGCTGCTGCGTCACCAACCATTATAGGTTCGGCATTTAATGTTTTATCGGATTTTTTAAGAGGCCAACCGACGTCCTCTGCATGCCACGGATACTTTGTTTCCAAGTCGAAACCAATGCACCCCCGATTTGTAATTATACCATTTTAAAGCTTTTTTGTATAGAGTCAAGAAGAGAGTATTTTGTCTGGAGTTCCAGAAAATGAGTTACTTATGATTTTCTTTATAGATTTTATGTAATCGGTCTGTTATAAAAATCTCGTTGATTTGGAGAGTCTTATGTCTACTGCTAAAGAGAGTTTTCCTGAAAGGGAAGAGAGGATTTTAGCCTTTTGGAATCGGGAAAAAATCTTCGAAAAATCACTCGATAAAAGAAAGAATGCTCCCCTCTATTCTTTCTATGATGGGCCTCCCTTTGCTACGGGCCTTCCCCATTATGGCCACCTTTTGGCAGGAACTCTCAAAGATGTCATTCCCCGATATAAAACGATGAAAGGTTATCTGGTCCCCAGGCGCTTTGGGTGGGATTGCCACGGACTTCCCGTGGAAAATGAGATCGAAAAAGAAAAAAAGCTTACAGGAACTAAGGCAATCGAAGATTTTGGGATTGCGCAGTTCAACGAAGAGTGCTCCAAAATTGTGTTGCGCTATACGTCGGAGTGGAAAAAGACCGTTCTTCGCATGGGAAGATGGGTGGACATGGAAAACACTTATCGCACGATGGACCTCGACTTTATGGAATCGGTCTGGTGGGTTTTTCAACAACTCTACAATAAAGGCATGATTTACGAGGGCTATAAGGTAATGCCATTTTCTTGTTGCCTTGGGACGCCACTATCGAATTTCGAAGCCAACCTAAACTACAAAGAGGTAGATGATCCTTCTTTGATTGTTGCTTTTGCAGCAAGCGAGCCTGATACCTACTATCTTGCTTGGACGACGACTCCTTGGACCTTGGTCTCCAATTTGGCTCTCACTGTGGGGGAGGATATTGATTATGTAAAAATTCAGGAGAAAGATTCTCAGCGTTTTTACATCTTGTCGCGAGATCGCGTGGGCTCTGTCATCAAAGGAGAGTATGAGGTGATCTCCCATTTTAAGGGCAAAGAGCTCAAAGGTCGCTCTTATCGACCTCTCTTTCCTTATTTTGCTTCACTAAAAGAAAAAAAGGCTTTTCAGATTATTACAGATCCTTTTGTATCTCTCGAGGAGGGTACGGGAATTGTCCATACGGCTCCTGCTTTTGGAGAGATCGACTTTTTTGCTTGCAAGAAGAATGGAATCGATGCAATGGCGTGTCCTGTAGATATGAATGGAAAATTTACGAATGAAGTTCCAGATTATGCAGGTATTTGGGTCAAAGAGGCTGATAAAGCGATCATCCGTCGGTTAAAAGAAGAAGGAAAACTCTTTTCTCAATCCACTATCCACCACCGCTATCCTTTTTGCTGGAGATCGGACACCCCCCTTATCTACCGCGCCGTCAATTCCTGGTTTGTTGCTGTCGAACCATTGCGAGAACGTTTATTGCAAGCCAATGCAAAGATCCATTGGGTTCCCGAGCATATTAAAGAGGGGCGCTTCGGTAAATGGTTGGAAAATGCAAGAGATTGGGCGATCTCGCGCTCGCGCTACTGGGGAACTCCATTGCCCATTTGGAAAAGTCAGGAGGGAGATATTCTTATTGTGGGAAGTATCGCCGAACTGGAAAAAAAATGCGGACAGAAAATCTCTAACCTCCATCGTCAGTACATTGATCAACTTACCATTCACCACAATGGAAAAGTCTATAAGCGCGTTCCCGAAGTATTTGACTGTTGGTTCGAATCAGGAGCCATGCCCTATGCCCAATACCACTATCCATTTGAAAATAAAGCACAAATGGAAAAGGCTTTTCCTGCCGATTTCATTGCAGAAGGTCTCGATCAAACGCGCGGCTGGTTTTATACCTTGACCGTACTTGCCGTGGCGCTTTTTGATCAGCCCGCTTTTAAGAATGTGGTCGTCAATGGAATTATTCTGGCAGAAGATGGGAATAAGATGTCGAAAAGGCTCAAAAATTACCCTGAGCCAGAAACAATCATTCACCGGTATGGGGCCGATGCGATTCGCCTCTACATGATGCAAAGTCCAGCGGTAAAAGCCGAAGATTTGCGTTTTTCTACTTCCAGTGTCGAACTGGTCATGCGGCAGGTCCTAATTCCTTTTTGGAATGCTTTTTCTTTCTTGAGTACCTATGCAGCGATCTATCAATGGGAACCCACTCTCATCACATCTCCTCTGGCTGCTATTGACCGTTGGATCCTCTCTCTATCGCAAAAGCTGATTGGGGATGTAGAAAGCGCCTTGGAAGCGTATGATCTTTCTAAAGCGACAGAACCTTTGTTCGGTTTCGTGGATGATCTTACCAATTGGTATATTCGTCGTTCGCGCTCTCGTTTTTGGGCGGACGAAGATACAAAAGATCGAAGAGAGGCTTTTGCTACTCTCTATTCGGCTCTTATCACTTTCTGTCGAGTAGCAGCTCCCTTTATTCCTTTCATTACCGAAGCGGTTTTTAAAGAGCTCAAGAAGGATGAGCTTTCTGTTCACTTGACCGATTTTCCTTCTTATGAAGAGAAAAAAAGAGATCTTCTTCTAGAAGAAGAAATGTCTTTGGTCAAAAGAGCTGTGAGCATCGGGCATTCTCTGCGCAAAGAGCATAAGATTAAAGTGCGCCAGCCGCTTTCTTTGGCACATGTGGTGGCCTCCGATCTCAATGTTTTGGCATCTCTTAAAAACCAACAACAGCTTATTGCAGAGGAGCTGAATGTAAAAGAGCTTGTTTTTCACTCTGACGAAAAAAAATTTTTATCCCTGCGTGTCAAACCCAACTTTCGCGTTCTTGGAAAAAAGGTGGGAAAACTGTTGCCTCAAGTACAACAAGTGCTGGAAAAACTTTCTCTTCCCCAGATCAAGGCCTTGCAAAGGCAAGAGCCTCTTGTTGTGCAAGTTGGTGGTGAAAACATTTCTCTTTCTCATGAAGATATAGTGATTGAAAGAGAGATCAAAGAGTCCATGGCTGCAGCTTCCGACGATCAAATTGCTCTTGCTTTGGAGATACATCTTACTGAAGAGTTGAAAGAAGAGGGGCTGGCCAGGGAAATTGTAAATAAGATCAATACGATGCGCCGAGACCTCGATTTTTTGGTTACCGATCGCATTCATGTAGTGATGGATACAAGCGGCCTTGTAAAAAAATGTTACGAGAAGTACAAAAACTATATCCAAAATGAAGTGCTGGCTCTCAGTGTAGATTTTACCTCTACATCTGGGGAAGAGTGGGATCTCAATGGAGAAAGAGCCATTGTGTCCATTCGCAAAGCATCGGAAAAAGGGCTTGCCCCTTAAAACCCCACCAAAGGACCTCAAGTCCTTTGGAAACCTAAAACTGGTTTCTCAAAGGGCGAGCTCGAGAGCGCAGCTTTCGAATCTTTAGGTTGACAGCATTGAATGCTCAATGAAAATCAAAACTTTATGGGTCTGTTGAGATAGCGTCGATAGAATGTATAAGAGCCAATGCCAATAACGATCAACCCTCCCCAGACAATCAGGTGGGGAAGCGAAAAGAAGGTGGTCGATGGCTGGGCAATTTTTCCAAAATGCCCGAGTGGCCAGAAGATCCAAGAAGCCTTTCCCCGTAGATTGGCTTCAGGCACAAATCCAAAATCACGACTATCGGAACTCATGCAATGGTTGTCTCCCAAAGCAAGATAGCTTTCGGGAGGAATGACAAGGCCATACTTTTGAATGAGTTCTTTGTCCAGTTTTCCATCTGCGGTCATGGGAGGATTTTTGTCGAGAAAAGGAGTGTAGTTGCTCGTAAGTGCCTTTTCTTTTTCTTCTTGGACAAAAGAAGAGAGTTCTTCTTTGGAAAATAGCGCATGACCCATAAGAAAAAGCTCTCCATTGCGGAAATAGGCATAACGCGAGGGAGATGAAACGATTCCTGGATAATGCATCCATTCAACACCGAAATTGTACAAGGTTGCGATTTGGCTTGGATCTTTGCGATAGAGGGGGTGCGAGGGGGAAAGCTGGAAAGAGATACCAAAGGCATGAATTGCATAGGCCTTGCCGTCGATGAATTCATAGGTGCCATCGGGAACATCCAAGGTGGGCGAGTAGCTCCCGCTCTTTGTTCCTGAGTGAAAAGCTTTTTTGTTTTTGACGACAAAACGAGAGGTGGTTACATGTTGTAAAATTTTCTCCATCTGTTGTTCAGAAAGAGGAAGCAGAGAGGAGGAAATAGAAAGCGCGGCGCGAGTCTGTCCAAAGAAATCTTTGGAGAGGGGTGCAGATTGGAGGTCGGGATGGTGGTTGAGTAGGAGATAATAAGCGGAGCGTTCTTTTGGGTGAAAGGCGAGGGCTTCTTGTTCTAATAGGATGTAAGCGGTTGCAAAATTTTGTAGCCCCCAGATTTCATAATAGTGTTTGATTGCATGCGGGTCTTTTACTAGTTGTGTGGGGAAAGGAAACATTTCTCCCTGCATTTCACCAAAGCGTTGATGGGTAAGGCGGGCGATGGGCTTGCCAAACTGGTAAAAAACGAACGATGAAACAGGTGCATGTGTAGAGGTTGTCTTTCCTTCAAATCGAAGGAAGGGGATGTGCTCGATTGTTTCAAACCATCTTTCTTTAAAATCCTGAATTTCATTTCCCTCTTTGTCTAGGCCATAGATTTGGCCTCCATAAAAATAAAGAATATCTCCCGGTTTGCCGATGAGCCTTTTGACATACTGTTTTTTTCCAGGAAACAAGAGAAAATAGGTTGTGTCCACTTTGGGGATGTCCATCTTATCGCCAGAAAAAACAATCACATTTCCGCGTTTGGCAAGGGAGGAATCAAAATAATAGTGGCCCGTTCTTCCCAAAGTGTTTACTCCAAAATCCGATTTGGAGACGACGAGATAATCTTTTTCCATCAGCGTGGGTCGCATGGAACCTGAAGGGATAATGTAAAATTCAAAGCAGAGCTGCCGTACAACGACGGCAACTGCCAGCGCAAAGAGAAGCGATCCTCCAAAGTCCAACATCTTGTCGAAAAAGTTTTTGGGAAGAATGTCGGTAAAAAGTTTTTCAGATTCTTTGGCGAGGCTACTTGCAGTAAAGGTGTCTTTTTTTTGGATAGCATCCTGAAGAGAAGAAAGAAGGGATTCCAATCGTTTTTGCTGAAATTCCTGCAGCTTTTTTTTCTTTCGCCTATAAAAGGAAAAGAGATGGTGCAGGATTTTTTTGCATTTTTTTAAAGAATAGGTTTTCTCTTGATTTTTCATGATGCGGTTGCAACTTTTGGTGCATAAAACAAGAGAGAATATAGAGGGAAATTTTTTGCAGCAAGGAAAAGATTTGTTTGAAAAGTTTCAACCCAATAAAAATCAAAGCAATAAAGATCCAGGCAGGTCTACTACTAGCTCTTCTTCTCCTTGAGGGGCTTCTGAAAACCAAGAGAACAAACCAGCCGCAACGGCAACAGTTTTTTGAACAGCTATAGCTACCCCTGCAATAATCTGTTCGCTTCCGTTCTCTAGATGATCAAATGTTGCGTCTACCAGGTGCTCAGCTGTAGAAGATGCTTGCTCTTCGGCGGAAAATTGTTCTTCATTCAGTTGTTTTACGTTCTTTAGAAACTGTTCGAGCTGCTCGCTTTGTTCTTTCAAACGGGGCAATTCCACCTCTTGGAGGTCCTTTTCTAAGCTCTCGAGATCATCATTTTCTTTTTTTATTTTTGCAGAAATTTTCATGAGGCAGTTATGAATTAATTGAAGAAAACTGTTTTTTACCCACCATTTTTTAAAATGCGTAGTTGTTAGTAATTTTATTTTTTGGCCCTTTTGCTGAGAAAGTAGTTGATATTGACCTTCACAGGTGGTGCGTAGTTGCTCATAGGTATAAGATTTTTGGAGAGCGTTTTGACTTTTTGGAAGGTTTTCTAGCACAATGTCTCGAACCAGAGAAGTTTTTTCTGGTAAAAGTTGTGTTATTGTAGTTATAGGAAGAGTAAGATCTCTTCGAATATGCACAGAACTACTCATTTATTTTCTCCATGTTTTTTATTATTATTAAAACCCACCAGGTAGAGAATGATTATCTCCAGAAAGATGCAAACAATTGACCTGTTGCACCTACAACCTTCGACATTGTAGCGGCTACTTCCTGCAAGTCTTGCTCCACTGTTGGAGACTCTGATGCCTGTTCTGGGGGCGCCGTCTGCTCTTTCTTGACTTGTTTGCGGGCTGTTTCTTCTAATGCTGCTTTTTTTGCTTCCTCTTCGTCTAATTTTGTCTGTTCTGCAAGTGCCATCACTTTTAGTTGTTCATGGAGGTCTTCTAGTTGCTTTATCTTGATTTCGCAACGATCTTGTGTGACGGTAAGCTGCAATCTTTTGTCTTGTGTTTCGGTGTTTTCGGTAATTATTTTTTCAAAAGGATTGTTCGCAAAAATTTTTGAAAGGCAATAGAGAACTTCGAACAGCAAAGGATGCACTACCCACCATTTGGTATCATGCTCTTTTGATACAGCTTCAAAGCTTGTTCTTTTAGAGTCCAACTCTTTCGTTACTTCTTCCTCTGCTTTGGCGCAGGTATCGGACAATACTTGAAATGAATAAGATTGTTGTAGAGGACTCGTTGCCCCTGGTTCTTTAGGAAGGCAATTTTTAAAGACCTCAGAAATAAGTGAGTCGTCTTTAGAAATTGCTTCTAATTTTAAAACTTCATTTAGTTGAAGAGAAATGTTTTTTCTAATTTGTATATCACCGCTCATGGTTATTCCCTGTTGTTTTTTTATTAAATTTTTATATTATTAAAATAAATTTGAATTTTGATTATTGTTGTTATATTTGCATTCGGTAGTTAGTTTTTAATTTTTATTACTAAATAGTAACAAATTTAAACTTCATTGTCAATATAATTTTAATTTAAAAATTTTAATAGCACCTATTGTGACTAGGTGTATTGTAATATATTGATTTTTAGTTACTTGGGTTCTTGTATTGCTCCCCAAAGGAATGGAAGCTTGGAAAAGGCGGAAAGCTCTTCTTTTTTTTCAGGAACTAGCACCCAAAAGTAGAGATGCTCTTTTTGTAGGTTTTTCTCTAAAACTTTTAGTGGAATAGAAAGGGTGTAGATGTTTTTTTCACTTTTGAGTGAAAAAGAGAGGGGAATCAGCTCCTTTTTGTTGGATGCATCTACGGCAAAGAGAGAAAAGGTGCGATAAAATGAAGGAGAGTGCACAAAAAGAAGCAGCTCTTTTTTCCCCATGGTTTCTTTCCCCACAAAACGAGGAAGGGAAGGAGGAAGCTCTTTTTGCAACGAAGTGAGCTGTTTCCCCATATCGACTCCTCTGAGAACAAGACTTAAATGTCCTGTATCTACCTCCATCCAAAAGGGAAAGGGAGAAATCCCAATCCGATCAAAATAGAGCTCGAGTCTTTTAGAAGAAAGTTCGCTCTCGTCTTCGGGCCACTTGGCTTCAAAAACATCAAACTCCTTTTTTTCTTGGGGTCGCCCATCGATGACGAGGGGGGGGATCCAAAAAGAACGACGATCTACCTCGCCCTGCAGCGGCGGAGGCCCTAGCCGCTTTCTCGCTTCATTTGGAAGAAGAGAGAGGGGCAGGTGAAGAAGGGTAGAGAAAAAATTTTCACTCTCAGGGATCTGGATCCAACGATTCTCATCATAGGAGTAACATTGCAAAATATCCCCTTTCCCCAAATCGATTTCAAAGGAAAGCCAAGAGCTGTGCAGAGGGGCGTTTTTTTGTATCCACTCTCTCCAGGGAAGGGCCACCTTTTTCCTAGCTTCTTGGGGGATGGAGATTTCTTCTAGAACCAACCTGCCATTTTCATTGGATCTGATCAGAAGAAGCGTGAAAGTTTTATTTTGATTGGTGACAACAAAATCTCCCGCTTGCGCA
The DNA here is from genome assembly GCA_021811265.1 of bacterium. Taxonomy (GTDB): domain Bacteria; phylum Chlamydiota; class Chlamydiia; order Chlamydiales; family SM23-39; genus JAJZPH01. The sequence goes on from JAJZPH010000015.1 coordinate 15,555, forward strand.
GAAGCGAGCCTTTCCTGCAAAGAAAAGCTGCTTGAGATCAAAAAAAGTAGGGTCAAAAAAATAGCTCTCATGGAAATGATTGTAAAAAAGAAGACAAAAAAAAGAAATGTCCGTTATACAGAAGGAAGAATTTTTTTGAGGTTTTTACAATGAAAAGACAAATGCTTGTGTTTTTTTGCGCTGTTATGGGCTTTTTTCTCTCACTGGCTGCGGTCTGCAGCAGTAGTGAGTCGGCGACACCCACGCGAGAAGAAGAGATGCAGTGGGTGGATATTGGAAAAATTGATCAGAGAATTGCAGAATTAGAGCAGATGAAGAGAGGATATGAATCCAAGGCTCTTTATCATGATAATCAGGCGCAACGATTGCAGTTTTTTGAGGGACAGTTTTCCCTTGCACAAAAACATGCCAAACTGGCCGACGCCAATCGTGATGTAGCCAAAAAAATCCAGGAGGAAATCGATATGCTCAAGGCAAGAAAGAAAGATCTTTTACAACGATCCACTGCTCCCACATCATGATCTACAAAGAATCTCTTGCATTGCTCACCGACCTCTACCAGTTGACCATGGCTTATGGCTATTGGAAGGCAAAGATTCAGGATCGAAAAGCTGTCTTTCATCTCATATTTCGCAAAAAACCTTTTCAAGGAATGTTTGCTCTTGCTGCGGGGCTGGAGTATGTGATTGATTTTATCCAAAATTTTCACTACTCCCAAAGTGATCTGGATTATCTTCACTCGTTAAAAACATCTTCGGGCAAACCGCTTTTTGAAGAGCCTTTTTTAGACTACCTTTCGCATCTTTCTTTTTCTCTGGATATCGATGCTCCTCCCGAAGGAACCATCCTCTTTCCACACGAGCCTTTGATTCGCGTCAAAGGACCCATTTTACAGGCGCAGCTTTTGGAAAGCCCTCTTCTCAACATGCTCAATTTTCAAACGCTCATTGCTACCAAAGCTTCTCGCATCTGTTATGAAGCCTATCCAGCCGATGTGGTTGAGTTTGGCATGAGAAGAGCCCAAGGGATGGACGGAGCTATTTCTGCAAGTAGAGCGGCCTACATAGGAGGGTGTGAAGGAACATCCCATCTTCTTGCCGGCAAACTCTTCCATATCCCCGTCAGAGGAACACAAGCCCATAGCTGGGTGATGGCTTTTGAAAAAGAGGAAGAGGCTTTTTCTATTTTCAACGAGATTCTTCCAGAAAACTCTTTTATGCTCATCGATACCTACGATTCTATCGAAGGAGTGAAAAAGGCTATTCGAATGGCCAAAAAGAAAAAAAAGAAACTTTTTGGCGTGCGCCTAGACTCTGGCGACTTGGCCTATTTAAGCGGCGAAGTGCGCAAAATTCTTGACCGCGAGGGTTTTTTTGATACCAAAATCATGGCAAGCAATGAATTAGATGAGTATCTGATTCGCGATTTGAAACAACAGGGAGCTAAGATTGATGTCTATGGCGTTGGAACCCATCTTGTCACCGGCAAGGATCAGCCAGCGCTCGATGGAGTCTATAAGCTTTCTGCAATCTCTTCCGAGACGGGCTCATGGCAGTATAAGGTAAAAATTTCCGAACAGAGCGCAAAAACAACAACTCCTGGTATTTTGCAGATCAGAAGATTCTCCGAAAAGGGGCGCTTCTTTGCAGATGCGATATTCGATGAAAATAGTAAAAAACCCTCTTCTTGGACGCTTGTCGATGTTTGCGATCCGGCTCTTCAAGTATCCATCCCCAAAGATCTTTCCTTTCAGGATCTTTTGGTCCCCATTTTTCGATCGGGAAAGTGCGTCTATCGCAAACCTACTTTATTGGAAATTCGCACGTTTGCAAAAAAAGAACTGAAGCTTCTTCCTCCCACCGTGCGTCGCTTGGTAAACCCCCAAAGATATGTGGCAGGGTTCGAGAAATCTCTTTTTGAGACGAAACGCGCTCTTATTAAGAAACTGAGAAAAAGCGAATAGAAGATCCAGCGCGCACAATTCCTCAGCAAGGTGTGGCGCCAGATCTGGATGAAAAAAATTAACCCTTTTTAGTTCTCTTGGCAAAACTCCATGCGATAACACCTGCCCCCAATACGACGAGGATGATTCCTCCGATATAGAGCTGATGGGCGATTTTTTCATACTTCGCTACTTTTTGCTCTCCTTCACCGATTTTTTTCTCCCCGGTTGCGGAAACCTCTTTTCCAATACCTTTTGTGTAAGGGCTCATAGAGAAAAGCTTGCCTGCGACATTGACCTGCTCTTTTGCACTGCTAATCTTTTCTTTGCCTTCGGCCACTTGACTTGAGATGTAACTGGAAAAAAAATAGAGGATAATTCCAATCGTTAATAAAACAATTCCTAGAACTCTTTTTAAAATCATAGAGACCCCATGTTAAATATTGCTCTATTTTTCTTATTATTCGCTTTTTAAAAAGTTGGAAAGTAAAATTTTTGCTTCGTCTAATTGAAGGCCAACAAAAAGAAGACGCTTGTGCCGCGCGGTTTTTCCTTTGAGGATCAGCACATGGGTTTTGGGGATGTGAAAAAGGGTAGAAAAAAGCTCGATGAGCTCTTCGTTGGCCTTGTTTTTCTCGGGCGGCGCATGAAGTCGAATTTTGAGATTTTCTCCTTCCCATCCCACGATTTTTTTCTGTTGAGAGTGGGGGATGATTTTTACAGAAAGCTCAATGCCTCTTGCTGAGGGAATCAACATCTCTTTGACACCTCTTTTTTTGTATGATACACTGTTATTGGCTTTTTTGGATAAAAAGATGGATTTTGTTCTTTTTGCTTTTTTGCATCCCATTACGCATCATCACCCCCGCTAGGGGGCTTCTTTTTCTTTTTTGACACGTACTCTTTTTTATAAAAATCTAAATAACAATATGTTTTGCATGCTCAGATCTGCAAAAATAAGATCTACATATGCGAAATGAATGAAAAGGAAAAAACAAGATGACAAATGTTCGACAGATACTCAGTGGCTCTTTGTTAATTGCTGGATGCGCGATCGGAGCTGGAATGCTGGGCATTCCTCTGATTACACAGGCAGTGGGATTTCTTCCTGCTATGGTGATCACCTCCGCTGTGTGGCTTTTTATGATGTTGACGGGTCTTCTATTTTTAGAAGCAACTCTTTGGATGCCTGCCCACGCCAATGTCCTTTCTATGACAGAGCGTTTTTTAGGGAAAAAAGGAAAGATATTCAGTGGAGCTCTCTTTCTTTTTTTGTATTACTGCTTGATGGTTGCCTATTTTTCCGCAGGGACGCCTCTTTTTAGCTCTTTTTTGACGCTAGGAGGTGTGGCGCATATACCAGAATTTATGTTGCACTTTCTTTATGGAGGGCTCTTTTTTCTCATTGTGGGAGCTGGTCTTAAGTGGATTGACAGGGTCAATTATCTTCTCATGGTGGGACTGATTGCTTCTTATGTGGGGTTTTTGGCTGTTGGAGCTCCTGGTGTAGAAACAAAACAACTCATGGGACAAAATTGGGGTGGAGTTTTATGGGCTACGCCGATTCTTTTTTCTGCGTTTGGATTTCATAATGTGATTCCTTCATTGACTACACACTTTCAAAGTAAAGGAAAAGTGATGCGTCTTTCCATCTTTTGGGGAACTCTTCTTACTTTAATTGTCTATGCCCTTTGGCAGTGGTTGATTTTAGGGTCTGTCCCAGATGACCTTTTGCAAGAATCTCTGCAAAAAGGAGAGCCTGTGACTTCTGCACTCGTTCGGCTTACAGGACACCAGTGGATCATGAGTCTTGGAGGAGCGTTTAGCTTTTTTGCGATTGTCACTTCGATGCTGGGCGTCTCTTTTTCGCTCGTCGATTTCTTGGGAGATGGCCTCAAGATGAAACGCGAAGGTAGAGATCGATGGATCTTGTGTGCTGCCACTTTCTTGCCGCCTCTCTTCATCAATATGTGGAATCCTTCTCTCTTTCTTTTGGCCATTGGAATTGCTGGAGGTTTTGGCGAGGCTTTTTTGAATGGCATTCTGCCCGTATGGCTTGTTTGGAAAGGACGCTACTCTCACCATCTTCCATCGGAAGTTTCCCTTGGCGGTAAGATGCTTTTACTGATCTTACTGGCAGCAGGACTTCTGGTCATGTGTACGGAGCTCTTGGCATTGATGCGCCGCTAAAAAGTTCTTTGTGTATAGATACAGAGGATTTATTTTTGAGGCTCGGGAGGTGAAAAGAGAAGCACATTCCCTTGTTTGTCGATTTGGTAGGAAAGCTCGGAAGGGTCAAGCAGGTGCTCTTTGGCACATAAAGAGGCTGATTGAAAATCAAGATAGACATGCGGATCTAAAAGGCCCAGCTCTGTCTGCTCGGTTGCATCTTTGATGATATGTGCAATGAAGGGAAGAACTTGTGTCACGATGTTATTTAGCTTCTCTTTTGGGCTCTCTCCAGAAAGAGGGTCGTCGAAGAGACCTATGAGAAGAGAAGAGAGGTTTTTTGACAAAAGAGATGCACCTGTTTTCTCCTTGAATGGCAATAGAATCGATTCTCTATCTGCAAAGGAAAGAGAGCGAAAAGTCTCTTTGAGCAAAGACCCTTCCTGGGGAGAAAAGATGCGCAAAAGTGCAGATAGGCGAACCATTGCATGATCGTTGGATTTCTTGACCTCCCAATGGAGAAGCTGTGCTCTTTTTTCGATGCAAAAAAGGTAGGCATCTTCCGCTCTTTTTTTGGGAAGAGAAAGAAGATGGCAGCTTTCCCAAACAGTTTCAAATGCAAGATAGTCTTTCTGTGTAAGAGATAGAAAGGAAGATGATCGCAAAGAGCTTTTCTCTGCTGACAAAGAGCAGAAAGAAAAGAGAAGCGCAAAGTCAAGAGAGAGAAGGGCATCTTTGTTCGCCAAAAGCCTTTGCTTGATGGGGCAAAAGATGGTTGCCCCTCCTTCTAGATATAACATCTGTTCGAAATTGTCTAAATTATAGGATGCTTGCAGAAACTGGGCTTCTTCTGCAGAAAGAGAAAAGAGCAGCGAGCGCCTTTCTTGCAAGCTGTAAAAATTTTCATCGCTTTCAAGGCTTTTCAGTAACAGAGCTTTTACAAATAGAGATTGCATCTGCTGCTTCGAGAATTGCGGATGGCTATGCAAGAGGGAGATGGCCAGCTGATGCAAAAGAGAAAAGCTCTTTTTTTGCAGACACAGAGAGGAGGGTTGGTTTTTCGTCATCTCTTCATAAGAAGAGTCGCTACCATCGAGTATCCATTGGAAGCATTGCAAAGAACATAGGGTTTGGTGGGGCTTGCTTGCTGTTAGATAGTAAGGAAAGCAAGGTGCCTTGTGGGCGCATGCCATGGGCTGGACGGTACAAGATGTTGCTAAACCAAGAATGTAGTTTGCGATCAACACATAGGGCTTCTTTTTTACAGACATTGTAGGGGAGAATTTTTTTTTGTCGAATGGAAGTTTTTGTGATAGAATAGAAGTTCTCTTATCATTATGTTGAAAAAAAGCAAAGAAAGAGGTGAGTACAATGGAACATTTGGGAAATTATGAACATACGCTGGGACAAGACTCCCACAAATATTTTCACAATCTCTGCATAGAATTTAAGAAGTTTGTGCAGAAAAGCAAAGACCCTGCTCTTTTGGAAATTGAAATGGAAAGATTGATCAATGCAAGCAAACAGATGAAGTGGAAAAGGGAGAAACAAGAAATTTGGAAGAAAGATGCAGGAGAAAAAGCTATGGGAAAGCTCTGGAACGAATTTTCTCGCTATGTATTGACTTTGAAGAAAAACCCCGAAAAAGCAGATGCAAAAGATCTCATAGAAGCGCTTTGCACCATAGAGAGTCTTGTCGAACAGTTGAAGGTTGTCTGAGTTTTTGAGAGGAGAAAGAGAGATGTTTTGCTATCAGTGCGAGCAGACGTTTGCAGGAAAAGGATGCGAGGTTTCTGGAGTATGCGGTAAGGATCCGAAAACGGCTCTATTGCAAGATCTTTTAGTTTATGCCGTTAAAGGAATTGCCCAATACGCGCACAGAGCTGCGTTTTTTAAAATCCGCGACACTGAAGTAGATAATTTCATCATCCAGGCCCTTTTTGCCACTGTCACGAATGTCAATTTTGATCCTCGACGCATTGCTGATTTGATCTCGCAAGCGGTGCAGATCAGAAAAAAAATTGCTGCGCTTTATTTTGCGCAAGATCCCAAAGCACGGCCGCTCGAGAAAGCCGCTGCATTTGCAGTTGAGGACTCAGTAGATGCCATGCTCCAGATGGCAGAAAGAGTATCTATTCTCAAGCAAGAAGAAAGATGGGGAAAGGAGTGGAGTGACCTGGCAGAGCTCATTATGTATGGATTGAAAGGAGCCTCTTCCTATTTTCACCATGCGCTTGTTTTTGAAAGGCGGGATATACATGCTTATGAAGTTCTCTGTGCCGCGCTCAATTTTCTTGCCGAGGAGCAGTTTTCTCAAAAAAATCTTTTGGACTGGGTTTTCAAAACAGGCGAGTTGAACTACCGGGCGATGGAGTTGTTGGACCGCTCTCATGTAGAAAGCTTTGGCCATCCACAGCCCACAGAGGTACGCATCACTCCCCGTGCAGGAAAAGCAATTTTGATTTCTGGACATGATTTAAAAGATCTCGAAGAACTTTTACAACAAACACAGGGACGGGCCATCAATATCTATACCCACGGAGAAATGCTTCCTGCCCATGGCTATCCCATGTTGAAAAAATACGAGCATCTTGCGGGAAATTATGGTGGGGCGTGGCAGAACCAGGTAAAAGAGTTTGCAGAGTTTCCAGGATCGATTCTCATGACCACCAACTGTTTGCAAAGGCCTGGCCGCATCTATCAGGATCGCATTTTTACTACAGGAGTTGTGGGATGGCCCAATGTGCGACACATTGCAGATAAAAACTTTGCTCCTCTGATTGCATCATCTTTGGAACAAAAAGGCTTTGAAAAGGATGCTGATGCCGAGTTCATTACAGTAGGACAAGCAAGGGGCTACGTGGTCTCTTCTCTGGATCGCATCGCATCTCTTGTGCAATCAAAAAAAATCCGCCATTTCTTCCTGATCGGAGGGTGTGATGGTGCCAAGCTGGGTCGTAACTATTACACAGACTTTGCGCAACTTGTACCGAAAGACTGTATGATTCTGACCTTGGCCTGTGGCAAGTATCGATTCAATAAGCTCGATTTTGGAAAGATTGGGGAGTTTTCCCGTCTTTTTGACCTTGGGCAATGCAATGATGCCTATTCTCTGATCCACATTGCTCGTGCACTTGCTGCCAAGCTGCACTGCAGTATCGATGCTTTGCCGCTTTCCTTTGTTTTTTCCTGGTTCGAGCAGAAAGCAGTAGCCATTCTTTTGACACTGCTTAGCCTGGGTATTCGCAATATCCGCCTGGGCCCCTCCCTTCCAGCTTTTCTGACCCCCTCCATGTTACAGTTATTGCGAGAAAAATTTCAGATGAGGCCTATTACAACTCCGCAAGAAGATCTCGAGTCGATGTTGCATTCTTTCAAAAGCGGTTTATAAATAGGAAGAGGCCTGGCGAAGAAATTTTTGCTTTTCCACTCAACTTACTGTTATTGTTATCATTTCTAATCTGGGAGAGATCGTATGCAACTTGTGAAGGATGAATATTTCCAAAATGCTCTTTCTCTTTTGGAAAATGCAACAGAGAGCCTTTTTTTGACGGGAAGAGCCGGGACGGGCAAATCCACCCTTCTTTCTTATTTTATGCAGAATACCAAAAAAAACGTGGTGGTCTTAGCGCCGACAGGAGTGGCAGCTTTGAATGTAAAGGGAGAAACCATCCACTCCTTCTTCCACTTCAAACCTGGAGTGACGATTGAAGACGCGAAAAAAGAGGCAAAAAGAGTCAAAAATATAGCTTTTTATCAATCGATAGATCTGATCATCATCGATGAAATTTCGATGGTCCGAGCAGATCTTCTCGATTGCATAGACATTTTTTTACAAACACTTTTGTGTACGAAAAAGCCCTTTGGGGCTCTACGCATGGTTTTTATTGGAGACCTCTATCAGCTCCCGCCGGTTGTTTCGAATGAAGAGCGCTTGTTTTTCGAAGAACTTTATGAAACTCCTTATTTTTTCTCTGCTTATGTCATGAAAAACCTTAAGTTTTGCCCTCTTGTCGTTGAGCTGGGAAAAATCTATAGGCAAAACGATGAAACCTTTATTTCCCTACTCAACAGCATTCGAAAAAATTGCATCACTGAAGAGGAGCTCAATCTTCTCAATAAACGCGCTTTTCTTCCCTGCAGTGATGAGGGATGTCTCTATCTGACTACGACCAATGCAGCTGCTTTAAAAATCAATGAGGAGAAATTGGGAGCTCTAGAAGGAAACTGTTGTGAGTTTACAGCTGAGATCGAAGGAGATTTTGATCGCAAAGCATCTTTGGGAGAAACAATTCTCAAGCTGAAGCCAGGCGCACAGGTGATTTTTCTCAACAATCATAGCGAAGGACTTTGGGTGAATGGAACTCTGGGAAGGGTGACGCGTGTTGTTGCAGATCAGATTTTTGTCAGAATGGAAAATGGAGAAGAGGTAAAAGTTAAAAAGTTTCGTTGGAATTTGTACAAATATGGCCTGGATCCGCAAACAAAAAAGCTTTTTCAAGAAGAAGTAGGATCTTTTCATCAATATCCCCTAAAACTCGCCTGGGCATTAACCATCCACAAAGCGCAAGGCAAAAGTTTTGATCGCGTGATACTCGATCTGGAAAGGGGCTGCTTTGCTCATGGTCAAACCTATGTGGCTCTGAGTCGTTGCAGGAGTTTGGGGGGCCTTTTTTTGAAAAAGCCTCTGAAAAAAAGTCACATTGTAATGGATCAAAGAGTTGTACAATTTTTGACTCGTTATCAGTGTGCGCTTTCTGATTGAAAGTGAGTTTTTTGCTCGTCACTTTTTTTGTTTTTCGAGAAACGCTTTCATCGCTTTCAAAGAAAGCGTGTTAAGAACATCTTGTTTGCGAAGCCATCCTTTGCGAGCAACTTTTACACCACTGCGGACAAACTCGAGATCTTTAACGGAATGCGCGTCGGGGTCGATCAAGGTTTTTAACCCCTTGTCTCGTGCTTTATGCCATAAGCGCCAGTCCATATCGAGACGCATGGGATGACCGTTGAGTTCGATGATTTTTCCATTTGCGATGCAGGCATCAATGACTTTTTCGTGGTTCATTGCAATGGGATCTCTTTCCAGCAAGAGACGTGCGGTCAAGTGGCCGACGATAGTAGAGTAGGGGTTTTCGATGGCTTTGATAAGCCGCTTTGTCATGGCAGCTTCGTCCAACTGAAAGGAGCTGTGGATGGAGATGATGACAAAGTCGAGTTTTTTGAGGATCTCGTTGGGAAAATCGAGTCTTCCGTCTTTTAAAATATCGCATTCTGTTCCGGAAAAGATGTAGGTAGAAAATTTTTTCGACCGATTGAGGCGGGCTATGCGTTGCATCTGCGCGATGAGAGCATCGGGTGCAAGGCCATTTGCCTGAAAACTGGATTTGGAATGGTCGGAAATACCGATGTATTTCCATCCCAAGTTTTCTGCAGAAGAAACCATCTCCTCGAGCCTATTGTGTCCGTCAGATTCGGCCGTATGGCAGTGAAAGGCTCCCATGAGATCTTTTTCTTCGATCAAGCGAGGGATTTTTCCCTTCTCTGCAGCTTCGATCTCTCCCATATCTTCTCGGAGCTCTGGAGGGATATAGCAAAGACCAAGGGCCCGATAGATTTCTTTCTCGGAAGGTGCCTCTTTTTTCGAAAAGAGAGGACGCTCTTTTTTTTGGATAGGATCGAGTCTGTATTCACTCAACATGTATCCACGTTCTCTGGCCCTGATGCGCAGGCGGATGTTATGCTCTTTCGATCCCGTAAAATAGAGCAGTCCAAACCCAAACTCGTTTTCGGGAAGGATTCTTAAGTCTACCTGGATTTCATCTTTTAATCGTACCGATGCTTTTGTGGGACCTCGTGCCAATACTTTTTTGATAAAAGGCTGTTTTATGAACCATTCCATTACTTGCAAAGGTTTTGTTGAAATAGCAAGTATGTCAAGGTCTCCGACCGTTTCCAGTCCTCTGCGCAAGCTTCCGGCAACTTCCACTTTTTTTACCTGTTTGCATGTGGAAAAAGCTTCGGTCAGAGAGTCTGCAATATGCTTGGCATCCCACCAGAGCATTCTTTTTCCGTAGCTTTCCATCTTTGCAATTCCGTTCATGATATTTGCTTGTGATTTTTCCCCAAAGCCAGCAAGACGAGCTACTTTTCCCCCTTTGCAGGCGCGCAGAAGATCCTCTATAGATCGGATGTGGAGCTTTTCATACAGAGCCTTTACTTTTTTGCTGCCAAGGCCTGGTATTTTTAACAATTGCAAGAGGGGCGCTGGGATCGATTTTTTTAATTTTTCGAAAGCGGGAAGCCTTCCCGTTGTGATGAGGATAGTGATTTTTTTTGCAAGCCTTTGTCCAATTCCCGGAATCTTTTCTAAAGAGTTATCCAAGACGAGCTTTTCGAGATTTTCGTCTAAATTTTCGATGACGCGTGCTGCATTATGATACGCGCGGATTTCGAAGGGATTGTCGCCTTTCAACGCAAGCAACGTTCCCATTGTATCCAAAACTTCTGCGATTTCATGCTTGTTCATGAGATTTGGTATAGCGCAAATGGATAGACGTCGCAACAAAAATTTCTAGAGCTCTTTGATCTTAAACTAGTTCAAACTGTGCATTTGGTGTCTGCCAAATGCACACTGTGAAGGTAAATGGGAGAGTTTGAGAGGGACTTAGTCCCTCTCAATGTTTCTTTGTATAAGTATCGAGTACTTTAAGAATGAGGGGATCTTCCTTGGCTGTTTGCCAACCACCGCCGAGTGCTTTGTAGAGTATAACGAGATCCAAAAGGGAGCGTGTGTCGTCGCTCAAGAGAATTTTTTCCGACGCAATAAGCGTTCTTTTTGTGTTGATAAAGTCGATGATATTTACGAGACCATTTGCATACTGCTCTTGAGAGAGCGTGGTGACCATTTGCGTTTTTTCTACACTCTGTTTTTGACTATGAGCAGAAGAGAGATCTTCTTTATAATTTTTGATCGCACTTTCTGTTTCAGAAAGGGCATTGAGAACCGTTTGCTGATAGGTATAGGCAGCCACGGCAGTTTCTGCTTTTGCCACTCGTAGGTTTCCTACAAGCTTTCCTCCTTTGAAGACGGGGAGCGTGACATCTCCGCCATACTCCCATGTTTTACTGGGCAGCTGAAAGAGGTTGGCGATTTTTAACGATTGCAGACCTGCATTTGCGCCAAGCACAAAATTAGGATAGAAATCGGCAACAGCAACTCCAATATTGGCAGTCGCAGCTGCAAGGTCTCTTTCCGCTTTTCTGACATCGGGCCTGCGTCGTAAAAGATCGGACCTGAGGCCAACGGCGACTTCCAGAGGAGGTTTGGGCAGAGGCTGGAAAATCAAGAGCTCTTTGGTAAAAGTTTCTGGCAGATGGCCTGTGAGAGCAGAGAGAGCATAAATTCCGCGATAGATGGAGGCGATGATGGTAGGTAGTTCTGCTTGTGCTTGAGAAAGTTGAGCTTCTATGCGATCGAGATCTAGAAGATTGCGATAGCCATAGGTGAAGTTTTGTTTTTCCACATGGGCACTTTGCTGTAGAAGCGCGATGTCTTGTTCTACAAGTTCTTTTTGCATTTGAAAGCTTCTGATTTCAAAGTAATTTCTTGCAACTTCTCCCATGATGGAAATGAGCAGATTGTTTTTCTGTTCAATTGAACTTCCAATATTTGCTTCGGCTGCTTGCACCGACCTTCTCGTTTTACCAAAAAGGTCGAGCTCCCATGAGGCGTCGAAGAGAATGTTGAAGAGATTTTGGAGTTGGAAGGCATGAGCCATGGGGCCTGCTCCAGCAGTTTCTGTAACGAGAGGCCCATTTTTGCTGTATTCGGTTCTCGAGGCATTGGCATCAAAGCCTACTTGGGGATAGAATTTGGAAGCAGCCACCTGGCGCAGGGCCCTTGCTTTTAGGATATTGGCTTCGGCAGAAAGAAGGTCTTTGTTATTTTCCATCCCCAGTTCCATATACTTGCTCAGAAGAGGATCTTGGAACACTTTCCACCAATTAGCTTGCGGTTCTTGCTGTAAAAAAGAGACGGCGCCACCTTCTTCTTTTTGCCACTCGGGAGGAACGTGTGCAGCAGAAGGTGTTTTGTAGTTGGGTCCCACCATGCAGCTCGCGCACGCAGTAAGAACAATGGTGAAAACAAGCAAAATTTGTACAAAGTTTTTGTTCTGCTTCATTCCAATCTCCCTCGGAAAAAAATAGCGGCAAAAAGAATGTTAAAAAGACCGATCAAACAGATGGGCCATAGGTTTTCAAAGACAATGTGAAACGACATTTGTTTGAAAAAAAGGCCTTTGGAAATGACCAGCATATATTTCATGGGAATCAAATAGGTTATGGGTTGCAACCAGGTAGGCATGTTTTCAATCGGAGTGGCAAATCCCGATAGGAGCACGGAGGGTGTAATAAAGACAAAAGTGCCCAGAAGCGCTTGTTGCTGCGTCCTGGAAAGCGAAGAGATAAAAAGGCCAATGCCGCTAATCGATGATACGAAGAGAAGGAGGCTAAACAGATAGAGGATGAAAGAGCCCGTGAATGGAACTCGTAAAAAGAGTGTGCCTAAGATGAGCATCACACATCCTTCAATAAGACCGATGAGAATGCCTGGGACAATTTTGCCAATGAGAATTTCAAGAGGGACCAGTGGCGAGACGAGAAGCTGGTCAAAAGTGCCCAATTCTCGTTCTCTTGCAACCGATTGCGAGGTGACAACAAGACAGGTTAACATCGCAAGGAGGACGACAAGAGAAGCGATGTTGTACCAGTAGTACAAGATATTTGGGTTGAACCAGTTTCTGGGCTCTAGGCGGATGTTTTCTTGATAGACTCTATCTCGAACGGCAATGTCATTGTTAAACTGGTAAATAATCGATATGGCATATCCTGCAAGGATTTGTGCCGTATTGGATTTTCTCCCGTCTAAAATCAACTGTATGTTGGCAGGTTTTCTCGCATCGAGGTTGCGAGAAAACTGTTCATCGATGGAAACTACCATGACTCCCTTTTGATTGTCGATGAAAGGAGCGATTTCTTCCACTCCTTTGAGATAGGTAATATGGCTAAATGTGGGAGTTCCATTGAATCTCTGCGTGAGTTCAAATCCCTGCTCTCCATTATCTCGATTTAATATTCCGATGGGAACGTTTTTCACGTCAAGCGTGGCAGCATAGGCAAAAATGAGCAGCTGTATGATGGGAGGGACAAAAATGGAAAGGCGACTTTTGGGATCGCGTACCACTGCCAAGATTTCTTTCCAAATGAGTGACAAAACGCGGTTCCACATATCAGTCGAGCCTTTTGACAGTTTTTCTTGCAATGAGAATTAAAAGGATAGTTCCGATCGCAAGCATGATGGCCATGTTGTATAAAAACATGGGCCAGACGTTGCCTACCAAAAAGATGGTTTGCAAGCATTGAACAAAATACTTCGCTGGAATCAGATAGGTGAATATTTGAATGGGGAAGGGCATGCTGTAGATTTCGAAAAGAAATCCCGACAAGATGTAACAGGGCATAAAAGCAACAATGAGGGCAATTTGCGAGGCGACCATCTGATTTTTTGCCATGGTGGAGATCAAAAGACCAGATCCTAGAGCGGTGAAGAGAAAAATTGCTGAAATGAGCCAGAGCGCCCACCAAGATCCTCTCATGGGAAGGTGGTATCCCCACACCGAAATGAAAGCGCAGATGGCCATGGAAACCATTCCCAAAAAAAAGTAGGGGATGATTTTTCCCAACACAAGCTCGCCGATACCCACGGGCGTGGACATCATCGATTCCATAGTGCCTCTTTCCCATTCTTTTGCAACGACCATGGCAGTTAAGAGAGTACCGATTAAGGTCATGATGATAGCCAAAGCACCAGAAAGGAGAAAGAATCTGCTTTCTAGCTCTTCGTTGTACCAATATCTGGGTTCAGGGTTGATTCTTGGATATCCATGAAAATTACGAGTTAATACCTCTTGCTGCATCCAATTTTGAAAGACGCCTTGCGTATAGTTTTGTACGAAATTTGCCGTATTGGGTTCGCTTCCATCTGCAATCACTTGAATAGGAGCAATCCGATCGCTACGGTGTCTAAAGGATGTAAAATAAGAGGGAACATCAATGAATCCGCGGATCGAGCCGCGCATTATGCTATCTGTGAGTTCTTTTCGATCATGGACGATGTTTGTGTCAAAATATCTCGAATCTCTGATCGATTGGGCAAAGCTTTGTACATCTGGCGATGTATCTTCTAATACAAGCCCGATGCGGAGGTGGTTGAGATCTAGGGAAACACCATATCCATAGAGGAAGAGAAGGAGGATAGGAAGGAAAATACTAATGAGAAAGGTACTAGGATCGCGCAGCATTTGGAGCACTTCTTTTTTGATCAACGCCTTGAGCCGTTTTGGCCTTTTTCCGGAGGGTTTTTCGGAGAGATCAGAGGGGATTGTTGGCATCATGCTCCTCGATCAGTTTGATAAAAGCATCTTTTAGTGTGGGGCTTGGATTTTCTTGAGTTTTGCAGCTGTCTTTTAAATCATCGGGTGTCCCCAAGTAAATAATTGTGCTGCGATAGACGAGTGCGATACGGTCACAATACTCTGCTTCATCCATGAAGTGGGTGGTGACCATGATGGTGACACCTTTTTCCACAAGGCCATTGATGTGCGTCCAAAACTCTCTGCGCGTGATGGGGTCGACGCCCGAAGTGGGCTCGTCTAAAAACAAGACCTCGGGGTGGTGCATACAGGAAGAGGCCAAAGCAAGCCTTTGCTTGAAGCCAAGGGGAAGGGATTCAGCCGCTGTGTTGAGATATTGCTGTAGGTTGAAAATGCCAATCATCTCGTCGATTGCTTTTTTTTGCACCTCTCCCGAAAGGTTGTAGATTCCTGAAAAAAAGGACAAATTTTGGCTAACACTCAGACTGCCGTAGAGGGAAAACTTTTGTGCCATATAGCCAATCTGTGCCCTTGCTTTTCCAGGCGCTTTTTGTAGGTCAAGGCCATTTACAGAAGCTCTTCCTTCTGTTGGGTGCAAAAGGCCGCACATCATCTTGAACGTAGTGGATTTCCCAGCGCCGTTGGGTCCTAGAAGTCCAAAAATCTCTCCTCTTTGAATTTGAAAAGAGATATGACTTGCCGCTGTAAAAGAGCCAAATTTTTTTGTCAGGTTTTCCGTTACGATGACTTGGCCTGATTTATGGTTGATGGAAGGCGTGATTTTGGCGAGCATAGACTCACCTCCAGGGCCTCCTCCTAAAATATCGATGAACGCATCCTCGAATCTAGGTAGCGCGGGTTCTAAAGTGATTTCCGAATTTCCATCCAGTTCTTGGAGATTGAGAGCAGAGGGTGTGGGGGTTTTGAACACCAGCCGCACATCTTTTCCTTGAATGACTCCATCGATCACGCAATTTTGTCTAAGGGCCCGAGATAAAATTTGACGGCGATGAGAAGAAATATTAGTAAGTTTAAAAACGCGTCTTTCGACTCTTTGAGTTAACGCTTGCGGTTTTCCACTATAGAGCAAGTGTCCTTCGTTGAGCAACAAAACGCTGTTGCATTGTTCTGCCTCATCTAAGTAGGAAGTGCTCCACAATACCGTAATGCCCTCATGCAGGAGATCTTGCACCATTTTCCAAAGTTCTCTTCTAGAAACAGGATCGACACCAACGCTAGGTTCATCCAATAACAAGAGTTCTGGTTTGCGCACAAGAGCGCAGGCAAGCCCTAGTTTCTGCTTCATTCCACCAGAAAGAGCGCCTGCCAACCTCTTTGTAAAAGGTTCGAGTCCAGTAAATTTTAAAAGTTTTTTGAAAGCAGCTTCTCGCTTTGGACCGCTCACACCACTCAAGCTGGCATAGAGATCGAGATTTTGCACAACCGTGAGATCTTCGTAGAGGCCGAATTTTTGCGGCATATATCCTGTAATTAGATGGATCTTACTTGCATCTTGGATGCTGTCATACCCGGCAAGACGGATAGATCCTTGCGTAGGCAGCAAAAGACCTGCGATGAGACGCATAAGAGTAGTTTTCCCAGAACCATCAGGGCCGACGATCCCTACGATCTCTCCTTTGGAGATTGTTGCTGAAATTTCGCTCAGGGCTGGTGGAGAGTGCGAGGAAAAGAGTTTCGAGAGGTTGTGAATTTGGACAAAATCCTCACTCACTTGTGATTCCTTTGATTTTTTTCTACGACAAGCTTTACGGTAACAGGCATTCCTTGCTTCAAGAAATGGTCGGGATTGTCCACATAGATGCGCAGTCGATAGACCAAATCGGTGCGCAGCGAGGCTGTTTCTACTGTTTTGGGAGTGAATTCAGCAACGGGGGAAATGAAGCCGATCTTTCCTTTGTAAACAGCACCTCCTTTTGTGTCGGTGATGATTTCTGCACTCATTCCATAATAGATAAGTCCTAACCGAGGCTCTTCTATATAAGCACGCACCCAAACGGGAGAGGCGACGGAAAGCGTGTACACAGGCTCGGAAGGTTGCAAGACAGAACCAGGTTCGCGTATACGCGTGAGGATGGTGCCATCGGTAGGAGCAAAGGCTTGGGTGTAGCTGAGGTTGTCTTTGGCCACTTGTAATTGTGCTTCTGCTGCTGCAAGATTTGCAACAAGAGCATCGCGATTTGCAAGAGCATCATCTAAATCTTCTTGAGAAACGCCACCCGATGCAATCAGTTTTTGTCTTCGATTCAGTAGAATTTCTGCATTGCGCAGATTGACTTTGATGGATTCTACGTTAGCAATAGCGAGTTGGACCTGACTGTTGTAGGGAGTCTTATCCAATTGCGTCATGAGCGCTCCCTTTGTGATAAAATCTCCTTCTTCAAATACAAGCTCTTCTACTTGGCCTGCAACTCGAAATCCGATATCGACTTGCCGTACATCGACGTTTCCATAGAGAAAAATTTCTCTCTCGTCGCGTTTCGATTCTGAAAAAAGATAGTAGGAGAGTCCCACCGCCCCTAAAATGCAAAAGAGAAAAATGACAATAGTGAATAAGCGTTTCATTTTTAAAATACAATTGTTTGCGCCTAATAACCTCACATATAAATTAATGAGAATGTTTTCAACGTTTTATTTTATGGGAAATCCTACAAGCGTTTGATAACAAGACAAGAGATGGTCGACGCCATTCATCGCTCGATGAGGGAGGTTTTCTTTAGGCAGGTGATAAAAGGCGGCAATCTGATCTTTGGAAAGACCTATATCCCAAGGAAATTTTTCTTTGTGATTTTTTTGTGCTTTGTCCATTTGTAAGGCCCAGAACATGGAGGCCAAGTCGAGCCAATGATAGGGCCAAAAAAGTTTTTCTTGCAAATCGGCATCGATCAACTGGGAGAAGAAGCTGCGATCAAAAGAAGGGTTTTGACAGATAAAAATGGCATTTTTGCGATCGATGTGCATTTTTTGAAAAGAGGCAATAATTTCTTCTGCGCTCTTTTTTTCCAAAATTCCTTTTTTTTTGAGTAGGTCGAGAGTAAAGCCATTGATCTTGAGACTAAAAGGATCGCTCTTTGCCCACATTTCTTCTGGTTGTAGCACAATGGCTTGGTAGCTTTCCTTTAGTTCTCCTGAAGAAAGATCGACAATTTTATAAGCAATTTCCAAAATCTTGTGGATTTTTGGATTGAGTCCGTTGGTTTCCGAATCTAAAAAAATTCCAAACATCTTGCACCCTATCAGAGAAACTAACTTGAGAAAGAAAAACAATAGCCCCTTTTATGATTTTAGTAAGAGAAATTTGATAATATTTTTTTTGCGAGAATTGCAAGTATTTAAATAATAGCAAGATGTAAAAACAACTGTAAGATAGGTTCTTTGTCCTTTCAAGGGAAGTTAGCTGCCTTAAGAAGTGTGGCGAGTCTTAGAAAAACTTTTGTTATGGAGCCCTTTGGCTGGTTTCTGCTATATTTTTTACAAAAGAGGTCTCTTTGTGGCGCTACCCAAACAAAAATTTCGCGAACTCATTGTGCAGCTTCTCTACAGTGAAGAGTTTTCTCAGGGAGATGAGAAATCTCTTGTAGAGTTTGCGATGGAGCAGCTCAAAACAACAAAACGAAATGCAAAAGAAGCTTTTGCTTATGTGCAAGCGATCTGTAAACAGAGGGATTTTTTAGACGAAAAGATCAAAAAGCTATCTGTTGCTTATGAATTTGAACGTATTTCTCCAGTAGAATTGAATATTTTGCGCTTGGCTGTTTTTGAGCTTTGCATTGAAGAAAAAACACCCCAACGAGTTATTGTGGCGGAAAGTATTCGTCTCTGCCGCAAGTTTGGAACTCCTGAGAGCGCCCGTTTTATCAACGCTCTTTTGAGTGCTCTGATAAGCAGAGAGGAAGGATGATCGCCACTCTATGCACATCGAGAAAAAAATCGAAAAAAACCGCTCCTTAAAAGAGTTGACTACTATGGGTGTGGGAGGGGTGGGCTCCTATTATCTTTTAGTCACAGAGATAGACGAGTTAAAAGAGGCTTTGCACTATGCTGCTTCTGCGCATTTACCCTATTTCGTATTAGGAAAAGGCTCCAACACTCTTTTTGACGATCGGGGGTTCGCGGGCCTTGTGATTCACAATCAGATAGATTTTTTTTCACAAGAAAAAGAGAAAATTCGGGCAGGGGCTGGGTTGAGTTTTGCGTATCTTGGCGCGAAAAGTGTCCAGAGCTATTTGTCGGGATTAGAGTTCGCGTCTGGGATTCCTGCGAGTGTAGGAGGTGCTATTTACATGAATGCTTCTGCACATGGACACACCATCTCTTCAGTTCTCGAAGAAGTGCTTTTCATTACCGAAGAGGGAAGAGAAGAGATTTTTCCTGCCTCTGAACTGCAATTTTCCTATCGCACTTCTTCTTTTCAAAAAATGAAAGGAGCCATTGCAAGTGCTCTTTTTTGCCTCAAACCCTCTTTGGATGCAAGAGAAAGAGAGATGGGTTATTTAGAATATAGAAAAAAAACGCAACCTTTGCACCAAAAGAGTTCCGGCTGTGTGTTTCGCAATCCTCCGGGGGGAGTATCTGCGGGAGCTTTGATTGAGAAGAGCGGATTGAAAGGCAGTAGCATTGGGGGTGCGAAAATTTCCGAAAAACATGCAAATTTCATCGTGAATACGGGTGGTGCTTCTTGTCATGATGTGGCAGAGCTGGTTGCTCTGGCACAAAGAAAAGTATTTGCAATCTTTGGTGTTTTTCTCGAAACAGAGGTTTGTTTTATTTCTTCTGGAGAATAAGTATGAGTTTTCGTGCAGATCTTCATTGCCACAGCAGCTATTCGGATGGTGCCCTACTTCCTGAAGAACTACTGTGCATGGCACGAGAAGTGGGACTGCAAGGTCTTTCGATCACGGATCACGATACAGTGGATGCTTATACAGAAGATCTTTTTGCAAAGTCGCGCCAGCTGCAAGTCGAGCTTCTTTTGGGAGTAGAAATTTCCTCACAATGGCAAGAAGAGAATGTCCATGTTCTGGGCTATGGCATTGATCTGGGTGCGAAAAATTTTACAGAATTTTTAGCTGATGTGCAAAGGCGGCGTTATAAAAGAAATCTAAAAATTTTAGAAAAGCTTGCGGCAAGGGGAATGGTGATTACACCCGAAGAACTTGCTGAGCATGCAAAAAGATGTAGCGGTGGCCGTTCGGCATCGGTAGGGCGCCCTCACATTGCAGCTCTGCTTGAAGAGAAAAAGCATGTCTCCTCCTACTCTCAAGCCTTTCAACTATTAAAGGATGGCGGTAGCTGTTATGCACAAACGGAGAGATACTCTTCTGCAGACGTGATTGATCAAATTCACGAGGCAAAGGGCAAGGCCGTTCTCGCACATCCTAGCCAAATTGTTCATAAACGGGTACTCGATGCGCTTTGCACCCTTGCTTTTGATGGAATCGAGGGACATGATTCTTTACACAAGAAAGTAGAGGAAAAAAAATGGGCGCGTATTGCAAGTCAAAAGGGATGGATTGTAACGGGAGGTTCTGATTTTCATGGTGAGAAAAGGGGCTACGGCTTTCTTGGAAGTTCCTGGGTTGGGCGAGAAGTTTTTGATAGGCTGATGAGATGAGTCGATATCATACTCTGTTAAAAAAAGTTGTCGAAGCGCCTCCCCTGAGAGACAACTATCATCTACATCACATGCAGATGATGCAACAGGAGCTCGGATTTCCTGATCGATCTTTTGTAACCATTCATGTAGGGGGAACCAATGGGAAAGGGTCGGTTTCTACTAAAATTGCTGCGGGCTTACAGCTATCTGGAGTGCGCACAGGACTTTACATTTCTCCTCATGTTTCTACTTTCAGGGAAAGAATTTCGATCAATGGAACGATGATTGCGCAAGAGGATGTGGTTTTCGGTCTTGAGAAATTATTTTCCCTTGCGCAAAAGCTTTCCCTGAACCTTTCCTTTTTTGAACTGACAACGCTTCTCTGTTTTGACTACTTTGCACATGAGAAGGTAGAAGCAGCGGTCATTGAGGTGGGATTGGGAGGAAGATTGGATGCCACCAACGTCATTCAACCCTGCTTGAGCGTCATAACCTCCATCAGACAAGATCATACGCAACTATTGGGATACCGCGTTGAACAAATTGCTAGGGAAAAAGCGGGTATTATCAAAAGAGGAATTCCTCTGATTTTAGGCCCTAAAGCTCAGCAGCGAATCGTGAAAAAGCAGGCCTTTTTGAACCAAAGTCCATGTACTCTTGTTTCTAAAAGAGGGTGTCATTTTGATGAGGAGGACCGGTGGATTGCCAAAGCCGCGCTGCAAGAACTAAAAAAACAATTTCCTTTGAAAAAAGAAGCGATCGATGAAGGAATTACAAAACGGCCCAAGTGTCGTTTTGAAATTGCGAGCGACACATCTTCTTTTGCAAAGAATTTTCCTTCATTTCCCAAAGCCATCATTTTTGATGTTGCTCACAATCCCGATGGGTTTCGCGCTCTGAAGCAGGCTTGGCGCTATTTTTATTCCCACCAAAAGCCGCGTGTTATTTGCGGCATGTCAAAAGATAAGGACATTGCTCGGTGCATGGCAATTCTTTCGCAATTTGCTTCTCATGTGCATCTGGTAGAGGCGCGCCACCATCGACTTGCATCTCCCAAAACGATTGCTCTGTTTTTACAAAGAGCTGGTTTTGAAAGCATATCTATTGAAAAAAAGTTAAGCGAGGGTGTCCAAAACGCTTTTTATCTTGCTTCGCAAAGAAAGGAACCGCTGCTCATTTGCGGTAGTTTTTTCATTATGAACGAGGTGAGAAAAGCGCTGCGGATTGAAGAAGAAAGAGATGTAGATGAAATTGTGCCGACGGGCTCTGAAGAAAGCCCGCCAGCTTGAAACGTGCTAATTTGTTAATAAATGGTATAGAGACTTGCGTATAGGAGAAAAACTCCTACAGCGAGCATGACCCATACCAGACGATGAGGTAACTTTTTCATAGTTGCTTTTTTACAATATTGCATCATTTTTGTTTGGAAACAGAGCCTCAATATTCCCGAGACAAGAAGGATCCATCCGACCAGAGTGACCAATCCTCTCCAATCCATAGACCAAATATTATGAGTGAAGACGATCAGCAAGCCAAAGAAAAAAGTAGTTCCGCTAACGAGAATCCACAATGTGGAATTTTCAGCGATTTCATTGTAGGCTTTTTCATGCAGCTTTTTGTTAAACAAAAACGCCAGGCTCATAATAATGAAGTTGATGCCTATGAATTCTCCTAAAAAAATTGAATATGCCATTTTTGGATATCCTCCAGATTTAATCCATAATTTGTTCTTTAACAAAAATCGGAATTAAAAAAATAAAAAACCAGATCTTCGAAGAATTCGCCTCGCACATAGAGGGTGCTCTCTTTGCGTGCAAATTAAAGAGAACGCTCTCATGTATCCAAATAGCTTAAAAGTCAGTTTTTGTTGTGCTCCAAAAAATGACTTTTTTTTGGATAGAGTTCTCCAAAAACACTTGTGCAAAGCTGCGATTTTGTCAGCGAGGCAAAGAAAATTATCACGCGATTCAATTTTCACCTTGCGATAAAATCGATGCGTGTAATATGTTTGACCTATTCTTTAGAACCAATCATGGATTCAAGAGAAAAAGAGCAGCGAGACTGCTTAAGTGGTATTTTTGACAGTGGAAGAGAAGAGACGAAAGTGAAGTTTGTGTGAGTAAGAGACAAAAGTTTTTTACTCCGTCAAAATTTTTTATTTAAAAAAGATCAATGAGAATTTGATCTTAGTTCAGATTGAATGCTGACGGCGTGGATGAGGCATGCAAGTCGAACGAAGCTATGGGGTAACTTGTAGCTTAGTGGCGGAAGGGTTAGTAATACATGGACAATCTGCCTCTTACCTGGGGATAACGGTTGGAAACGGCCGCTAATACCGAATGAGGTAACACAAGGCATCTTGTGACTATGAAAGT
>JAJZPH010000016.1 GCA_021811265.1 bacterium
TTTTTTTGAGATTTGAAAAAATGTTCTTTTATTTTTTTCCTGGAATAAAATATTTTTAAAAATAAAAACGGAGGAGTTCCATGTTTGATCTACCCATTGATCACGTAAAACAAGAAATGGTCTTTTTTTTTACCAAATTATCATCCCATCCCCTTCACTATGCGCTGCCCATCGCCGGCTTCATCAAAACCTCTCCGCAAAAAGATTACCAAACCTATAGCCAACTGCCCCTTACAGACGAATATCGAGGCAAAATTACAGACCTTATTACAACGATCGGAACAAAAGGTAAGCTCGATCTTCTCGTCCACCACAAATCACGACTAGAAAAATTGGGAGACGATATTGATGAACACGTGCACCCGTTGCGATTTCTTTCTGTCATTTTCTCCAACCCGCAATTGAAAAGCTACATGGGCGAGATCAATCACGATTATTTTAAATGGTCCGAGTTCATCAAGGGGCTTAGCAAACGTTTGAATGTGGAGATGAAAAAAGGCTGCGTCTTAAAATTTCTAGACGCCTTTTCTCTGGAAATCAATGTGCCGGCAGAAGGAGTCCGCCCCCTTTGCGAAAAAGGGAATTGGGAAGAACTCGTGGAATATCTCATCAGAAATTAAAAAACTCGTACAATAAAAATCCGCTCATAGGAACATGGAAAGATCTCACCGTGTTCCTTCGTGTAAAGAATGGGGAAAAAAGAACTAGGGCGCTTCGGCAAGCAGCTTCTCGAAAAGAGGAGCAAAGCGCTCCGGCGTTACGATTTCAGCTTTAGCCTTTTCCTTCAAATAAAGGGCATTTCCGGCTTCCCAAGAAGCAATGCCGCCAAGCAGTTCTTGGGTTGTCCAAGAAGATCCACCTTCTTTCTTCGCCTCTGAATGAATCCACATGTGATTGCGCGAGACTGCTAAAAGCTCCATTGCAGTATGCCCTCCCGATTTGGTAATGGAAATATTGCTCCTATGAAAAAGGGGCGCAATTGCTTCGTCTGTTTGAAAGGACATGGGAATCACAGAGACATTTTTCGGATACTCTTTTACTCCTTCTAGAAAATGGCATACCTCTTGAAATAGAGTTCCTTCATACTTTCCGCAAAACACAAAGAGATGGATTTTTTTCGAAAGATCTCTTTTTTGTGCCACCCGGATCGTTTCGGCAATATAGCGAAAGGCGGCATTTTCTGCTGGATTAGAGCCAAGTAAAATCACCATGACCCAATCGTTAGGGGCAATCGAAAAGACATGTCCGCTTGGAGCAACAGAAAATGCAATAGAGCCCCTCGTAAAGATCTTGCGCTGGTGCGTGCTCTCTTTTTTGCTCTCTGAGCGAATGGTAAGCTCTTTTACAAGAAAAGAAGGAGGTTGTTTCATCAATTTTTTAAAGCTTTGGCGGATCGGATATTTTTCATACACAACTTCAGAGGGCTTTAAATCGCAATGTTTTTTCCAAAAATCTGCAACAGACTCTCCTTTTTCCAACAAAGGCTCGATGGTAATAAACGAAAGATACTCGCGATCCTGTGCAGATAAAGATTTAACGCCTCGGAAAAAATGTTGGCAAGAGGGAGTGGGGAGATCGACTGCAATTTTTTCCAAAATGATCTTTTTCCCACTTTTTTTATGAAAATGGCGCAAAGCTTTGATCATTACCTTGGTTCCTAGTGGTTGCGTGTCAATGATGCGGTCCACGCTTTCTTCTTGCAAAATTTTACGCAACTTAAAATAGATGCGGGGCAAAAAAAGCACTTCTGCTGCGCGTTGGCAATTGACTAGGAGCGTTTGGAGGAAAATTCTTCCTCTTTTCTGGGTCCAGTTATAGGCAAAAACACCAAACAGCCCAATTCCCCTCCAGACCCACTCCTGCATCACATCTTTGACGATGATTTTGGCACCAGGGTCTTCGGCTTTGAGCTCTTGCTCTTTGGCAATGGCCGCCTGAATCAGTCCGCCTCCGCCAGAAGATGTGATGATCAGATGCGTCTTTTGTTTTTTTTGCTTTGCCATTGATTCGCTCCTTAGCCGGCTAACACTCCACCCACCAGCGTTAAGTTAAAAACAGTAAGTCCCATTTCAAGTAAGAAGAAGCCTCTGCTTTCTCCTCCTCTGACAAACAAGAACAGGTGGGTTGGAAGGACAATTCCGATTGCGCAGAGTGCTCCTGCAATCACACCATCCCAAAAATGGACCACTTGCAAATAGTTTTCAAAGAAAGCCACAAAAAAAACCAAGATACAAGAAGCAGCAAGCCGTCCTGCCCAACCGTACTTCCTTTTTTTCCAGCTCGCTGGCACTGCTTGTGCAAAGAAAAACTTGGAATGCCACAAGGTGTCCAAAAAGAAGTAGAGAAAAGTGCAAAGAAAAACCGTTAAAAAATCCACAAACTCCATAATTTCCTAAAACACCTAGCCCGCGCAAATTGTCCTACTTTCTTAAGAACATATGAAAAATAGTGCACCGAGTAAAGTTTTTTTTCTTTTTTAGAGCCATCCACTATGTGCATTTTTCATAGAGATTGGTGATTTTTCGAAGAACAACATCTTTCTGGCAGATAGTGCTGGGAAAATTCCTTAAGTGTCACCGAAGAACTGATAAGAAATGGCTCTTTTTACCAAAACCATTGACGAAATTAGTAGGAGGATCTAAAGAGAAGGAAAAGAGGCTTTTTTCTCTGAAAAGGAGCCTGGCACCAAAAAAAGGGAACAACATGACGGTCAGCAAAGTCAAAGCGGGTGATACGGTAAAAGTTCATTACAAAGCATCTTCTACAGAAGGACTCATTTTTGATTCCGGCGCTCTTCCAGAGCCCCTTCTTGTGACCATTGGCCACAATCAGGTCATCCCCGCCTTTGAAAAGGCACTTTTGGGCATGAAAGCAGGCGAACAAAAATCCATCACCATTCTCTCCGACCATGCCTTTGGGCCCTATCTCAAGGAGCTAATTACCGTAGTTTCTAGAAAAGAGCTTCCCGCCAACATAAACCTCTCTCAGGGACAACACCTCCAAATCCAACAGCCCGATGGAAGCGTTTTCTTTGCAAAAGTCATAGACCTCAGCGACGATTTTGTCAATTTTGATGCAAACCATCCTCTTGCAGGAAAGGACATTACCTTTGATATTCACCTGCTGGAAATCGTAAACCATTAAAAACCAAACTATTGTATATATAATATTAAAATATCAATATTTTAATATTATTATTTATTATTATTAGCTTATTTGTTATAATTAGTATTAGAAAAAATAAACTATAGTAATAAAAATGACTGTTGAAACACTTACACTAGCTTCTGTCCCTTTACCCGCCTCTTCTCACGAAGCAGCTTCTCCCTCTATTACTCCTACAACGGTTCTTTTTATGAGAGTCTTTTCCCAGGGTGTTCCCCAAACTACACTTGAAGACCCTGGCTCTCTGGAAGAATCAACTACCCTTCCAGGAGCAAGTAATGTCCTATTAGGATTCGGAGAAGTAGCTACTACTCTACACACTTTAGTTGAAGCGGAGGCCATTGGAGATACCGCTACGCAAAAATCGGCCTATCTCCACCTTTGCTCTGAGATCGCCTCCATTTATCATGGAGCAATTTCAGGTTTGGGAACTATCTTTTCCACCTTTCAAGTTCTTCCACCAGAAACATTGGCCATTTTTAATGCTCCCGCCTCTATTTTCGGCGCACTGATCTGCTCTATCGAATCTTTTGTCGAATCCTATCGTCTCGCTTCGCAAATAAGCTTTTTAAAAAACCCATTCTTCCTTGCCAAAAAATTTCTTTCAGTCGCTCAACTCATAGATCCGTCTCAGCAGAAACTTGCTCTGGAAGAATACATCCAAGCAATCAAAGCAAATCGCACAGAGTTCGAACAGATTCTAGGCAAAGAAAAAGTGGATGGACTCCTCGCAATATTGATTCAATTCCAAACCTATCGCAACACTCCAGAAACTTCTGGAGGAGGCATACAATACCCACGATTCATATGCCCTGACGACGAACAATTTATAGCTGCAAAAGCCGCTGTTTTGCAATTTCACCTTGCCTATTTTTACCAGAAATATTTTGCTCATGCCCAAAAGATCGAAAAATCGCTTCAAGTTCTGAATGAGCAAATCAAGCTATTAGAAAACAATCCTGAAGAAAATAAACAAGCTGTTTTAGACAACCTGAAAAAAGAAAAAGTTACATTCGACCCTCTCATTTCAGGAAAAGATCTTTTGAAAAATCTAACCAAATGGCGAGACCAGATAGAAAACCCTTTATCCATCGCTCAAAACTATCTGCGCAGACACTTGAGCTCGCCCATGGTGGCACAGCTTCGACAAGATCTCAATCTATTCGAAGCGTTAGAATCTGAAGATATGAAAATCGAAGGAAAAGCAACAAAAGCAGAAGTGCTTTTCAACTTAATAGAGCAGCAGGCAACAAAAAAAGCCATCTACCACACGATTATGCTCACCGCTCTTCTTATCTCCTTGGTAGGCTTTGTCCTCTTACTCGTCCCAGGAGGATTTTTCTTCTTGCCGATGGCTCTGATCGGTATCGGATTCATCATAGGCCTTGGCGGCTATGTCTTTGAACAAAGCGTCCTTCCCGAAATCGGCTGGCGCTGCAACATCAAAAAATCCATTCCTCTAAAGATAAGAAACATTGCCGCAAAGGTGCGAAAATTCTGGCAAAGTCCGGTGAAGATTGGGGTGGGGCCAGAAACCGGTTATCGCTTCCTAAGAGCTTAAATCGTTCTAAATTTTCCAAGAGAAAAATTCACACTTGTTTTTCCTCCCTTAGAGGTTTATACCAAAAAAGGAAGACATCTTTTACCCCATTTTCTATGCACAGAAAGAAGAAAACCTGCTCTCTTTGGAAGAAAAAAAACTTCGTCCGAGGAACTGGTGCTAAAAAACCTCTCATCTGCTTGGTCGGTGAAGCTCCGGGAAAAGAAGAGGTTCTTCAAAAAAAACCTTTTGTGGGTAGAGCTGGCAAAATTTTAAACACCCTTCTTGTCAAAGCCAAGATCGTAAGAAAAGACCTCTACATCACCAATCTCATCAAATGCCCTATTTTCAAGCGCAAATTTCCCTCTTCCAAAGAAATTGAGAAGTGGAAATCGCTTCTGGCTTCTGAAATGCACAACCTACAACCGCGGATCATTCTCTCTCTTGGCAACCACGCTTCGAAAGCACTCTTTTCCCTTTTTGCACTTCCCTTCACATCGATGAAAGCCCTTCATGGAAAAACTTTTCGTATCTCCTCCTTGTGGGGAGATCTATTGCTAATTCCCCTCTACCACCCCTCTGCAGCTGGAAGAAATCGAAAACTTTTCTCTACTTCGCAAAAAGATTTAAAAAAAATAAAAAAAATTTTACATTCACTACATAGTAAAGTTGAGCACGTCTAAATGCTTTAAAAAAGGCGCTTGTGCAACTTTAGAACAAAATCAACCAAGGAGCTTTTATGAAGTATTGGCTTCCATCCATTTTTGGCGATGAAAATGAACTGCGTAATTTAATGACTGCCTTCAACTCTCTTCCTTTTAAAAATGAATCGGGCCTTTCGGTCTACGAAGATGCAAACAAAATCTACGTAGAAGCTGCCCTTCCCGGCATTCCTTCCAAGGATATCGAAATTTCTTGCGAAGATAACATCGTATGGATCAAAGGAGAAGCAAAAGAAGAGCGAAAGGATGTGAAGGTTCACGTCAAATCCTCGCAATCCTATTCGTATCGTTTTCAACTCCCATCCCCCATCGATGAAAAAGCAATACCCGAGGCGGCTGTAAAAGATGGTATCCTCAAGATATCCTTCAAAAAGAGCAAAGAGACCAAAGGGAAGAAAATTCAAATCAAAGTGAAATAAGCTCTTGCCTCAGGTTAAGGGGCTTCGCCCCTGAAACCCCACCAAAGGACTTGAGGTCCTTTGGAAACCTAAAAAACGGTTTCCAAAGAGCTCGCTCTACAGGCACGCCCTTTGGGGAAAGCCCGAGAGCTCAGCTCTCGATAAAGGCAGGAGAAAAACACAATGGGAGATTTATCTATGGAAACGGAAGAGAAGGGATTCGAACCCCTGAATCCCTTGCGGGATTATCTGTTTTCGAAACAGACGCATTCGACCACTCTGCCACTCTTCCCAATGAATCAACACAAGCTTTTACAACCGTAAAGATAAACGGAAGAGGAGGGATTCGAACCCCCGGACCCCTCACGAGGCCATCTGTTTTCAAGACAGACGCATTCGGCCGCTCTGCCACTCTTCCGTAAGAAAAATTGTTTTTTATCCCTCTTCTTTGAACTGCTCCAGAAACCTCATGTCATTTTCCGTTAAAAATCGTATGTCTGGAATCTCATAGTGCAAAAGAGCCATGCGCTCAATTCCTAGCCCCCAGGCAAATCCAGTAAAGATCTCTGGGTCCACACCCCCTGCGCGCATCACATTGGGATGTACCATCCCCGCACCTAAAATCTCAAGCCATCCTGAGTATTTGCATAGACGGCACCCTTGTCCCGAACATTGCGTGCAGCGCACATCCACTTCCATTCCCGGCTCCACGAAGGGAAAATAACTGGGACGGAAACGAACTTTTACCCCTTTTTTGAAAAATTTGGCCAAAAACTCTTCTAAAGTCGCCATCAGATCAGCAAAAGTAACCCCTTTATCAATGTAAAGCGCCTCAATCTGGTGAAATAAAACATGAGACCTGGCCGACACATTTTCATTGCGAAAGCAACGACCTGGCGCAACAATGCGAATGGGAGGAGGATAGCTCTCCATCACCCGCACCTGTACATTGCTCGTTTGCGTGCGCAAAAGCATGTTCGGCGAAACGTAAAAAGAGTCTTGCATGTCGCGCGCAGGGTGATCTTTGGAAAAGTTCAATGCCTCAAAATTATAAAAATCCGATTCTAAATCAGGCCCAAACTGTACGGAAAATCCCATAGAGGAAAAAATCCCAATCAACTCTTCGATCATCATCGTCACGGGATGGAGATTGCCCACAAAGGCTCTGCGCCCAGGGAGAGTCACATCGATTTTTTCTCGTGAAAATTTTTGACTCTGCTCGCCAAGAGAAAGCCTCTTGAGGCTATTTTCAATATGCGAGGTGATTTCCTCTTTCAGATCATTGACGAGTTTTCCAAAAAGAGGTCTTTCTTCTTCTTTCGCATCTTTCAGCAGCTTCATCAAGGAAGACAAAGAACCCTTTTTTCCCAGATATTTGATGCGGATCTCCTCCACATCCTTGGAACGAATGGCTTCTTGCAAATCTTGAAGAAAACTCTCTCGGATTTTTGCAATTTCCGATGCAAAAGTTTTCATGTTCTTCCCGTTCAAAACAAAAAAGTTATGCTGGCGCAAGCGCCTCTTTTGCCTTCATTGCAACTGTAGCAAATGCACTTGGATCATGGATAGCTAGCTCAGAGAGCTGTTTGCGGTCCAATAGACATCCTGCTTTCTTGAGACCGTTGATCAGTCTGCTATAGGAAATGCCCTGGGATTTGGCCGCAGCATTCAGACGTACAACCCAGATGCTCCTCATGAAATTCTTCCGGTCTTTTCGATGCTCATAATTATAAGCCAAAGCTTGCATCATCGCATCTTTTGTCAAACGAATATGATTTTTTCTGTCCCCTACAAATCCCTTCGCTTGCTTGAATAATCTTCTTTTTTTTCGAAGTCTTGCGGGTGCGCTTGTTGCTCGAGTCATCGCTCTTGCTCCTTACATTGCTAAAATTCTCAAATAATTTTTTGTTATTTTCTTGGCCAAAGCAGCTTTCGTGCGCATTTTTCTTTTGCGCTTAGAAGTTTTCTTCTCCAAAAGATGTCGACGTCCGGGTTTGCTGTAGATTAGCTTTCCTGTTCGCGTCACTTTGAAGCGGGCTTTGACCGATTTATTGACCTTCATCTTAACCACTGGCTTCTCCTTTTTCTACTTTCACCTTTTTTCCTCCCTGCGGAGCTAAACTCAAACTCATCGTTCGCCCCAATGTCTTGATGGGAGCTTCTACCATTGCAACATCTTTCAACGATTCGTATATGCTCTCTAGCAGCTTTTCTCCTGCAGCAATGTAGAGCATCTCTCTTCCTCTAAAAGTGCAGGTAATGCGCACCTTATTTCCTTTTTGAAGAAACTCTTTCATTTGCTTGATCTTCGTCTGCAAATCATGCGGGTCGATGTTTGGCTTTAACTTGACCTCTTTGACCCTGACTTGATGCGAGGCCTTTTTGCTCTCCTTTTCCTTTTTGGTCTGGTGATAGCGAAACTTTCCGTAGTCCATTATCTTGCATACAGGTGGATCTGCGTTGGGTGCGATCTCAATCAAATCTACCCCCGCAGCTTCCGCTCGCATCAAAGCATCTCGCGCACTCATGATGCCGAGCTGCTCTCCATCTTCCGTAATGACACGTACTCTTTCTGCCCGTATTTCTCTATTGATCCTCAAATTTTTTTCCTTTCCGCAAATAAAATTTTTTCGACCCTCGGCTCGAGCACTTCCAACATATCTTCTAACGAATGCTCAACCCAAAGAGCAATCCATCGTTCCAATATTCCCATCGAAGAGCGCTCAATGACCAGAACATCCTCGTCACTCGTGTCAATCGAAAGGTAGGCAACTTGCCATCCTCTGCCCAATCGATCTTGGATACGCGCCTCAACCGTAACTGTTTTTTCCCCTCTCTCTTCTCGGACGAAGGGGATTTTTAACATCTCTAAAGCACTTAGCAGCGCCTCACTTTCAGCAATCATTTTGACTTTTCTACCAGAAGAAAAAACCCATGTGCAATGGTTGCCAAAAGGATACATATTAAGAATTTTGTCAATGAATTGCAAGGAAGAAATGCACTCTTGTAAAAGCTCTTTTCGCAAAACAAAGCAAAGCTCTAAAGCACGAAAACCTTTCGCAGGATGCAAAAGACCTTCCATTAATATCTCTTCATGAGGCAAAGAATGTTCCCAAAAAAGCTCTGCTGTTCGAAAAGGAAGGCTCCTCTTCTCTTTTTTAAAAAAAGAACGATGCATAGAAATCTTTTCTTCTTTGATGCGAGAGGGCCTCTCTTTATGCGTTGATAGGTCATGCAAAGAAACCGTTTCTATGCAGTGTGCATTGTGCTCCCTTTGCGCGCAATTCCACCGTTCAACACACAACTCCTTCAATACCAATCCCTTTGGGTGCCATATCCATCCCTTTTCCTCTCTATGAAATAGATCTGCCCTCTCCCCGTCAACTAGATGGTTCTTTTTTTGGTAGTGTGTAAGAAGCTTACACTCTTCCTTCAGATCCCCATCATGCTCATGTACAGATCCAAGAATGCGAAATCGCTTATTTCCAATCGGTTGGAGAGAGTAAAGTCGAAAATGGGAAATTTCTTTTGTGTTTTTTACAAAGGGGGGGGCGAGAGGATCGGCAAAATCGCAAGAAGCACGATTGCCAACAAGAAAGTCTCGAATGCAAAAAAGGGTGGTCGTAGGATAATTTCGATTTTCCTCAATGGCATAATGGTGCCCCAAATGATCCAAATATTCTTTCGCATTTTTACTCTCCATTTCCATCTTTTCGATAGCAAGGGCAGCTTTGACCAGCTGCCGCATTTTTTGCTCTACAAGGTGCAAAAATGGCTCTGTCACCTCATAGGAGGGAATAAAATCATAGTAAAAGCCTACCATCAGCGCTCCCCCTCCAATGAGGAGAAGAGAGGGGTCTATTGCAACAAGAGAAGCTGCAAGAAGGCCAGATGCGCTTCTGCGAAGGGTAGAAAGGTCTCTATTCAAAAGATTTTTTGGGTCACATGGGATATGGCTGGCTCGAACAGCCGACCTCCACGATGTCAACGTGGCGCTCTAACCAACTGAGCTAATACCCCAAAATTTTTCAAAATCTTACTAGAAACACAAAATCTTCGCAAGCGAAAGATTGAGAAAAAAAGCCATAAATAGGGTGGAATTTTAACAGGACAACCTTTATACTATTTCCATTGAATGAACTGTTTTGGCGGGGATTAAAAATTGAGTTTACAAACATTGCCAGAAACCTTTTTGTCCAGAGTGGGCTCTTTCTTTTCTCCAATTCGCTCGGCTCTTTCTCTTGCCGCTTTTAAAGCCCAACCTGCAAAAATCTATACCAGACTACACACCATTTCTGATTTTGTCTCCCCCACATGCAGCGATATTAAAAAGATTTTTTCACGTGTTCTGTTTCCCAAAACCAGTTTCTCAGTTGCTCTCGAAGACGAAAAAGTATCTCCTACCCCTTCTACTTTAGATCCTTTCCTTCCACCTCTTTCCGCCTCTCATGCGGCTCCTTCTCCAAAGACAAGAGGGGTAAGCTCTTCTCTTTTGCCTTCTGTTCCAAAAGAACCCAGCGCAGAAATGACCGAATCACTTTTTTCCGAGCTTTTTTTTGGAAGTCTATTTTCTTTTCCTAACGCAATTTTTGACTTCTATCAACACCATCTTCCCAAATCTTTCCAACAAACGATTCCAGAGGCGCTGAGAAGAAAAGAAGAGCTGGAAAAAATCGTCCACGATCAAGACAAAGCGAAAAGGGAAAAAGATCTTTTGCACATGGCGCACGAGCTTGCGGATCGTGTAAAAACAATAGGGGACCCTCTCCTTTTACACGGAACTCTTTACAAAGATGTTACCAAACCCAATCCTGCTTCCAAGTTCATTTTAGAGCATATGGCTCCACAAGAATTCCAGCAGCTGCTCGCAGGTGAAAAAGGCACACAGATTCTGGCTGCAATAAAAAGTGGGCTACATACGTTTTCCTCCTCCTTTCCTCAACCTGCTCAAGAAATAAAGGACTCTTTGAGCCGTGTGATGGACAGCGTTTTTCGCAAAATTCCTCTGCCCGAATCGTGGAAAAGCACCATCAAAGATAGTTTGCAGACCGATCTTCGCGAAGTTGTGCTCGGCCCGTCCAGTACGCATCCATTTGCAGAACAGATATGGGAAAAGCTCCTCAGAGAGGGTATGGAAAAAGTAGTTCAAGATGCAATATCACAAGTATTGCCTCTTGCAAAAAATGCAATGGAAGAATCGAAAGATGCCATCTTTTCCTCTCTCGTTTCTGCCCTCCCTCCCTTAGGCCAGGATCTTTTGAGCATGACGGGAATTACAGAACACAATGAGTCTGTTTGGATCGAGATCCAAAAACAACCAGATGGAAAGTTGCAACTAACTGTCTTTTCCAAAGAAAGTGACTACCACCAAGAGCATGGCGCTGTCAGCACCTCAGAGATCTGTCTGCCTCTCGTATTTTGCGATATCGAAGAAAAGCAGTTATCTACAGAGTTTTTCTATCAATTTCTCTCCTACACGGCAAAGCCCCACTGGGAAAAGACAAGCTTTTCCTTAAACGACTTTTTCCACGGGCTCGTTCAATCGCTCAAACGTTCACCCAATCTTGCCTTGAGCCAGCCAGTTCCTGTAAGCAAACATACTTCTGATCAGCCGCGCGCTCTTTTTGAACTCTATCTGCGCCACCATTTACATCTCGGTGAAGCAGAATTTCAAAAATTTCAATGCGACTGTCTTTTGGAAGCATTTCTCAAGATGTGGTCCCATGTAAAGGAGAAAGAAGATCTCCTTGCCGAAAACGCCTCCCTTCGCACCAAGCTCCTCAGAGCCGCCCAGCATCTGTACGAAATGGCTACCACGACCTACTCAAAAGAGCATATCCCCCCTCACATCACCTCAACACTTGCCGAGGCAAATAAAATTCTTCGACTGCAGGAAAAAAGAGCAAAGCAGAAAGAAGAACATCCTTCCTTTTTTCTTCCCCCCGAAGTGAAGCGAATAACAGCAAATCTTCTCGAAAAGATCGGAGGAAAAGAAAATATCGCAGAACTGCGCGATGCTTTGATTGAAATTTTAGGAGAAGAGGTCAGAGAGCCCGTCGACTCTCTGATTTGCGAAGTGTTGCAGGAAATGGCTCCAAAAGAAACTCTTTCTACCTCTTTTCCATGGAAAGAGATCTTCTCAAAGGATTTCCTCAGAAAAGAGCTTGCCTTCGTAACGCGGCGCCCCTCTCTTCTCCATTTCTATCAGATCTACGTTCGCTACGTGCGCAATCTTTGGATGGAGGCAAACTTTATCCTTGCCTACCCTTTATGCACTCTCGTCTTTACCTCCCTTCTTCCCTTTGCAGCTCCAGTCAACCTTCTATTAGCTTCTTTTCTTTTCCTCGCACGCACTGCCACGCTGGAAGAAAAGCTGCATCTTCTTCCCAAAGAAATGTTTGATCTTCTCCATATACCTTACAAAAATTACGAGGAGCTGCTCCGCATTCTTTCCATCCCCTTCAAGATCTACCAGGAGCTATACTGTTATTTGCAGGGGCAGTTGATGAAGCTCTTTTTAAAAATCACACTCCGCAGTCTGCTCGGCACACAAAAGATCTCTCTGATCCAAAAGTCAGTCCGCCAACTCCAGCAAATA
The DNA here is from genome assembly GCA_021811265.1 of bacterium. Classification (GTDB taxonomy): domain Bacteria; phylum Chlamydiota; class Chlamydiia; order Chlamydiales; family SM23-39; genus JAJZPH01. The sequence continues at coordinate 12,424 of JAJZPH010000016.1, forward strand.
ACGACCCGCACAGGAGAAATTTCCTATGAGTTGGCAAATCCTGTCACACAAACAGTCGCTTCAGAAAAGCTTCTTCCCTCTGTTCCCCCTTCTTCCTATACAATTACAGAAGCCGTGGCAGAATCTCTTCCCATTCCCCAAAAACCCGATTGCATCACGGAAAAAAACATTCTGTGCCTGATGGCAGAGTGGACAGATGATACGCAAAAACTATTAGACGCCAAAGCTGATCAACATCTTTTCCTTTATTTAAACATGCAGATCCGCCTTTTGCCCCCACCTGGAGGAAAAGGAGATTTTTGGGCAAAAATTGCAGAGGCGGAAAAGAGAGAAATTTTGGAAAAAATCCACCTTCTGATGATTCGCTTGTATAATATTGAGGTTTTTTGGGCTAAAGATTCCTGCGAAAAGGCTGTTTCTCTCTTTACTCTCTACGCAATCACCGACTTTCTTGCCAGAGAGTGCAAAGAGTCTCTATTAGATGGCGCAGGCGACCCTCAAGGCGCCGATATCATTATGTGGGCACAAGAACCCAAAAGACAAATAAGTTCTGGTCCTACCTACCAACAATTAGAAGAGGTCTGCCGCTATTTTGGATATGATCTCACAAAAAATTATTCTCTCGAAGAAATAGAAAAAAAACAAAAAGAGTGCTTTTTTTGGTATGGTAAATTTGCAAGCGAACTGTCTGTTGACTGGGGTGAGTTCTCAGAGCAAGGACTGCCCGAGCGGCAAAAAAAAGTTTACAGGCAATTTTTAGCAAACCCCGAAACCAGAAAAAGAGTCGAGACTGTTTGTTTAGGACAATCGGAAGAGGAAAAATTCTTGTGCCTCTTTCAAGATCCTTCTCTGGAACAACTAGAGAAGCAAGAGACAGAAAAAAAGGAAAACAAGCCGAAGCAGATTTTCGAGGGAACCCCTGCCCCCATTGAAGAGCAAAGACAAGCATTGATGCCCTCTTTTCAACATCCAAATCCCAGAGGCGGACTTCTCGAACGTTCCTTTTCTCTTGCACGTTTTTCCTTCCACCTCACTTCCCACTTTGTTTGGCGCAAACTCTACATGAGAAAAGGTTTTAGCGCAGGTATAGAAGAGATACCCTGTTCAGGAGCTCTTTCTCCTAAAACGGGATGGAATTTAAGCTGGACACCAAAAGCTTGGACATTTGCAACTTCAATCCTCAACAAAACAACAGAAACTGTCCATACCATTTTCAGACACCGATTGCGCCAAGCCTCTTTCTATTCGAATTTTATGCTACTCCCTAGTGTCACAACTTTCGCAAGGAAAGAGGAAAAACAGGAAGAATCTTACAAAAATCTGCTCTCCCACAGGTGGCAGGAAGTATTTTCGACGCAGCACACCTTTTCCGAATTTTGTTACTTCATCCTCCGCGATATGGTTCACGGTCCCTCAACGGTTGTCAATCCTGTCTTTTTTCCTCTGTCAAGGACACAAGAGGAAATTCTTCGTGAAAAACACACTGATACAGGCGATGTGACGGCAGAAGCTTTCGAGCGCTTTCAGATGATTTCCGCATCGAGTAAAACCTCCCATTTTATGAGATCTTTCGACTATTTTTGCGAACATTATAAAACACTTAAGTCAAATACCGATCTATACTTTTTCTCTCTCCTTATCAATCAATTAGGTTCTCTGCGCGCACAAATCAAAGAAAACCCCGAGGTCATCAAAACACTCGGCCATTTTTTTCACAAAACTCTCGACCAGCTTTCTTCACAGAAATTGTGGGCCTCTTGTGCCACAATGGCATGCCTTGGCGAAGAAATGAAAGACTTGTGCACCCATTTTGCACCTTCGTCCAGATCTTATTTTCCAGACTTTTTCCACTCTCTTTGGCAAGCCTATCCATTTGCATCCGATCCCTTGCAGCGTGCAAATATTTTGAACTTCATCTTTTCTCGCTACGAAAATCGACATCCCGCCTCTCTTTCTGATGAAGAGAAAAAAGATGCCGTTTTTCATCTTTTGAGAGCACAACATCACAGCTCCTTTCTCAATAAAGATGATCATTGGAACCTGAATCATCAAAGAGCTTCCGTTATCCTTTCTCGTTTTCGCTTACTCATCCAACAAACTCTGAACGAAGATCCTCTCTTCAGAAAAAACCTCATCGAAACCCTGCTGCGAGATAAAAAAGTTTCGATTCCCTTTCAACCAGACTACGAGTGGAGCGGCAGCTACCCCACATTTGAATGCAAAGCTCTTGCCCTCAGCTTCTCTTTTGACACTCAGCTAAAAAACGCCTCCCCTCTTACATTTCAAGAGTTTTTGAAGAAAAAACTTCCTCAAGCTCAGTGCAACAGATGTTTTTTTCTCTCTCCTTCCCAAGTCTACTTCCCGGAAGAAAATCTTTTGGTAGAAATGAGAAAAGACAACTCTTTTCACATCATCCGATGGCATGAAAAAAAAGCCTATCGCTGGCTAGCTCCTGAAGAAACAACTTCCACAAAAACCCCATCAGACCTCTCCTATTGGGTGGAAGAGAACTCCTCCGAATACTGCCGCGTGCTTTGTTTATCTGGAAAAGAACTACTCTCCTCTCTTCCTGCAAAAAAGATCCAGGAAGGCAGCACTAAGCGTTTGCAAATTCTCTTCGAAGAAAAACAAGTAGATCAGGTGAGATTGCAAAGAATCCCCACCGCCACTGCATCCATTGCTCTTCTTTCCTGGTTTCAACCACTAAAACAGGTCCATACTTACGTCAACCCTGCATCTCCAAGCCACATCGCTCGCATCGAGTTTTCAGAGCTACCCTCTCCTCAAGACCCTTCGCGTCCTCTAGCATTTCAGGTGCAAAAAGTAGATGGAAAAGAAGAAGCTCTTTCCGATGGTGCATTTCCCGGCTTTTTCATAGCAAAAAAACAACACGATGCTGCCCTTCTTCCTTTTTCCAACTATCTGCTCTTAGAAAACGAAAAGCATGAAAAGAAAGTTCTCCTCCTCCCCCAGCCTACTTCCACTTTGATTGGAAGCTTTGTCCTCAAACACTTCTCTCAATTTTCTTCTTCTCCTTTCGTTGAAAGCACACTCCGCTCCTTTCTCGAAAAAGAAAATAAAGGAAAGTTCTACACCTACTCCCTAGAAGACAAAGCTTTAACCTCTTCCGATCCAGAAGCACTATCTTATCTGCTCCTTTTAGCATTTACTCGACATGATCTTGTTGCCGCAAAAGAATACCTCTCCCAACTGGAGCTTTTAGGAAAAGGTGTTCTCTTCTCGGAACAAACTCATTCTCTCCTCGAAGGGCTCATCCTCCCCCTGCTGTTGGACCATGCCAATACCACATCTTTGGAAATAAGTCTCAGGCTCTCTGCTCTCCGTTTTGAAAACCAACTTCTCCAGAGCGGCACTCCCCAGGAACCGTCTAAAGTTTTTTCTCAAACAACCTTAGAATATTTTCTCATCCAGATCCAGTATAACCGGTATCTACAAGTCGTTGCCTCTGGCCAAAAACCCTATCTTACGCCCTACCAGGAACGCTTCCTGCTTCGACGGCTAGAATATGCAAATCAAAGCTACCTTAGCTCTTCTCTTGCATCAATTGAGACTAAATTAAAACAGTGGGTCGAATCGCTGGGACTCGATATCTTTGCTAGTCACTTTTTTCTCCCTCCGGCAATTTTTGCACGGCAACAAACTCTCTGGGCACAAGATGGTGATCGCAGCAGAGCCGCTCAACTTACCGAGACCATCCTCTCCAATGCGGTGAAAGACCTCGGAGCCGACCCAACGCAAATTCCCAACGCGTCCTCAACTCCTCTCTCCCTTCTTCCCAGAATCATCCAGCTGGTGAAAAATAGTCTGTTTAATCCCTATAGAGACAACTTTTCTTCCCTTGATCAAAAAACCCTAGAACAATTTGCTCAAACCACCAGATATCACGCCAATGGCATTTTGGACCTTTCCGTAGAACTTTGGGATCTTTCTTTAGAAAACATTTGCAGCAATTTCTTCTTATTGCACCGACTCGCTACCAACAGAATCCCGAGCGGCTGGGAGAAAGATCCGCAGAAACAAAAGCTTTTTGAAAGCAAAAGAAATGCTCTTCTTGCAAATCTTTCCCTTCTCCATGGCCGCTATGAAAGCTTTGCTGGAAATCTTCTTCTCATCCTACAAAAGGCTGCAGAAAATGGCACTACGACCTCCTCTATCGAAGCAATGGAAGCAAAATTAGATAATTGGGGAAAGTGCGTTGCTCTGCAAAAAGAGATCAATTCGCTGCAAGAGAAACAAGCCCAATCTAGCCCTGAAGCGGTCCGTAAAATTGATAAGGAAATAGCAGAGATCAGAAAGAAGATGGAGCCACTCTTCGATAAGAAGGACAGTGCATTTTTTCCAAAAGACTTTCTTCCGCCACTTTTCAAAGCTGCTTGGTCTGAATGCAAAAAAAGCGAGACTATGCATATTCTTCAATCAGCTCTTTTTTGCAAAAAAAATGTCCTCTTTTTGGGAAATCTTGCCCTCTCATGGATCGGAAAAGCGGCTCTCACTGCTCTTCCTGGTCTTGGCCAGGTCCTCATGGCAAAAAAAGCAGTTACTTTTTGTCTTTCTCTCTTTCATTCCGTCACAACCATCTCTGCCAGGGAAGAAGATGGAGCCGATACAGCAAAAACACAAAGTGCACCCATCGCTTTTCGCGACAGCCTCTCCCAAAGAGAAGATCAGATCAATCGGCTCTTTTCCTCCCTTTTTGAGAAATATTTTGTCGAAGATAGCTCCACGGCCGCAACAATTGAACCACCCACCCAGCTCACACTAGATGGAGAAGAAATCTCTGAGTCCTCTGTAAAGACCTCTTTGGAAAAGATCCAGAAAAGTCTACAAGATTATCATGCACGGCCCAAAAACGCTTCCAAAAAGCTGCGCTTTAAAGAGGGCGCTTCTTCAGAGGCTCTTCTTGAAGAACGCTCTCAAATCCAAAAAGAGTTTCAAAGAAGAGTCGATCAGGAACGAAAAGCTATTTTACAGCTCTGCAAGTTTCCCAAAGAGAAACCACTTAACGAAGATGAACGTCTAGCGCACAGCTTCGATGCGCAAAGAAAAAAAGAAAATCGACTGACATTCGAAGAGCTATTTTCTGCCTTTTCTCGAGGCGATTTGGGAAAACTTGTAGAACAGGGGTTGATTCCTCAAGAAAGTCAACCGCTCATCGAAGAGCGCTTCTACCTTCTTCTTGTTATGACCTCTCGATTCGAATTTCTCTTTACCCAAACAGCCACCTTAACGCCCGCTTCTTCTGATTTCACCCCCTTTGCGGAAGCTCTCCAAAAAGAGAGGGTTTATAGCTTCGAGGGCAGATCCGATATCCTTCGAGCCAAGCTGCTCTTTGAAGCTTCGATGAAGGTACTTTTGTGGAAAAGACCCATGGAGCAGCTCGACACCATGCTCTTGGGCAATGAACCAAAAGCCGTGCTGGAAGCCTTGATGGGATGGGGAAAAACCTTTTGTTTGATCCCTCTGGCCAATGCTGTAGAAAGCAATGGTCATCAGATCGTCATCAACATCTGGCCCAAAACGGTCGCTGCTACCAATATCGAAAGTATTACGAAGACCTTTAAAAAAGCCTTCGGCAGGTTTGCCAATGCTTTTCACTGCACAAGAAACTTTCTTCCTGATCCCTGGGGCCTTGCCAAGGTCATGCGGCGCTCTCTTTTCGAAAAAGAAGAGCTCAATGCCACGCACGAAGATTTGCAAGCGCTAGAGCTTCGATGCATCGAGGATGGCCTTTCTCTTTTAGACGATCCGAAAAAAGCAAGAGAAGATCATAACTCCTTCGATTCTTTGCGCCACATATTGGCCAGTGTGCGCGGCTCTGCAAAAGCCGTCATCGATGAGTTTCATAAATTGTGCGATCCTTTAAAAAATGAATTGAACCATCCTCTGGGCAGCCGCAAAACTCTCCCAGAAAAAAGCGTCAAGCTCATGGGAAAAATTCTTCTGGTCATGCTCAAAGATCCAAAGATCAAACAGCTCATCGACCTCAAAGCTCTCAGCCCTACTACCATCGACGAGGAACAATTTAAAAGTCAGGTAGCACCTTTGATCTTACAACATATTTGTTTGGGTGATATATGTGACTTTTCCGAACTTGGTCTTTTAAGAAAACATCAGCAAGAGTTTACCGATTATGTTCTTGGCAGGGCAAGCAGACTCCCCTCATTTGTAGCGCAGAGTAAAGAAAAAGAGTTGTTAGGACTTGTCAAGGGATGTTTTGCTCCCCTTCTTCCCATGATCTTGAAAAGAATTCCCAACGTCGATTACGCACGCTCTAAAGGCCAGATGTGTGAAGAGTTTGCACGGCCAAGTGAGGGCAATGAAAGTCCTGATGAACAATCAACCATCCGCAACCCTTATGAATGCTGGTTGAAATCGGCCATCTTGACCCTACAAAAGGGTTTAACCAAGGAGCAAATTGCACGATTACTCGTTGTATGGAAAGAAAAGGCAACGCAAGAGGGGGTTAATCGTGGCATCAGCCCTCAAGAGACCAGTGTAGCTAGAGAATTTAGCAGGCTATTCGACCAGGAGCTTGCACTCTTTTCCCTTGATGAGAGCGATGAAAAAACATTAATTCATCTACAAGAAAACGATTCTTTTGCCATCTCCTATGTGGAATGGGTCATCTCTCCGCAGATCAAATATTTCACCATGAACTTAAAATCTGATCCGTTCAATTTCACCTCGATGTTCGCCTCCTTCTATTCCTTAACGGGAACTCCAAATAATGATGGGTGCTTTCCAGAAGGAACAAAGGTCCATTGGGATCCAGGAACGATCGGCGAGAGCGTGGATCTTTTACTGCAACAATGCCGAGAAAAAGACTCTATAGAAATTTTAAAAGAAAAAAATCCGCGCGCGCTTTTAGAAGAGCTTTTGGTCCGATTCTTCCATGAAGACTCTAAAGCATCCGCCTTTATCGATCGAGGCGCCCTTTTGAATGGCGTCGATCCCGAAATCGTAGCACGCGCCATCTTGCAATTTTCCGAAAAAGCGCGTCCTTCGATTGAAGGAGTTGTCTATTATGTCGGTTCTCAACAATTCATTTTAGAACGTGGATCCACGCATGGTATTCTTCTAAAAGATAGTAGAATACCCAAAGAAAAGCGCATCACCTACTTTGATGATCCTCACACCTTTGCCGCCGATGTACCTCAACCCGGAGGTAGCCGCGGAGTTGTTTCGATTGGAGAAAACACAACATTGGAGCAGCTCTCCCAGGCCATATGGAGGATGCGAGGGCTGAAAAGGGCAAAGCAGCGGCTGCAATTTGTAATGACAGAAGCGGTCAAAGCGCGCATTGCTAGCGATCGGTCTGTGACCATTGAGGACATCATCCGTTTTTGCGCAAAAAATGAAGGGCTCTCTCTTGCCGAGCTCAACTACCTTTCCGATCGATATAAGATGCAAGATGTTGTGCGAAGAGCCGTCTTGGATAAAATCGAAACAGCTTCCTCGGAAAAAGAGGCTCTTTCCATTTTAAAAGAGTTTCGAAGCCTCTTGGTAACGAAGATCGAAATCAACCCCTTTCTTCTCTATGGGTACCTAGACGAAAAGGTAGACCCAAAAGTTGTCTTTGACGCTTTGCGTCTTTCTTTATATAACATCGTGAAAGATAGCATTCATTTCGACCCAAAAGAAAAGGCAAAAATGAAAAGCGACCTCGAAGCGCTCGGAAAAGGTCTCTACCCAGAAAAAGTCCATGTTTACAAAGTAGACGGCGCTTTGGTCTTTGACTCTCATGATGATCTGGAACGATCGGCATCTGTTGCACAAACATCTACCCAGCAACAGCAAGTAGAGCAGCAGGTGCAAGTACAAGTAGAGCAGTCAGTAACGCAAAAATGCCAACTCAAAGAGCGTTTTGAACCACCACCTCCTCCTATTCCCTGGCCCACCACTTTTTCCCCCACCGCTTGTTGCGATTGGCAGCGTACCACAGATCCATCAAATCCGCACCATCTCAGACCCCTCTCATTTCCTCCTCGCATTGTACCTACCCTTTCGTCGGGGCTGCGCGATTTTCTTTCTGAAGAAACAACGTCGTCTAAAATAAAGATGTGTCCTTCTTTTTCTTCTCGGCAGACACCTCCGATCCCCCTCATTTCCTTGCAAGAAGTGTTGCAACAATCAGCCCATAGTGCCTATCAAAAAATCGCGCCTTTCCTTGACTCCTCGATCATGGCATCTCCCAACTTTATACAGATCTTCGACACCGAGGGAAGGAATCGACGTGTAGAGCCTTTTGGCTCATTCCAAAAGCCTCTCGAAGAAGTGGTTGTAATCAAGGAAACGGGAAAACCGCTCACCATTCTCATTGTCGATCATAGAGAAGCAGAATATTTTCGAGAAAAGCTCAGAGAAGATCGTCAGCAGCTGGCCACAAATCCCACTATCAAAGTAGGCCTCTATAGCGTAAAAAGTAGAACTTTCCTTGCAACTGGCAAAAATGCTTTTTTAGATGAAGAGCTCGATGAGGCCTTTTCTGAAAAGATCAACGCCCTCTGCTTTTTAGATGGACAGGTTACCTATTGGCCAAAAGAGCAACAAGCTCTCACTCGGTGGATCTCCCAAAATCCAGCTCTCTTTAAAAAAGCACTCTCTTTAAGACATGATCTCCGCGATCGCACAGATCTTGCCGGCAGCGACTTAGAATGGATCTTTGCAGAAGCAGACAGAATCTGGAAATCTAAAAAGCCAGCTACTGCACAGGACGAAGTTCAAAAGCAGGCTCCAGTGGTAGAAAAAAAGAAAAAACCCGCTCTTCCTTTTTTCGATCCAGCTTTTTTGCAACCCGTGCCTTAAAACAAACTCCCCTTCTTTCCATTTTTTGAAAGAGATACGTGGATCCGTCCTAAAAAACGCGAGTTTTGGATATGCCGCTCTATGAAAAAGGCAGATATTTCAGATGATTTAACAACCAAAATTGGGAAAATAGAGGTCGAAGGCGCCCTCATTTTCCCAATTTTGGTTGTTAAATCGCTGAAAGATAGCCCTTTTTCATGAGTGCCTTATCCAAAACTCGCGTTAAAAAGAGCGGTTAATAAACATATGAGCTCTATTGTTATGAAATTTAGAGCCAAATTCTCCCTCGTATCCTAAAAAGAGAGAAAAATTTTCTCCTTTTTTCATCTGTATGCTCGCCTTTGGAGAAAATAGGGTATGCTGGGGACGCAGGCCTTTGACAGTGAAAAAGACGCCGGGATTTTCCACAAATTCAGTTCGATAATACTTTCCCTTAAAACGATTCTCTTCAACTACCGAAGCAGCTACGCGTGGGATCCACTCCACATCCTCTCTTCTATAACAATAGGAAATCTGTAACCCCCCTTCACTGCGCAAAAGATTTGCATTCGCTCCATCTATTCGTAAATTGAGTCCATCGGCTCCCCTTTCTTTAAAATGGTTGTGATGGAGATAGCAATAGTGTAGAGAAATAAAAGGCTTGAACTCTGCTTTTTGATAATTTGCAGTGGCACCCATTTCCATAAAGCCGCTTCCCTCAACGCCGGAAAAAGAACTATGCGCTGTGGTATTGATGGGGCTTGTAAACAAAAAAATGTTGCGATCTACATCGTTGTGGTTATAGCCGCAGGTAGCCACAGACGTGACAAAAAAGTGTCTATTGAACCAGCTTGCATAGAAAATGCCATACCCATTTTGGATCGTGGCATGGGAGGGATTGTGGTTCCAATTCAGATGGGTAAATGTATAGGAAAGAGCTCCTCCCACTGAAAGATTTTTGCAAGGCAAAGCGTCGATGCCAATAAGGCCGCCCCCGGTTTTGTCATGAAAGCCAAGCTCTCCGTGCAGCACGCCTTGGTGAGAGAAAACTCCAAAAAGATCGCCCCAGACACTCCACTTTTTTCTATTCTCTACAGTACAAGCAGTCTTGGTATAACTGCCCGCATGCTCGGAAATGATCGAATGCAGCTGCACTGTGGTGTTGGTCTCAGAAACTCCAAGGGCTTTGATTTGCGAGGGCTGTATTTGCAAAAGATCATGAATAAGTACATCAGCACTTGTTGCTGTCAGTAAATTCGCTACAACATTGTCAAGATCGCTTCCACCAAGAGGGTTGATCGTATCCAGATCTCCTGCAACAGCTATAGCATTGAAGGGTGCATTGGCCCCAAGCAAAATCGATGTAAAGCTATTTCTACCCAGGTTTAAAATGACCGTACCGGGGTTGTAGGAAAGAGAGGCGTTTAAAAATAGAGAGTAGGGATTATTGAAAGTCGTAAATGTTCCTGCAACGCTGGTTGCCGAAATAATGGTATAAGATGCTGGCAAAAAGATGAGCTGGTCCTCCAGAAGAGTAACAGAAGCTCCAGGATCAATCGCCACGCTTCCTGTGACGTTCAAACGATCGCAACTAGAAGCATCAAATTCAACCTGGTAGTTGGAGGTAGAACCCAAGGTCACAGGGCCCACCATATTGATTGTCCCAATCGAATTGCCGGGCTGTAGATTCCCACTGATTAGAATAGTGCCCGATGTAAGCGTTCCTATGCCACTTAGAGTCGTTCCAGCTTGGGTGGCAAAAGAAGCAGAAGCGTTAAGAGCTCCATTTACCTTGAGTCCGCCATTGAATATAATGCCTATTCCCGCGCTGTTGGTCCCTGTAAGAGTAACCGTCCCGCTACCAAATTTTTCAAAAAAACCGGCTCCTGAAATGTTACCGCTATAAGTACCGGAAGTAGATTGGTTAAAAACAAGTCCGCCATTATTGGTAATTGCCCCCTGCAGGCTCGAGGTAGTTCCCTCAAGAGTAGAAACACCAGATATTGTCGTTCCTCCGGAATAATTATTTACTCCTGAAAGAATCAATCTGCCGCCTCCGATGACTGCAAGACCGCCACCTCCCCCTATTGCTCCGCTAAGAGTTGTTGCATTTGCACTCACATTTACGGTTCCATTTGAAGACAGCACAATGGGATTGGGAATCAAAATTCCACCATTTTGGGTATCTAATGTATTAGGTCCAGGAGCACTAAAGGTGATGGTTCCACTTGTCGGAAGATTAGAAGATGCAGAGACCCGTACTGTTCCACCTTTGATAGTGGTTCCTCCTAAATAATCATTCCCTACAAAGCTAAAAATCAGAGTTCCAGCTCCCGTTTTTGTTATAGAACCAGGCCCTTGGACATTATCACTCAAAGTAGTCGTTCCGCTATTTACGTTGATCGTTCCGTTGATATTGGTAAAAACAAGATTGGGAATAGCCACGCCTGTAAGCGTATCTAGCACTTCCGTACCAGTGCCAAGAAAATTGATGATTCCGATGTTTGGGATTGCACTTGCCACTGAAACTTGCAGTGTTCCTTGGTGAATGGAGGTATCGCCTGCATAATCGTTCGTTACATTGGTAAGAGCCAAAATTCCATCTCCTCTCTTTAAAAGAGAGCCAAGCCCGCTGATCTTTCCACTCATTGTTGTTGTTCCACCGCTACCGACATTGATCGTTCCAGTGGCAGTGAGTTGGACTGGATTGGCAATGGTAAAAACTCCAGTTTGGGTATCAAGTATGGTTGCTGCGCCACCAAAGGTAATGGTACCGCCGTTGGGAAGGTTGCTAGCAGAAGAGACGCTTAAGGTACCTTGGTTAATGCTGATTCCTCCTGTATAGGCGGCGCTATTATTTCCGCTCAAAGTCAACACCCCAGTTCCTGTTTTCACTAAAAGGCCTGTACCAGAAAGAGCTCCTGCAATTGTGGCTGGAAGGTTGAGATTTCCAACAGTAAGCTGATTGTTAAAAAAAGTGATTTGATCCGACAAGGATGCGCTCGTTAAATTTCCAATAGATGAATTTCCACCAGGTCCTACTTGTAATACCGCTCCACTCGAAAGATTAGCAGTTGCATTGTCTCCTGAAACGGAGGTCAAACTCAATATACCGCCGGTCGAGCTATTATTAATTAGGATTGTGTTTAGCGAACAACCGGTAAACGTAAGTTCCCCATCGACAACGGTTAAATCAAATTCAACGTTAACAGGAAGTATCAAAGGAGCAATGCCACTAGCACCTATATGTAAGAATCCATTATTAGTAATGTTAAAGGTATAATTATTTGTTCCAGAAAAAACAAATCCCAAAGCTGATACAGTGGGTAATGTACTTATAGTTGGAGTATAGCAACTAGAAGTTCCAAAGTCTGCAAGAGTTGTAGCATCTGGTTGTGTTCCTCCTTGCCAATTGGCATTATTGTTCAAATCACATCCCGTTCCTGTCCAGATAGCATCTGCCAAAAGGTAAGAATGTGACAAACAGAAACTAAGTAAGAAAATAGAAATAATTGTTTTTTTCATTACAATTTCTCCGCCAACTTTCTTTATAGTAACCTTTTTTTTAAACTTAAGCAATTATTATTTTTATTTATTAGCTTTTTTATATTATTTATTTTAAAATTAACAAGAGCTGTTATACCCACAGAACTTGGCATCTACAAACGTTGCAGAAACAAATTCACCAGTTCAGGTACAATTGAAGATCCGATCAAAACACCGCCAGTGCTTGGCATGTTTTCAAAGGCAGTTTTTAAAATTTTTCTTCACAAAAAAGAGGTGCCTGTTTGATTTCCCTGTTTAAGTTACTGAGCTTTCCCCTGTTCAGCCTGACCATATTCATTTTAGGAACGGGTTTTTTTTCAACTTTTGTCTCTGTGCGTCTTGATTTAGCAGAAACAAGTAGTGAAATGATCGGCCTTATCACCGCCTCTTTTTATGCAGGCATTCTTCTCTCTTCGCTTCTGGCACCATCCTGGATTGCACGATGGGGCCATCGACGCATTTGGACTATTCTTTTGGCAGCAAATAGTATTCTCACCCTATCTCATGCTCTATGGGTCGATGCTCTTTTCTGGGTTTTTTTGCGTTTTTTGAGCGGAGTGATCATGGGAGGAGTTTTTGTTGTAATCGAAAGCTGGATTTTATTATTAAGTCCCTCTGCAAAACGAAGCTTGTCTCTTTCGCTATATATCCTCATGTATTATATCGCCACATCCTTAGGCCAGCTCTTCTTGACATTTTGCGATCCTATCTCCTTGCTTCCTTATTGCTTAACAGCTGGCCTCTCCGCGCTGGCCATCATCCCTTGCAGCATCCGCTCATTGCCAACACCCGCCTATACCGATGCAGAAGGGTTTTCTTTATTAGGAAATCTCCGCACCTCATTCAAAGGATTTTTCGGTGGATTCATCTCTGGCATGCTCCTGGCTTGCATCTATGGACTCGCTCCAATCTTTGGACAAAAAACAGGACTTACTCTTTCTGAAATTGGCACGATGATGGCAGTGATCGTATTTGGAGGGCTTTCGCTGCAACTCCCGTTGGGAAAACTAGCCGACAGGTATAGCCGGCTCTGGGTAATGATTTTTACCTGTTTTGCATCTGCACTATTTAGTATTTTGATTGCTTTTTGCAGCGATATTTCTTGGGCTTTGCAATTGTCATTCCTATGGCTATTTGGTGGGTTTTCATTTGCCCTTTATCCCTTGAGCATGTCATTTACCTGTGAGAAAATTCCCGATTCTCAAATTGTTTCAGTTGCAGGAGGGTTTAACTTGGTTTACGGGCTTGGCGCTGTTGCAGGACCACTCCTCTCCCCTCTGTTCATGTCCTACCTGGGACCTCATGGGCTTTTTTATTTCATTGCTTTGACCTGTCTTTCGGTCTGTTTCGTAGGATCATTGCCCCAGCGCAAAGAGGCGTACGATAGCTAAGGAGCTTTTTTGAGCACCAAGTCAATAGATCAAAAATTTTCTGCCCATCTGCATCTTGCACAAAGCTACTGGAATGCATTCTTGCAACCAGACGATCATGTGATTGATGCTACCTGCGGCAATGGTTATGATACTCTTTATCTTGCGCAAAAAGTACCAAAAGGAAAAGTATACGCTTTTGACATTCAAGAAATTGCACTAAAAAATACCTCGCAATTGCTCAAAGAGCATCAGATGGAGGATAGGGTCTTGCTTTTCCACTCTTCTCATGAAAATTTCTCTCTCATTCCCTCTCAAAAGATTCGCCTCATAGTCTATAACTTGGGCTACCTGCCTCGAGGAGACAAACGCATCACTACCCAAGCCTCTTCTTCAAAAAGCAGTGTGCAGCAAGCACTCGTTCTCTGCCAAAAAAGCAAAGGCGCTATAAGTATTATGTGCTATCCCGGCCACGAAGAGGGGAAAAAAGAGCAAGCAGATCTCTTGCAAGAGCTAGAAAAGCAAAATGCAAAAAAATGGCAAGTCGCCCACCATCAATGGATCAACCGCGCAAATGCTCCTTGTCTTTTTTGGGTACAAGCCATTTAAGCAAACGCGAGTTTTGGATATGCCGCTCTATGAAAAAGGCAGATATTTCAGATGATTTAACAACCAAAATTGGGAAAATAGAGGTCGAAGGCGCCCTCATTTTCCCAATTTTGGTTGTTAAATCGCTGAAAGATAGCCCTTTTTCATGAGTGCCTTATCCAAAACTCGCGTTAAGCAAGACAATCCGTTCCCTCTACGACTGATTCGCCATGGTCTTTTTTGCATAGAAACCTTACAGCCACACAAGCTGTTAGTGCTATACCCACCATAAAAAAAGCACCAGCAGTCATAACCAACGGATATTTTTTCTCCGCAGGAGCAAATGCACAAATACCCAAAAAAACCCACCCCCCAAGAAGGCCTATTGATTGTACAACCCCTCTAATTTTCTGATTTCTTGTTTGGCAATCGCCAAAACAACACCTTGTGTCTCGATCCGTTGAAGCATTTGCGTGAATAGTTAATCCACTCTGAAACCTCGTAGTGTTTATGGTAAGGTATTGACTTTCTGCAGCTGACATGACTCCTCCCACTGTAATAAATGTACCATAAGGAACTGCCCAAGAATAAAATGGACTATTTCGCGCGGTGGAATATACACAAAGAACTTGGACAGTTCCTAACTGTCTCTTGCGCGGTTGATTTTAGAATTGCACAGTCATTTTTGGCGAGTGCGTTTCTCAGAAAAAAGGGCGATCACGTTTGCAAAAAAGTCGTGCAACACCCTCTAAACAAACGAAAATTAAAAAATTTTTATTTGCCAATTTGTTCAATTTATGTTACAAAAACAAATAAAGAGAGAAACAATTATGACAGATAATTATTCTGTTTTTTCAGATAAAGCACCTTCATTATTTTCATTTGATATCAAAGAAAATGAGCTTTCCGCCTTTCATCCACAAACAAACGAAACCTTTTACTACTTTCTCCATCCCGAGCAAAGCGCATTCTCTTACGAAACAAACAAAGAAAAAAAGGTTGTGCAAGTCTTTCTCGATCTGGGAGATCAAAAAGCAGAAATTACGCAAAATGACATTCTGCGCTCTGCTGCCAAAGCGTATCATTTGTGGAAACACTATTCCAAAAAAGATCATCCCTTCGTCTTCCATGAACTCTGTGCAACAAAAAAGACACCGCAAATTTCTTCAGAAGATCCATAAGAGTTCTGGCAATGCTTTCAACTTAAGGGGCTTCGCCCCTAAAAGCCCCACCAAAGGACTTCAAGTCCTTTGGAAACCTAAAACACTCGCTCTACGGGTATGCCCTTTGGGCAGAGCCCGAGAGCGCAGCTCTCGAATCCTCAAAGAGTTCAAACCACTTTCTATTCGCAAGAGACTTCAAGAGAAGCCTCTTTTTTTGCCTCAGGCTGCGGGTAGCTTTCTTTCATCAAAAAGACCATCAAAATACTCAAAGCAATTCCGATGGGAATTGCAATCATTGCAGAATTGATGGAACTCTTTGCAACGAGCCATCCCACAAAAGGAAGACCTAGGCCATATCCACCGCCCATGATGAGAATGGTAGCAAAACTAAGCGCGCTTGCCGACAGCTCTTTCTGATTGCTCTCGGCAATTGCTGGATAACCTATAACTTGCGATGCGCTCGTAAACCCAACGAGAAAAAAGAGAAGATAAAGAAGAGGAGCATTCCATACAGTCACATATTGCAAAAGGAGCATAAAAATAAGACAAAAAATTGCTCCGAGAAGCATCGCTGGCTTTCTTTTTTGTATGCGGTCGGAAAGCCATCCAAAAAAAGGCGAGCCCACAATCATACCAAAAAAAAGCATCGAAATAATAGAGGCAGCAACCACAGAAGAAAGAGCGTATGTTTTTGTAATCAAATCAATGCCGAAAAGAGCTCCCAAAATCGCAATGGGCAAGTTCAATAGAGAAACAAAAAAACCTCCATACCAGTTTTGTGAAACACAAAAAACTTTTTTCAAGCTTACTTTGATGGGCAGTGCTTTAGCATCCTCTTCTTTTTTTATCGATGAGAAAGGAACCACCCACCAAAGAATCAAGCTAATGCATACTCCAAAAAGAGAAACCCCGAAAAGAGCATATCTCCATCCGACCGCAAGGATCAGTAAAGAAAGAGGCGTTTGCGCCATCACCCCTCCCAGCATGCCAATCATCACAATAAGAGAGCTTGCAAGCGCCATTTTTCGAGCAGGAAGATGAGAAGAGGAGAGTTTCAAACAGATAATAAGGCCAAAAGACATCATCACGCCGCAGAAAAAACGGCCAAAAGCCGCAAGAAAAAGAGAAGAAGAAGAGGCAAAAATGCACGTGCCTAGGATCGCAATTCCCATATTGATGAGCATGAGATTTTTGGTTGCAAAGCGATCCAAAAGAAGGCCTGCCGGCAAAAGGAAGAGGACATTTCCATAAAAATAGCTACCCGACAACAATCCAAGCTCTGATGCGCTTATTTGCAAATCCTGTAAAAGATACTGCCCCAGAGGCGCCATCAGATTGACTTGAAGAAATGCGTAAAAGAAAAAAAGAGCTCCTACTAGGGAAATTACCCATCCTTTGTACTCGGCATTCATGATTTTTCCTCCATGATGGTTACAGATGAAGAGGTGCCAATGCGATCGGCCCCCGCCTCCATCATTTTCAAGGCATCGCTCTTCGTGCGAATGCCACCACTTGCTTTGACTCCAAATTCTCTACCAACAACTTCTCGCATCAAGCGCACGTCGGAAACTGTCGCTCCCGCTTTACCGAAGCCTGTACTAGTTTTCACAAAAAGAGCCCCCGCAGCCTTCGCAAGAGCAGATGCAATTTTCTTTTCATCATCGCTCAAAAGACAGGTTTCGAGAATGACTTTGACAGCAACAGGTTTTACTGCTTCGACCACTTCCCGAATATCTTGAAAGACCAAGGCATAATTTTTTGATTTCAAAGCGCCAATGTTCATCACCATGTCGATCTCTTTCGCACCACTATTGATCGCTTCTTTTGCTTCAAAAGCTTTGATCGAAGATTGGCTTGCCCCTAAAGGAAAACCAACTACCGCCACGATAAAGGGTTTTTTCCCATCTAACATTTCGGCAGCAGCGGCTACATGTGCTACATTCAAACAAACCGCCTTGAATCCAAAACGGATCGCCTCCTGACATGCCATGCGCACATCGTCCACAGTTGCATCTGCCCGAAGAAGAGCATGTTCAATTACCCCTGCAAGATCTATCGGTTTTTTTGTCATATTTCCCCGCACTTGATTATTCAATCAGAAGAAGCGCAAAGACAAAAGCAAAGATAGCAAACGACTCAATAATTCCAGCCGCTACCGCGCATTTTCCAAAAATTGCCGGCTGTTTGGCAGATGCTTGAATGGCCGTTGAGATGACTTTCCCTTGAAAAATCGAACTTCCCATAAAGGCAAGTCCTACAAAGAGACCAATCCCAATAGCTGACAAGGGAGAAAGCCCCCCTGCCTTAATGCTATTATTCATAAACACCATCAGCACCATTGCATAGATAGATTGAGAAGCGGGCAGGGTAGTCAAACCAATAAATTTTCCATGCCCCTCTTCTACATGTGTCATAGCGCCATGCGATGCCATTCCTGCAATCCCGCATCCCACACAGCTACCAAAACAACCAAGTCCCAAAACAATGGCTGGCCCAATCATATTGAAATCCATGATATTCTCCTTTTTTTCACGTTCCTTGGGTATGTTTCAACAATTTTAATGGCTGAAAAAGCTTTCCATCTCCTATGAAGCTATAGTGATAGAACTCGATAAAATTCAAACGCAGTCCATGGATCACCCCTCCCATAATCCCCAATTGAAAATTGATCAGGTGTCCCAAAAGAATCACAATCCAGCCTACATAGATTGGCATTCCCATCCCCAGCATGTTAAAAGTCACCGCAAGCATTGCAGAAGAAAGGCCAAAAGCATAGAGCCGCAAGTAGGAAAGAATATCGGATAAAATTTGCACCGACTTTGTCACCTCATCCCATCCAGAAAGCTTTTTTTCCACCAAAGCAAGAAGGACTGCAAGGCCAAGACCGCTGTAGAGAAGAAGAGGCCCAATGGTATAAGCGGCCGATTTGGTGATCCATCCCATGAAAACTAAAAGTGAGGTCGCATGCAAAACAGAGGGAAAATAGAGATATCCTCCAAGAATAAAGAGCACCCAGCCAAGAGCTGGCCAGTTGCGAAAAAGATAGCGTATAAGGGAAATGGAAATATGGATAGCTCCGACCAACAGCGAAATTTCCAAGAGAATGTTTTTCTTAAACACATCAAAAGCAGTGTAGTGCAAAGCTCCTGCCTTATCCTTTTCGACAGCTTTTAACAAGAAATCTTTGCCATTGACGGCATGCACCACATCGGGACATTTGATCGCCCAAAAATGATAGATGTCATCTTTCCTCTTCAGGTGGTAAGAAGCCTTTTTTTCAGCGATTCGATCGATGACCAGATAATCACTCACAAAAGACGTGGGAGATGTCTCTATCCCCAAAAAAGATCCGCTCAAAGCGCCCCATCCCATACAGGCAAAACCGATGACAAACAGAGTCTGGTTGAACCTCTTCATCGCACCCTGCTTGTCGAGCTTTTTGAATCGAATGAAAAAGGCGATCGCCAAATAGATCAGCCCATATCCCGCATCAGAAATGATCATGGCAAAGAAAAGAATGAAAAACCAAAAGACCAAACGGGAAGGATCGCGATCCTCAATGGAAGGAATATCATAGATTTTTACAAAATCTTCTCCCAGCTTACCAGCTTTTGTGTTCTCCAGATAGGTAGGAATGCGGTCTTCTTTCTCAATAGCAGTTTCTTCCCAGTTCACGGCAAATTCCTTCACAAGGGAAAGAAACTCTTCCATTTTGCTCTCTGGGACCCACGCTTCTATCATGAACAGCCTCTCTTCCAAAACCCGTGCGATGCTCTCTTTCGCTTCTCGGAGGTGGTACTCATTGAGTTTTTCAATGAGCACCCGTTGAAAGTGTTTGGAATAAGATGCGAGAGACTCTAACTCCTGGGAATATTGATTCGTCTTCCAGAGCACTTGTTGCAATTCCTCTTCCAGAGCTCCTAGCGGTTTTTCTATCACTACCTCCGTCACGCGGGGAATCTTTCTCTTTTCCTTTGCAATCGAAACGAAATAATCAAGGTCATATTCCGTCCCGATGTAGATGAGATCTCGAGGAAGCACTCTTCGATCCCGCAATGAGGAGGGAACTTCAAAAAACTGCAAAAATCGCTTCGATTCTTTTTGCACAGCTATAAACTCTTCCCATGAAAAATGGCCAAATGGAGCCACCCGTGCGATCTCTGCGCGCAGACTTTTTTCCTTCTCTTGCAGATGCTGCATCTGTGCATGGAGAAACCCTACCCGAATCGCAGCTTCTTGCAAAGAAGGAAAGGCCTCTTCTGTCGGAGAACTGCTAGGGGGAACATGGCGTAAAATTTTAATTGCTTCGACAAGCTCGCGAATCGACGCAGGGATCTCGCTTGCCTTCTTCGTAGATTCTCTTGTGAATTCAATACAACCGACTTCTTGCGCTTCTTTAAAAAAGAGATCGACTTGATCCTTGATTCCATAAATCAAAACCTTTTTGACGGGAATGATCATTCGTTTGTCTCCTCAATTTTTTTCTTTGCGACCTTTGCGCGAGAAATAGCAGCAAGCTCTTGGTCTCCTAGGAAAATTTTAACCTTTTTTATGTTCTCCAGAATGCGCGGAATTAGGATTTTTTCAAACAAATTGACGCGAATGGAAACATCTCTTAGCTCTTTTTCCAAGGCGCGCCTTTTTTCTTCAAAAACAGATAACATTTCTCTTTGCGTGATGAGGTGGCGCAGCTTTTCAATCGCACCGTCCATCCAGGCAGGAGTGTCAAAAAGAAAAAAAGGAGAGAAGCGAAAAGTCACTTTCTCAAAAATAGGCAGCTCTACTCCCGCGATATTTTCGTAAAACTTTTCCACATGCTGCACCTGGCAAAAAAGGCGAACACTCCTCTCATAGCATTCATCTAAAAGGCTTGCAAAGGCATCTACCTCTTTTTTTGCCTCATCTCTTTTTTTTTGGCACTGCAGGATCTCTTGCAAAGCATTATTGATTTCTACTTGTAGCATGAACTTTTTCAAGCGAAGGGTGGGCAAATAGGTTTTGAGCTGCTTGAGCTTTGCCTCTTCATCGCGCAATCCCATTTTTGTCAGCTTAATATTTGCCATATTCTTTTCCTACTGATGAGGCCAATATTTTTCCAAAAGCTGCTTCTTAATTCCCACTTCTTCCGGAGCAAAACATTCCGATAAGATCATCCAGCCCAAATCGAGGGCTTTTTCCAAAGGAATGTTGACCTCTAGCGACATGAGTTTTTCTTCAAACAAAGTAGCGTATCGGATCAATTTTTCATCCCAACGAGAAAGTTTGAAACCCATGGCACTGCGGTCCCTTGCTTTTTTTGCATCGGCATAGTTGCGAATCATCACGTTGGCAAGCTCTCCGTGATCTTCACGGGTAACCTTGCCAATCACCTGCTGCTTCAAACGAGAAAGAGAGCCAAAGGGATCGATCTTTCCATCATGGAGATAATACTGACCTTCAGTAATGTAGCCGATATTGTCTGGAACTGGATGGGTAACATCTCCCCCCGGCATCGTCACCACAGAAACAATGGTAATCGAACCACTCTTTTCATTTTCTTTTGTCTTGGCAAACTCCACTGCCTTTTCGTAGCGGGCAGCTAAGTCGGAATAAAGAGATCCAGGATACCCTCGATTGGAAGGAACCTGGTCCATCGTAATGGCAATTTCCTTAATCGCATCCGCAAAAGCAGTCATATCTGTCAAAAGGACCAGGACCGTCTTGCCATTCATTGCAAAGCGCTCTGCACAGGCAAGGGCCATATCGGGAACAAGAAGGCATTCTACCTGTGGATCGGTTGCTAGGTGGACAAACATCACTGTTTTGTTCATCGAACCCGATTTTTCGGCATTTTCAATAAAACTAAGATAATCGTCAAAGCGAAGTCCCATGCCTCCAATAATTACCACATCGGCATCTGTCTGGTTTGCAATACGCATCAGAAGAGCATTGTAGGGCTCTCCCGCTATTGAAAAAATGGGAATCTTCTGTGACTTGACCAGGCAGTTAAAAACATCGATCATCGGAATGTTTGTATGCACAATTTTTCTAGGAACTATGCGCTCTGTAGGATTAAACGATGGCATAGCAAGATCCACCTTTTCTCCCACAATCTCAGGTCCATGATCGATAGGCTGTCCTATGCCGCTCAAACAGCGGCCCAAAAGATTTTCTGTAAATGTCGCCTGCATCTCCCGGTTCAAAAAGGTGACCTGATCTCCTGTAGAGATTCCTCTGGTATTTTCAAACACTTGTAGAGTTACCAAATCGTTTGCAAACCGCAATACAGATGCAAGGGTCTTTTTTCCATCTTTTTTATGGATCATCGCCAGCTCGCCAAGAGAAACCCCCTTGGCTGCAACCGTAATGAGATTTCCGCGCATTCCTAGGATGCGATCATAAATCTTCCTCATTGCACTTTCCTTTTTCTAATTTTTTCTTTGATCGCCAAAAAAGTCTTCTCGTATTCTTGGCTTTTCATAGGAAGAAAGTTCATATTGCGGATCTCATTTTGCAAAGAAAGAAAATAACTTCTTGCTTCATCATTTGTATCAAACGTAAAGGAGCGAGAAAAAATCTCATCCATGAGCCCAAACAACGCCAATTGCCGCTCTAAAGGGCAAAACTCATCTTCCTTGTCAAAAGCATTTTGCTGCAAATATGCGATGTCGTAGAGTTCCGATTTGAGATAGGTGACCATGTCCTCGATCAAAATGCCCTCTTCTCCTACAACTTCCATTCTCTTCTCAATCTCTTTTCCCTGCTTCAAAAGTTTCCAAGCAGCTGTCACTTTCTTTACCCACCCAGGACTCTTTTTTTCAATGAATTCTCCCACACGCAAAAGGTATTTGGTCCACGACATCAAGGGATCGATTGCAGGGTAGCGTCTCGCATCCGAACGCTCACGAGAAAGCCCCAAGAAAGCTCCCACCACTGCAAGAGTTGCCTGTGTTACGGGCTCTTCAAAATTTCCCCCGGCCGGCGACACACTACCACCAATGGTTAGAGAGCCCTCTTCCTGGTCTTTTAAGACCAAAACGCCGGCTCTTTCGTAAAAAGCTGCGATCCGAGAGGCAAGATAGGCGGGGAATGCTTCTTCTCCGGGGATCTCCTCCAAACGCCCTGACATCTCCCGCATCGCTTGCGCCCATCGGGAAGTAGAGTCTGCAAGAACAAGAACATCAAGACCCATCTGACGATAATATTCTCCTATAGTCACTGCCATATAAACGGAAGATTCCCTTGCAGAAACAGGCATAGAAGAAGTGTTGCAAATGATCACCGTGCGATGCATCAGAGGCTCTTTCGTACTATTGTCTACGAGGTGAGGAAACTCTCTGAGAAGCTCTACTACCTCGCCAGCCCTTTCTCCACAAGCTGCAATGATCACCACATCGACCTCTGAAAACTTAGACAGGTGGTGCTGCAAAACGGTCTTGCCCGCTCCGAAAGGGCCCGGCGTGCAAAAAGTACCTCCTTGCAAAAGGGGAAATTGGGTGTCGATGATCCTCAAACCCGTACTCATCATTCGCTCGGGCTTAATCTTCTTTCCCTGCCGCAAAGGAATTTTCACTGGCCATCTCTGGAGCATGGAAATAGAGATTTCTTTGCCCGTTTCATCTATCGCTTTGGCAACCGTCTCTTCAATTTTGTAAGAGCCGAGAGGCGCCACCCAGGTGATGGACAGACGCCCTTGTATGCTAAAAGGAACCATAATTTTATGAGAAAACATCTGTTCCTTCACACGGCCGATTTCATCGCCCCGTTCCACTAGATCTCCGGCTTTTGCAAAAGGAGCAAACTCCCATTTCTTTTTTCGATCGAGAGCAGGAATGTAAATTCCTCTTTTTAAAAAAAGGCCCGCTTTTTGCGCCACTTCTTCCAGAGGATTTTGCAATCCATCAAAAATGGAGGTAAGAAGGCCAGGACCCAATTCTGCTTCAAGCAGCCTCCCTAAAAATGCCACCGGAGTATCGAGAGCAATGCCTCGGGTATCTTCGAACACTTGCACCTTAGCTGCGTTTCCTACAATCTCGATCACCTCTCCTAACAGAGAGAGATTTCCCAATTGGACAGAACAAAGTTCTCCCTGACGAATGTTTCCTTGAAATGTAACGTGGAGAAGGTTCGCCTCTGCTCGAAACACCTTTCCGGACGCTCTCTCTTCGCTTATTGTTTCATTCATTGTACGGCCTATAATAGTGATGTTACGATCGCTTTTCCTCTTTCTTCATCGAGAAGACTCCAATCCTCGACCAGGATCAAACCGGCCATGTAGGCCAAGATCGCATCGATGGAAAAAGGATCTATTCTTTTCATTTCGCCGATCTTTCGAAAAGAAAACTCTGAGCATGCAAAAAAAAGATTTTTTGGATTTTCTCGATGAGCAAAATAGAGATTTTTAACTTCTCGAAACTCGTCGGGAGGCTCAAAACTAGCACCCTCTTTTTCCGATAGTATTTTCTGCACAAGCGTATCCTTTGTATCTTCATATTGCAACTCAATGGAGAGATCCTTCTTCTGATCTTTTGCTCGCAGAGCCGTCAATATCAGACGAAACTCTCGTTCAAAGCGAAAAAATAAATGCAAAAAACCTTTTTCCATCTCAATTTGATATTGCAAAAATCTCGCTATAAGAAATAGAAAATTACCAAGGCGTTGGCTTACATCCTCATAGGTTTGAATAAACTCAAAAACAAAGGGGGGGAAAAAATCATGAATGAGAAGTGCCGCCTCAAGCTCTTTTTTGTTCAAATTTCCTCTAGGATCAATGGGCAAATCCATCCAGAGTAACCGCAAATTTTTTAAATCAATGTACTGTTTGAAAAGAGTTACTTTTTTTCGATCGGAAGGTGCGACATTTTGATCGACAAGCGCCTCCACCTCTTCGTAGGCGATTTCGGGCTTATCTCCAAATTTTAAAGGAGGAAGAGCGTTGACGAGAAAGTAATACCCATACATTGTAACGACCTAAATTACCGAACTATTTCTGAAAGAACAACTGGCGAAAATCTTCGCGAATATAATCCACGATTAGATCGCGAAGAACCTCATCTGTCAGGTCGATCGTCATATTACGACCTTCCAAACGGATGCGAATTCCCCCAGTAAACTCTCCCAAGAGGATCTCTTTTTCCTTCAGATGTTCGACAATATCTGAGGCTAAAAGAGCAGTAATTGTTTTTGCAGGAATCATTTTCGGGATCATAACTGAAAGGTTTGTTTCGATTCCCTCTTTGCGGATCGCGTCCACAATAGAAGAGATCAGGCTTGCAATCACCTCTGGCTTTGCCATCGTTTTCTGAACCAGTTCGAACAGATTTTCCTGAAAAAACTTTTTTTCGATAGCCTGCTTCAATGTCTCGAGAAGCTGTCTTGCAGCAAACTGTAAAGACTCTTCGAACATTTTTTTCTTTTTTTCGATTGCTTCTTTGCCTCGGACCAGTTCATTGTGCGCTTCTTCTTTGGCCTTTTCCAAAATTTGTAGCGCCTGCATTTCGGCATTTTCTACAATCTCTTTGGCATCTTGCTTCGCAGGATCAAGGGTCTCTTTTCTTAGTAGATCGCAAATCTTTTGAATTTTCTCTTTTCCAGTTTCGATTTCTTTCATATTTCCTCTTAAGAACACTGCCATTTATACCACATCTACCCTTTCGCAAAACAGGTTTTTTTTCGAAAAATCCTACCAGACAAAACAGAAGCCTGTAGAATTCAACAGCTTGCAAAAGAAAAGGTTGTGTCGTATAAAAAATTTACTCCCTTGCTTTTTATCTCTGTTTTTAAGAACAAAAGAAATTTTCGCAGCATTTTAAAGAGGACTAAAAAACTGCATGCAACTATCGATTGTGCCATTGCCA
>JAJZPH010000045.1 GCA_021811265.1 bacterium
GCAAAAGAAGCAGCCTCGCTTCCGATCGACAAAATTTCCATCTTCCATGCAGAAGAAAACAACCTCAAAAATCTTTCTCTCGAAATCCCCTTGAACCAGATGACCGTATTTACGGGACCATCTGGCTGTGGAAAAAGCTCTCTTGCCTTTGATACGATCTATGCAGAAGCACAAAGACGCTACATTGAAGCGCTGCCTCTTTTTGTAAGACAATTTCTCAAGCAAATGCCGCGCCCAAAGGTAGAAAAAATCGAGGGACTGACCCCCTGCATTGCCATCGAACAAAAAAGCCATGCCGTAAACCCAAGAAGCACCGTGGGAACCCTCACCGAGGCCTATGACCTTTTGCGCCTTCTCTTTGCTCACCTCGGAGTTGCTTTTTGCCCGGAGAGCGGAGAAAAGATCCAAACCATCTCGAAAGAGTTTGTCGCACACAAAATACTCTCGCTGCCAGCAAAGACAAAAATCCAGATCTTGGCTCCCATTACAATTTCTAGAGACGAGTCTTTCGAAGAGCTCCAAGAGCGTTTGAAAAAGGAGGGTTTTGTACGCATCCGATTGAATGGAAACTACTATGAGCTCGAAGAAACCATTCCCTTCCACAAAAATCTCAAAAACGAACTCTTTCTCGTCATCGATCGCATGATGGTAGCGCCCTCTATCGAAAAACGGCTTTTGGAAGCCATCGGGCTTGCCGCAAAAATGTCAGGAGATACGCTTCTTGTAGCCAAAGAAGAGGAGGATCTTTTTTTCAATTTGAGTTTTGCCGTCGAAAGCACGGGAAAATCCTACCCCCCCATCACACCCCAAACCTTTTCTTTCAACGCAGAGCAAGGCATGTGCATGGAATGCCAGGGCATCGGGACCATTTACGGAGGCAATCTCGGCTCCATGGAAGAGTTTTCCCATCTCTCCCTGAATGAGATTTTTGAAACGTTTTTTGCCCCTAGCTCCCAGGCAAGAAAGTTGATCCACCACTATTTTTCCCATCTAAAAATCGATCTTCATGCCCCTCTTTGTAAACTGCCAGCCGACAAACTCCACTTTCTTCTCAATGGGGACCCCTCCACTCCCTACAAAAAACAAAAAATCACTTTTTATTGGCAGGGATTCCAGACTATTTTGGCGCAGATGGCCAAGCATGGAAAAAAAATCTATCGAGAAGCTCTGGTTCCTCTGATGACGGAAAAACGGTGCCCCGCGTGCGAGGGCAAGCGCCTCAATCCTTTGGCCTGCAATGTAAAAATTGAAAATTTTTCACTGCCCGATCTTTGTTCCTTTTCCATCCAGGAGCTTTTTTTATTTTTTCAAAAATTTCCACTTCCCAAAGAAAAGATCTTTCTGCAAGAAACCTTAAAGCAGCTTCTCGTGCACTTAGAATTCCTCTTAAAGCTAGGTCTCGACTATCTCTCTTTAGACCGTTCAGCTCCCACATTGAGTGGCGGAGAACTACAGCGCATCCATATTGCAAGACAGCTCTCTTCGAGCTTGACCTCGTGCACCTATGTCTTAGATGAGCCTACCATGGGCCTGCATCCGGCAGACAACCACCTGCTCAACCAGGCGCTGCAAGAGCTCAAAAACTTGAAAAACACCATCCTGCTCGTCGAGCATGACCCTTTGACCATCCAACAAGCAGACAGAATAATCGATCTGGGGCCCCGTGCTGGAAAAGAGGGCGGAAAAATCATGGCCATGGGGTCGGTTGAAGAGATAAAAAAAGACCCAAACTCATTGACAGGCGCCTATCTTTCCGGACGAAAAAAAATTCCACTTCCCCTCAAAAGAAGAAAAGCAAGCTCTTACATCGCCATCAACAAAGCTACTCTGCACAATTTAAAAAACCTCTCTCTTACCATTCCCAAAGGAGTCATCACCTGCGTGACTGGCGTCTCCGGATCGGGAAAGTCTACGCTAATTGGGGAGATAGTGAAAAAATTCGCTCAGGAAAGTGTGCAAAACGATAAAGACTCAATCACCACCCCCTTTGCCGAAGTGAGCGGCCTTTCCTCATTTGCAAGCGTCATTTCTCTCGATCAGATGGCAACCAACCTTTCGATCCGCTCCGATGTCTCTTCGTTTAGCGAAATCCAACCTTTTATCCGCTCCCATTTTGCCTCGCTACAGCTTGCTTGTGTTAAAGGACTGCAGCCACGCCATTTCAGCTACAACAATCTCGCAGGCGCTTGCCGTTCCTGCTTCGGACTTGGCTATAAGACCATCCATCTGCAATTTTTGCCTCCCGTGCATACAACCTGCGAGCATTGTCATGGGTATAAACTCAATCCGATCAGCTTAGAGGTGCGCTATCTTGGAAAACACATGGGAGAGGTATTAAAAATGTCCGTCGCGGAAGCCACCGACTTTTTCTCAAAAATTCCTCCCATTGCCAAAAGATTACATACACTTCTATCGACAGGCCTTGGCTACTTGCAGCTCGGCCAAGAGCTTCCCACCCTTTCTACAGGAGAGGTGCAAAGACTCCGCCTAGCGCGCGAACTTATGAAGTCTGCGAAGGGCAAAGCCCTCTATCTTTTCGACGAACCTTCGATCGGACTGCATAGCGAAGATATTTTGCATCTCCTCCCCATCTTCCACCGCCTCGCCGATCTTGGCCACACCTTGATCATCATTGAGCATAACCTAGACCTCATTGCTCAAGCAGATTACGTGATCGATCTGGGGCCTAAAGGAGGTATGCGAGGAGGCGAGCTTATAGCTACAGGTACTCCGGAAGAAGTCTCACAAAACCCTTCTTCTGCAACAGGTCTTTACCTAGCGCACCTCTTTAGATCATAAAGTACACATAAAAACTTCTTCTCCTTGCCAAAATTATAAAATTTTCTACAATGACGAAAAAAGGAGTTTGTTATGGAGTTTCCCTTTACTGAAAAAAAAGCAAAAGCATGGTCTCTTGCCCTGCTGCTTTTCATTCTTGCCATTATTACTTACTGGAATTTCTGGTGGCCAGGAGTCATGCTTGCCATAGGTCTTCCCAAAGCTCTCAAGCATGGACTGATGAAAAAATTTACAGAAATGAGTATTTATCTCGTTGTCTTTGTAGGCATTTTCATTACCGTGCAAATGGGCATGGGTGGAAGAATTATTGCTGCCCTGCTGCTTTTCTTTGGATCTCTCTATCATTTCATTAAAGATTTCAAAGAAGAAAAGAAACAAGTCCCCTAAAAACAAATACTTAAAAGAGCAATCTGCCGAAGTACCAATTGAGCTTCGGCAGAAATACCCATCTGTAACACGTTTTCCTAATGAAATTTGTGACACTTAACCACGTTTTTCTAAGGAAACCTTGTATTTTTATAGGATTCAAGGAAGCTCTTGCAAAGAATTATGTAGTCCAGGAACTGCTCGCTGCCAAGGGCAAAAAACCTTGCTCTCCAAAGCCCTTAAAAACTATTTTTTAAGTTTCACGGGGAGGATCTTTTGCAAAAAAATCTCTCGGAGCAATCCACTTTATAAAAGCATTATTCACAAAATCTTGAATTGGTTTTGGCCCTAATTTTGTTCCTAAATCTGTGACGGAAGCTATAATCCAACGAGAATAGTCTGAAACAACCGAAAGGCCTACAGTAAAAATTAAATATCCAATAAGAACATTAGGGTTAAGTGAAATATTAGAAGGTTGAATAGAAAGAAAAGGCCAAGTAAGAAATAATACATTGTCGGGAAGAACAATAGTAAGAAATCGCTTTACAGTGTTTCTTTTATACACAGCTCCTTCTGGATCTATACAGTTAGCAATCCTTCTTGAAAGAGCGAGAGACATTCCTGAAAAATACCAACTGTAGTCACTAATAAAGGAATATATTTTGGGAATAGTAGTGGAAGATGTTTTTTCGGCCATGCTCAACAATGCACTCGAAGATACTATTTCTGAACAAGTTTGTGCCTTTTGGTAAAGCCCTTTAGTTAAGCTGCACGGTGGTGCCATAATTTTTCTCCAAAGTTTCTTAAGGTTATTGTTGTGAAGAAAGTAATAGTATACGCAATTCTATTCTATCCGACAAGGCTGAATTGATAATAAGATCCGCCTCAACAAATGGAGCTCGACATAAAGGACAGGTAGGTGGAACTCGATTCTCTGTACATTGGTCATGCCAAGCTCTAATTAAAACGAGCTCAAAAAGGTGGTTGCATGGAAGTCGGCAGGGATGGCGCATTGGTGTTGCTGCAATTGGACATTGATTTTGTGCTAATATGAGATCGTTCTCAAATTGATGTGGAACAGGACGGTCTGCTAAATGAGAAAAAGCATTAACAGCTACTTGAGAGCGCCAAATATTAAAATCAATGATACCAATAGCGCTTTCTGCGCATGATAAAACCCGTCTTTTCGCCCGATGATAAGCTGAGTCATATGGTAAAATTGCCGAAAGTAGTTTGTCACTCGTAATTACGGTCGCAGCACCAATAGAAATCTTCTTTATAACTGCTCCTGTAGCTATAGGAGCAAAAACCCTTCTCCACGCATTCAAAGAATAAATAGTAGCGCTTTTTATCCCTAGGGGCGTTCCAATAGGAGGTAAGGAAAAGATTGAAGACAGAGATACTGGACAGAACCTTGCAATTCCCGTCGGGATATAAAACGAGGCAGCTAATAGAACTACTCTAAGACTAGCTTTCCCAAGGTTTTCAAGAGTGAAGTACTCCTTAAAATATTCTTGGGCAATTTTTCCTACATCTGTACCTTGATTGTTTAAAATATGAGCAGTAAAAAATTGATGGTTATGCAAGTGTTCGGCTAATCTATCTTGCCAATCGGGCGCCGCAGGATCTATGTGTCCTTGTTGGACAAGAGGAATTAGATCCTCCGGAGGAATAGGAGTAAGAAAATTTCTTTGATAATTAACCACGACTTCTCCATTCCCTGGATCGACAGATTGAAGTTCATAATATCCATTGGAATAGTAGTAGTAATTTCTTACCTCTCTAGCGTTTACAGCCATTTGTTTTCTCCTGGTTAGGGGTTTTAAAAAAAAAATTTAATGTAAAGAAAAAATTTTGACAAACAGAAAATTTATTTCTGTAAATAGACCGCTGAAAG
The DNA here is from genome assembly GCA_021811265.1 of bacterium. Taxonomy (GTDB): domain Bacteria; phylum Chlamydiota; class Chlamydiia; order Chlamydiales; family SM23-39; genus JAJZPH01. The sequence goes on from JAJZPH010000045.1 coordinate 5,063, forward strand.
TTCAAAAATCGGTAATTTAAGCTCTGGCCGGGACACCGATCGGGCTAAACTTATCCCTCCACGCAGCTTCTAAAGTCTTGCCCTAGTAATGGTATAACCTCAGCGATCCAACGCTGGAAGAAGCAGTTTACGATCGCATTTCTTTTCAGCGTTTTTTGCGAGTGGACTTGATGCTCGATAGGATCCCAGACGAAACCACCATTCTACACTTCCGCCACCTGCTTGAAAAAAATGGCCTTACAGAAGAGATTTTTCAAAGCATCAATGAACGCTTGCAAGACAAAGGACTTCTCATGAAGAAAGGAACGATTGTCGATGCCACTATCATCCGCAGTCCAAGCAGCACAAAGAATCAAGAACAAAAACGTGAGCCAGAAATGAGTTCTACAAGAAAGAATGGTCAGTACTATTTTGGCATGAAGGTTCATGCAGGAGTGGATGCAAAAAGTGGACTTGCTCATTCCCTGGTAGAGACCACAGCTAAAGACGCAGACATAAAGATCTATCCCGAATTACTACATGGTCAAGAAGAAGCAATTTTCGGAGACAAAGCATATTGCAGCGACAAAGAAAAACATTACGCTCGAGAAGCAGAAGTGTTTTGGGGAGTCTTGGATCGTCGCAAACAAGGAAAACAGCTCTCGGAAAGGCAAAAGAAGAAAAACCGACTTTTATCCGGAGTTCGATGTAAGGTGGAATTTATCTTTCATGTGATAAAAAATCTTTGGGGGCACGCTAAAACCCGGTATCGGGGACTCAAGAAAAATCGAAGCCATTGGCAGATGTTGGCGGCTCTTGCAAATCTTTATCAAGCGAGGAAACAACTATTGGGTTCAACATAAAGGAAACGGAGAAAGCGGGACAAAAGACCCTCAAAGAAGTGTAAGAAAAAGGAGTTTTTTAGAAATTTTTTACGAAAATTTTTGAAATTCGAGTTAAAAAAATCTGTTTTTTGATGTTGACTAGCTAACAGGGGCTTCTTCAGAGCTTCCTTAAGGTTATTATTGTGAAGAAAGTGATAGTATACGCAATTCTATTCTATCCGACAAGGCTGAATTGATAATAAGATCCGCCTCAACAAATGGAGCTCGAGCTTTGTCCCACAATTGGCAAAATTAATGAAACGCTGTAGTACAGAGAATTTAAATAACGAAAAAATTCTTGATGCAGGGTGCGGCGCCGGTCTATGGTCTATTTATGCAGCTTTGTTTGTCTTTCAGAGATTCCAAATTCCTCTCTCGCTCTCTTGATAGTTAAAATTTTTTTATCAATCTGCCTCATCGCACTTAAACGCTCAGCTTCCTTGATGCTCATTTTACATTCTCCTTCACAGAGCATCTCCATGGACAAAAAGCCTACCAAAGGTGACATTATCATTTTGGGCTTACACATGTCATCGTTATGTTTACAAAAAACTTACTAATCAGCTAAAATTTTTCTAGTTTTTCATAAAAACCATGAGCCAAAAAAATTTTCAAAAACGAGTTAAAGCAAAGTTTTTCCATAATGAAGCGCGTTAAAACTGATCCTTTTAAAGTCAATGTTGAATTTTTCACAGAATTGACAATTGGACAAGTTGTAAAAATCATTAAAGAATTGCCTAATCCTCAAGTAATTATTTGGTACATTGGGATATATGGGTTGAAAAAAAATTGTGCTCATTTTTATAGGGATTTCTTAATTAATCCAGTACTTGAAGATCGCCAAAAAGCAAAATTTTGGTTAGTAGACCTTACTGCTTGGGGCGCTTTTAAATTTTTTCACTGTTCTATTCATAGTTATAATTGTTGCTGCGAATCAATAGAAAAAATGATGCCTAAAAAAATAAAATGCATTAAGTCTTCTGTCATTTTTGAAAGAGTTCAAAATATTTCAAAAAAAATAGTAATAAATTATTAAAAATTTATACAAAAAATAATATTAAAATTATTTTGAAATGGAATAATGGTTATACAAAAATTGATATAAATCTTTAAATAATTTTTCTTTATATTTTATTA
>JAJZPH010000046.1 GCA_021811265.1 bacterium
ACACGGTAAAATTTTAGGAAAACTGGACATCGAAATAGCAAAAAACTACATGAGCCGTGAAGAAATTGAAACCCTTGACCTTTTAGTAAATCAATACATCGATTTTGCGGAATTACAAACTCGTTCTAAACGAGGTGCTGTGCTTTGAAAAGAAGAAGAACTTGAAAAGAGAAACGATGCAGTACGCATCATAAGGGGTCTTGGGAACGACCGACTCGCAAGATCTATCTGGGGGAAATCGGCGAGAGCATGATATCTCGCTGGAAAAGGTTGCATGGAGGAGATCTGAAAAGTCATTGTTCTCGGAGGAAAAAAGTTGAAGTCCAGATCAAAGCGATGATGATTAACGCCATGATTGATGGTCAGGCAGCATAAAAAAACTGCGATTGGAAAAGGTTATTATCATTTTTAAGAGTTATGCAACACACCCGAAAAAAATTGCTTTGGTAGCACTTGACGCTCTTTTTAGCCTTTCAAACACAACTTTCAATTATATCTCTTCCTACGATATTTTAAGATGTGGGTCGCATCAATACAATTTTTTACGAATCAAACATCTTTGCCCATTTCGTATGCCTCGTTCATTTTATCTGGGTGCTTTCGAATTTCTCCAGCTTCGTGGACACCTAAACCACGAATAACACCAGACAATTTTGCAAATTTCCGACACTTCACCCAAACACCGCTAAAATGCTTTATCCAATCTTCAATTTTTATTATCACTTTGTCAGAAAATTCGTTGCTTTCTCCTGATGAAGCTGTTAACAGATACACATCTTGAAACCTATGTGTTTGTTCAAGCTTCAACTTCCATGGGAATAGTGGATACGTACGATCTAACAATGTTTGCATTTGTCCACTTATTCCCCCAAAATAAACAGGAGCAGCAAAAACAATTACTTCTGCTTCGTGTATTTTTTTCACGATTTCACTTGCATCGTCTTGGAGAACACAGCTTTTTGCGTTTTGACAAACATCACAACCCAAACAAAAGTTAATTATCTTATCTCTCAGAGAAATTTTTTCTACTTTGTGTCCACTACTTAAAGCCCCTCTTATAAACTCATCAGCGAGGATGTCAGTATTGGAATTATTGCGCAAACTTGAGGATATTACCAAAATTTTTTTACTCATAGTAATTCCTAGTAGTTTTTGATTTAGAAGCTACCTACAAAATAGGATGTTTCATCTGCAAATTCAAGACTTTCTCTCCAGAGTAAGGTCATAGCATTTTTTTTCAAAGAAGAAATCAAAGATCCTTTTCGGTGGAGTTTTTCATGCGACCGGCCCCCTAAAAACAAGACAGACAAAGGTATTTCCTTGTGCTTGCTTAAGACCAAGATTTAAGCGAGTGCGAATTTCGCAAAGTTGGGGCAAAAGATGTAGGAATTTGGCTCTCTGTTCGAACATCGAAAGGAAGGAAAGTAAGAATTTTTCTTCTTTCCAAGAAATTGGTTTCCAAGCCATTCCATAAATCCCCTTCTTTACTGCTTGCGAAGTAGGCGCACAGGAGCTTTCCTGATTGTGTTTCTGTAATGGTAGAGGCGTGGCAGGAAGCAAAAGGAGAATTTTCAAAGACAAACTCCTCAAAAATTTCAGCTGAAAGAGAAAAACAGAAAAGACAAAGACAAAAGGGCAACTTATAATATGTCGAAGAAGTACTCTCACGTTTTGCCCATTTTTGTTTCCTCGTAACGAGGAGAAAGAGTTTTTCCAGGAGCAGTTTTTTTAAGAAAGTTCCCCGCATTGAAAAAAATGGATCAGCGCTTCTTTATTGATATTTCCATTAGCAATCTTAACGACAATTTGCTCGAGCTCTATGGTTTTAAAGGGGATTGACACCTGATTCACTTTCAAAAAAGCTAAAGCAGCGACGAAAGAAGTTCTTTTATTCCCGTCGTTAAATGGATGGTTTTTTGCAATATGGTATAAATAAATCGCTGCTTTTTCATGGATTGAGGGATACATTTCTTTACCGCCGAAGGATGCTTTTGGAGCGTCTAACGCAGAAAGCAGAAGATTTTTATCGCGTATCCCCGAAAGACCCCCGAATTTTTTTACTAAGTCATCATGAAAAGAGGTCACTTGATTGACGGTAAGATATTTGATCATTTATTGGAGAGCCTTTTTAAAATATCCTCATTTTCCTTGATAATCTTCTTCACAACAGGTTTTAGATCGTTATCTGAGATATAACTCTCTTCAATCTCTGTCGCTACTCGAGAACGGATATAGTCCTGTAAAGTAACGCCTTCAAGAGCGGCAATAGCTTTTAACTTTCTATGCTGGGCTGCAGGAAAATCTACAGTAACTCTTGTTGTCTTTTTCTTAGAAACGATTGGTCTACGTCTTTTAGTTTGCATTGGGCACCCTCATTTAAATCATCAGTATATCAGTAAATGTATTTATGGAAGAAATTCAATTTTTATTTTATGGGACACTGGTGGGACAGCAACATCTCGAAACTGTCAAAAATACTCAACAGACAACAATCTCTGTACTACAGCGTTTCATTAATTTTGCCAATTGTGGGATAAAGCTTTTTTAGCTTGATTCTTGCGTCCTCAATTGTGAACCGCCAGTCTATAACATGCGCATCTTTGTTCCTGTCCTCTAGCCAAGCCGCAACTTCTTTTTTAACCTCGACGATGTCTCTTAGACGTCGGTCCAAACATTGTCTGGAGAGGTGACTTAACTCGATTTCTGCCATATTTAACCAGCTCCCATGCTTGGGTGTGTAATGAAATTCCAGCCGATCTACGATTCGTTTTGCTTCTTTAGGAGGGAGTAGCTCATAAAGAGATGCGCCAGTGTGGATATTTAAATTATCGCAGACCAAAAGGATTTTCTTGGCTGTGGGATAGTGTTCCTCTACCAATTTTTGTATGTGTTTGGCCCAATCCAATCGAGTCCTTCTTTCCGAGACATCAATGTATCGCTTCCCCGTTAGTGGCTCAAAACTCAGCAGAACATTACTCGTGCCATTACGCTCATATCCCGTATCAAAGCGCTCGACCTTACCTCGTTTTGCTGGAATATTATTTAACTTTCCCACTTCATGTTGCTTACTCGACTCATCCATACAAATCATTGGATATTCTGGATTGTATGGACATTTATAGAGACCCAACACATTCTCCATTCGGCAAACAAAATCAGCATTCTCCTCGGGTGGAATGCACCATTCTTTTTTTAGCCAAGGCTTAAGTTCATTTTTTTTAAAGTGCGGTGGACTGTGCTTCTGGAAATAGAATCAACAACTTCGAGCTGAACCAGTCTTTCACTTAACAATCTCAGAGTCCATTCTTTGCGCCCTTCCGGAGGAACTCCGCAACATAGGGCAACCAAATGAGCTTCTTGGTCTCCATCGAGTTTTCTTGGTTTGTATTGTCGATGTTTTTTTCGATGCAATGCAGTCTCTAGACCATCAATTGCAAAGGATTGCCTGACTCGATGTACAGTACGTTCATGAATATTCAAACTTGCTGCAATTGCCTTTGCTCTCAAACCCGGCCCTTCTTTACCAGAATTTGCCTGCAATAGTATTTGGGCATGGGTGATTGTTTTTGCCTTTTGCTTTCCTGAATGCACAACTTTGAGTAATTGCTTGCGCTGATTGGGCGTTAACTTGACTTTATACTTCTTTCGCATATCTGCACCCCCGGGAATTTTACAAGGCGTCAAGTATATTTTTTATCAAGAAATAATGTCAAAATTAATGAAACGTTGTAGTACAGAGTATAGTGTTAGTTCAATCAAAAGTTCTGAATTCGTCCAACCCCAACATTGAAAAATGTATCCTTATCAGCTCAAAAAACCAGGAAAATAAGGTTAACAGAAAAGCGCTGGAACTGCCAAAATAGACCGTTCTAACAACGGTGCTTATGCCAACAATTCACAACCTTGAAGCTCTTCAAAAATTTATTTATGCCGTGGAATATGGGGAATTTGCCAGCATTGACAGCAGGAATTCCACCAGCCAATCACAAAGTCTCGATTATTTCATGCAGTTATCGAGGTATTGCACACAACCTGACGAGAACATATCTGGATTGCATGTACATCCGGAATTTTTTGTGATTGACAACGTAAAGAGGTTTTTCGCCGATCTGTTTTTTTCTCTGGATGAGAGCTTGCGCTGCAAAGCGGAAAAAGTTTTTCAAAGTTGCTATGCTTTTATCATAGACTTTGAGGGACCTTCCGCATCTCGTCTTGCAATGTACGAGCTGATAGAAAACCTCAAAAAACGTTTCCCACATCTAGGTGAAATATATGACAAAGCTATTGCTGCCATCATAACGGAGTTCTTTCGACCAACTATCGGAGAGTTTCTCAACCAGCATGAGAACTCCGTAACCCATCTTAAAATTAACTTTCCTGCCATTTATGCTTTCTTCGTCGCTCCGCTTAACAGCATTCCTTTCACCGAACGTAAGCTGTTCAATTTTTACTGCAATCCGTGGATTTACCACAAAATTACAAACTATCTAGCCTATCATGCGCTTCTATCTTCCCCTGAGATAGCCCATGAGCACCTCGAGAGACCTTTGCAACAGCTCGAAGAGTGCCTTCAGACTATTCGCTCTCAAACTAATGATGAATCGTGGCAAGAATTAATTCGCAAAGCGCACAAATTGTGCGAACACAGCGCCGAACTAGAGGCATTTGCGACTGAGTCCTCCGGATTGTCAGGAGAAATTAAAGCCGCTGCTCAAGTCATCAAAAATAATTGCCATTCAAAAGACGTATTGGCATTTTTGCCCGAAAAAAAGGGGGGTGGAAAAAATTGCGATTTGTTAGTTATTCGCCACAAAACAGGCGACCGCGAGCTAATCGAATGTAAAGCCAAATTACCCCGACATGGGCTAGACCCTAAAACTGCCGGAGATGCTCAAGTATGGGACGATTTTTTTAATAACTTTACCAATGCTCTCAGCCTTTACCTTCACTATCTTCAAAAGGCCTTTCAGCCTATATTGGGCTTAAAACTGACCAAGTGTTTTCCGCTTTGCTTCGCCTTTGAAGGAAGCAACTATGGCGTCGCGCTTCCTCTGATCAACGATGTTTTACAGCTCTCCGCTGCCTGCAATATCCCGCTGAACGAGTGGTCGTCGGAACAAAAACTTACCCATTTGCTTCATGCTTTATTTTTGCGTCCCTCGATATACGAACCATGCTGCGTGCAGTTGCCCTCCGATGGCGTTTGCCTTAAACAAAGACAGCAAGCTACAGAAGAGGTACTTCAAAAAGTGGTTAATAGGATCCTGTGCGAAGCCACCAAGCAACTGGAAGAGGCGTATCAACATCAAACAGCCGAAGGATATCACGTCTTGAAAATGTATGTTGCCCTCGACCTTGCCCTTTCGTATCGTCTGCTGCAAGACCCTTTTAGTTACTACGACGGAAACATTGAGGAAGTAGCAGAGAAAGTGCTTCATGACATGTTTCAACCGTTCAAGACCGCTTTTGCGCAGAAAAATTTCAATCTAGATCTCTTGATTATCCGGCCGTGAAGGCCAACATCGGAGTCGCTTCATTGAGATGCAATGTACTAGCAAAGGAAATCGAATTGAAATTCCCCCAATCAAAAGTTCTGAATGCGTCCAACCGCCCCCATTTCCAGAGAGAGCAGAGCTCTCCAATCAGAATATAAAAAATAACCTACCAGATCTTCAATGGGACACTAGTGGGTCAGTAATTTTCAGTTTTTTCAAAACCAGTTTGTTTGTAAAAAATTCATAGCCCTAGATAAGTTGGCCGATATCGATTCGGTAACTATCGGGATCGAGAATTGTCATTATTTTCACATCGTTGGGTATGATGTGAGGCCCATCGAAAATCGACACTCCTTTTTCCCGCAATATCTGGAGATCCCTTTCAAAATCGTTCGTTTCTAATGCAATATGAGGACATATCGGTGGAGGAAGTGTTTTTTTGTTTTTTTTCATTTTATTTTTACGAATCTCAATGATTTCCAACTCGGCCCCACCCAAATCCAGATCCATATAGGAATAAAGGCCATCTTCGCTATCAGTTTTAGCGATTTTGATTTCGAAACCGAGCTTTTTAACATAGAATTCAGCTGATTGATCAATATTGCTAACCTCAATGGCAAAATGATCAATTTTCATAAAATCTCCTCTAGTTTCGAATTTTCATTGCTTCATTTAAATTTTTGTCTTAGGCACAGCAATGGACGAGCTTTGCAACTGTCTTTATCGTAGGGTTCTTGCTTTTCATGGTATGATAAAGAGTAGACCTAGGCATTTCTGCCTCTTCCGCCAAATGTACCTTGTTAAGAGCTTGAAAATGTGCAGAGATAACTTCCATAGCACCTTCGGGATCGTTTTCTTTTAAACACTCCCAAAAGGCTTGAGCAATGAGTTTTTCATCTAGGAGTGCTTTAAAAGGGTTGTGCTTAGATAGCTTTACCCCTTTTTTAAGGCGAAGTTTCGACGTATTTGCCGAGAATTTTTTTCGCCTGAGTAATGTCTTTGCTTTGGCCATTTTTATTTCCTCCTAGAAGAAGTAAAATATTGAGTTCAGCGATGTGCGCATAATAAATACGCCTTCCATTTGCCCACTTTAACTCCCATACATGATCGGTTAAACGTTTGCAAGTTCCAAAGTGTCCATCGCAAACAATATGAAGGAGGCGAGCCTCTATTTGCAGTTTGGGTTTAATTGGCTGCTCGCTTAACCACTCTTCAAATTCTGGGGTCTTATGGAGTTGGTACATTGCTGATATTTATTTTTCATCGATTGTACAATTAATTGGACATTTTTAAAAAGTTAAATTTTCTACTTTTGGGACACTGGTGGGACAGCAATACCTCGAAATCGACAAAAATACTCAATAGGCAACAATAATTATTTTACCACAAAGAGCTTGTTTTTAGATTGATAGGCGTTGATGAGAGTTGGTAAAGATTGGATTTCGACTGACTGTAAATCCCTCGGTCTATGACCTCCGTTGGTTCGAGTCCAACCGCCCCCATAAATAAATGGCTCCGAAAAGGA
>JAJZPH010000047.1 GCA_021811265.1 bacterium
TGCCAGACAAAAGGTTTTTGACACATAAAATGATTAGCATCTGTATGGGAGTGGAAAAATTATTCAGTCCAAACAAACGCCTGTAAAAGTCAGGAGATGAAATGTTACAGACTTCTAAAGAAGAGATCACTGCTAAAACAATGATAACCATGGAAACCCTACGATAGGCCTTTGTCTCCCATCTGTCTACAACAATGCCCTGGACTATGGATGATACGGCTTGACTTCCGAGAAAAACAAAAAAGATCCAAGCAGGAGAAGCAGAAGCCTTTATTGCCAAATAAATTATGGCAATATCAGCAATTACATCCATCAACATGTCGAACATGGGTTTAATTGTTTCGGAATTGGAAAGAAAGCTGCTTTTTCTCTGAAAAATTTGTTCTTCACAGCCAATTTCTTGAGGAAACATTTTGGCCCAAAATAACCAGTCTCCCAGAAACCTTGTCACAACGGCAAAGGCAATGAATAGAAAAAGGGGTATTTCTGCATTTATCTTCAATACAATTCCAAGAGCAATGGTAGGAAATAAGAAAGAAGTTGTTGTAGTAAGTCCGTTAATGAATCCAAAACTTCCTTTCGTCCTTTGAACTTCAGAGCTCATGATTACTCCTCAAAAAATACAATTGTACCGCTATTCAAAAATGGCAAGAGAAAAAATTGCCCTCTTGACCTACGGCCGTGTGTTTATTTTCATCGCAACCGCTTCGTACAATATCAAATTGAAAAAGTGAAATCTAGCATAAACTAGCTTGAGGATGAAAATTCTGCGCAAAATTGAACAGATAAAGCCCGGCCCCCTAACAACGATTCAAAGCCTTTGTAAAATTTTGAAAGAAAAAAATGCCATTCGCTGAGAAAATATAAAAAATTAAAAAAGAGGAATGATGGCTGCAGAAACTTTTTATATGGAAAAGGAGTGGAAAGAAGCTCTTTTTGAGGAATTTGCAAAACCCTACATGGTAGAGTTGCAAGATTTTCTTGCACAGGAGGTTGCTGAGGGAAAAACCATCTATCCACCTGCGCATCTTATCTTCAACGCTCTTTGTCAAACACCCTTTCGAGAGGTGAAAGTTGTCATCGTGGGACAAGATCCCTATCATGGAGCTGGACAAGCGCATGGACTTTCTTTTAGTGTTCCAGAAGAGATAGCGCCTCCCCCTTCATTGCAAAATATTTACAAAGAGCTTGCCGAAGATGTGGGAATAAAAATTCCAACACATGGAAATTTGATCTCTTGGGCTAAGCAGGGTGTTTTATTGCTAAATGCAACATTGACTGTGAGAAAAGGTGAGCCCAAGTCCCATTATGGAAAAGGATGGGAAATCTTTACTGACAAGGTGATTGAAAAGCTTGTTTTGAAACAGGATCCTATTGTTTTTTTGCTTTGGGGAAAATCAGCTCAAGAAAAGTGTGCACATGTTTTTCAAAAAATAGATCACCCCCACCTTGTCTTATGCGCTGCGCATCCTTCTTTTTATTCAGTTAGTGGTTTTTTTGGTTGCAAACATTTTTCTAAAACAAATGAATTTTTAAAAAATGTTGGAAAAAGACCCATCGATTGGCAAATTAATGAAAAAGGAGTAGTATAGCGTTTCCCAAGGAGGGGTTGTGGACAGTGTCAAAAAAAGAAGAGTGACGCTTTTTTCCATATTTTTCACTTTTTTTGTCGATAATTTGGGATGGGCGATTGTTTTTCCTATTTTTGCTCCCTTCTTTTTGGGAACCAAAGATCAAATTTTTTCTTCTGAATGGACAATTGCTGGTCGAACGACTCTCTTGGGAATATTTTTGGCCCTCTATCCCCTGGCTCAATTTTTCGGGGCGCCTATCTTGGGAGAACTGGCCGACGTTTCCGGAAGAAAAAAAGCTTTTCTTCTTTCGTTGATCCTGACCTTTGTAGGATATATTCTTGGAGCTTTTGCTCTTTCTAAAGGAGACCTCTTTTTACTTTTTCTTTCGCGTATCTGCTGCGGATTTTTTTCTGGAAACCTTTCCATTTGTTTAGCCTCTCTTTCTGACTTGAGCAGAGACGAAAAAATGAAGGAAAAATATTTTGGCTATCTTTCGGCCGTTGTGGGCATCTCGTTCATTGCGGGCGCTTTTTTGGGAGGAAAACTTTCAGATGCAACTTTGAGCTCTACGTTTAATTTCGCCTTTCCCTTATGGGTAGCCGCGGGATTGAGTTTCATCAATTTAATCATCTTAAGTTTTGGCTTTTCTGAGACCCTTTTTGTTCCTAAAAACATCAAGTTCGATTTGTTAGAAGGAGTGCATAACATCCAAGAGGCTCTGAAAACTCCTAAATTGAAAGTTTTTTATCTGATCTATTTTCTCTTCCTGTTCTCATGGAACATGCTCTTTCAGTTTACTCCGGTGCGTTTGGTGAACCTCTTTCATTTTTCTCCTTCTAATATTGGCAATGTCTCTGCATTTATGGGGGTCTGCTGGGTGTTGGGTTCGAGTCTTGGCAGTAAACTCGCCCTGAAAAGGTTCTCTTCCTTGAAAGTTTTGGAAATTGTCCTCATCTCCTTTACCACCTTTAGTCTTCTGCTCTCGTTTCAGCAGGGACTTGTTGGTGTGGTGTCCATTGTAGGCCTTTGCATTATCATTTCTGGAATCGGCTGGCCTTCTTGTACATCGGTGATTTCCAACCTTGCATCTAAAGAAATTCAAGGAAAAATTTTGGGAATGAGCCAGTCGATGCAATCTCTTGCTATGGCGATGGCTCCTTTGATCGGAGGTTTTGGAGATAAGTTTTTCTTTCGAGCTCCTTTCCTTCTCGCATCGCTTGCGAGCTTTATTGCTTCTCTTTATTATTTTCGCATTAAATTGTAGTTTTCTCTGATAGGGCATAATCTATTGCAGAAAAAATTTTTAATAGCTAATGTAGAAATTTTATTAGAGGATTTTTTATGTCTTTTTCAGATGAAGATCAAAAATCATTAGAAGAAATATTGGAAGAACATCTTTCAGAAAATTTTCCTTCTTTTCATCGAGAAGAACTTCTATCTGAAGAGGTACAAGGAGAGATGGATAATGCTTCTTTGTCTTTTGACTCGCTGATGCAAATGCAGAAAAGATTAACGGAAGTCTATCATAATTTAATTAGCAAAAAAGATCTGGAAAAATAGTTTCATTAGCTTTCATTTTAAATGCAAAGAATCTTGTGCTTTATTATAATAGATTGATTGGCAGGAGAAAACTTTGTTCGCAAATAATTTTTGTCAGGATCTCTTTTTTTCATTACAGCACAAGGAAAGCTCTCAGCTCTCTCTTGGAGGCTTTGTGATCGATTTGAAAAAAAAATTTTCGAATGTGTGTCTTTCCATTTCCACGCTTTTGTTTCAAAAGGATTTTTTGCTTCCATCGATTCGCGCACTTACTGAGCAGACGCAAAAAAAGAGTACTCTTTCTCCCTATCTAGTGATCGTGGAGAAGGAAATGCAGGTTTTTTTAATGCAAAAAGTTCCTTTATTCTTGCCTTGCCAGCTGGAAATCCTTCTGCCCAAATTTCTCTTTTTTGCCAAAAAAAGCCAATCATTAATAGAAGAAATTTCTTGTTAGTATTCTAGGATATTTACGAAGTAGTTCATTCTTTGGGCAAAAGTCCTGAGAGCTTTTTTAAAAGCGCTTTGATCTCTTTTGCTTGGGTTTCTTTTGGCAGGAAAAGAGGGTGAGAAAAAAGATCGAGCAATCGTTTCAAAGAAGAGATTGTCTGTCCTGCAATGTTGGGCAGCCTTTTGTCGTCTTGGTCTAGAGGGAAAGATTTTCGAATGAGATTTAAAAGTTCCTGTTTTGTTTGTCCCTCTTGATAGTTTTTGATAATCTGCTCTTTTTGTTCCGAGGGGCCGGAACGACTTGCCAAAGTATAGATAGCCTGTTTTGGCATCTGGTCGATCACTGGCTGAAGGGTTTTGGGCATGGAGGTGTAGAATTCATAATATTGAAGAAAATTGTAGGGAGTTTGTCTATTGCCATAGGTGACAATAAGCCAGGCAGAAAAAGCACCATCTTTGTAATTTTTTAAAATGTTTTGCGCTTTTTTGATTCTCTCTCCGTGAAGCATCACGGCTTGATTGGTGATAGCTTTTACTTCTGAGGTAATGGCAGAAAGCGACTGGAGATCTTGTTCGGTCCCTTCATATTCCTCTTTTTTGAATTGCTGCAGAAGGTCTTGCAAAGACTCTTTTTCATGCTGGTTTAAAGAAACCCTATGAAATCCTGGAAAACCAGAAGACTTAACTTCGAGCTCGTTTTGAGGGGGTAAAACCTCTTTTTCTTTTGCAGAGTCTTTCTGAAGCAATCGTAAATTTAATAGAGACTGAAATTTTCCCATGGATTTCTCCTGCTTACATTCCCCCACAAGTTGTGACTAGGAGTACGGGCGAGAAAACTTTTGTAAAGCTTTGCTTGGGGTAAAGCAGCTTTACAACAAAGGTTTTCTGACGTTCCTTCAAGCAAGAGCAAAAACGGATATGAGGCTTCTCTCATCCTTTTCAGTCTTGATTTTTTCAAGAAAATGACTCAGCGCTAAATTGCTGTGAATCACATTATCTCTTGTTCTTAAAGAGATGGTCTGATTCTTCACTTCTTGATCTCCCACAGTAATCATATAATTGATTTTTAATAATTGTGCATTACGAATTTTTTTTGCTACAGATTCATTTGAATCATCCACATCGCAAGCAACGCCCACCTCTTCTTCGATCTTATTTGCAAGCAAGCGCGCATATTCTGCATGGCGGTCGGCCACGGGAATCATCCGCACTCCCAGAGGAGAAAGCCATAGAGGAAACTTTCCGCCAAAGTGTTCGATGAGAACTCCAAAAAAACGCTCGATGGAGCCAAAAAGAGCGCGATGGATCATCGCAGGCCGTTGGCGGGAGCCATTGGATGCGATATATTCCAGATCAAACTTTTCAGGAAGAGAAAAGTCGACCTGCACCGTACCGCACTGCCAGCTTCTTTCCAAAGCATCTCGAATATGGATGTCGATCTTGGGTCCATAAAAAGCGCCTCCTCCCTCATTGATTTGGTATGCATGTCCCATTTCATCGAGAGCAGCCTTTAGTGCGCTAGTTGCATGTTCCCAATCCTGGTCCGAGCCAATGGTTTTGGCTTTTTCAGGCCGGGTCGAAAGCTCCATGCGGAAAGAGAGCCCAAAAGTGTTGTAAAGGTTTTGTGCAAAAAAGAGGATGTTAAGAATTTCTTCTTTGATCTTATGTTTTTCGGTAAAAATATGCGCATCGTCTTGGTGGAAGCTGCGCACGCGAAAAAGGCCATTGAGCGCTCCGGAAGCTTCATATCGATGTACATTACCAAATTCAGCAACGCGCAAAGGAAGCTCGCGATAGCTGTGCGTGTGTGTTTTATAATAGAGCATGCATCCAGGGCAGTTCATGGGCTTAATGGCAAATTCGCGATCTTCGACTACGGTTGTATACATGTTTTCTTTATAGTAAAACCAGTGGCCCGAACGCTCCCAGAGCTCCTTCGTTAAAAGAATGGGAGTTTTAATTTCAATATATCCCGCTTTTTTAAGGCCTTTTCTCAAGAACTGGAGCAAATTATCCCAAATAATCAATCCTTTCGGATAAATGAAGGGCATTCCAGGGGCTTCTTCTTTTAGTCCAAAAAGCGCTAGTTGTTGCCCCAACAGCTTATGATCTCTTTTTTTTGCCTCTTCAATAAGCGCAAGGTATTGAAGGAGAAGATCTCTTTCCGGATACGAGATCGCGTAAATGCGCGTGAGCATCTCTTTTTCTGCGTCTCCCCTCCAATAAGCGCCGGAGGTTTTCAGAATTTTAAAGGCTTTGATTTTTCCTACATTGGCAAGATGAGGCCCGCGGCACAGATCGAGAAATTCCTCGATTTGATACCCGGTCAAAGTGCCATCGGGCAGCTCTTGAATGAGCTCTTTCTTATAAGGGTTATGGGCAAAAGCTTTCAGAGCTTCTTTCTTGTCCTTAAAAACCTTTTTGTGTACGAGAGCGCCTTCTTTGATGATTTTTTTGACTTCATCTTCGATAGCGCCAAAATCCTCTTCTGAAATTTTTAGGTTTGCAAAATCATAGTAAAATCCCTTGTCGATAGCAGGACCGATCGTGGGAACTGCTTTTGGATAGAGTCGTAAAATGGCCAGAGCCAAAACATGGGAAGAGGTATGCCAAAAAATTTCTTGGCCCTTGGGATCGTCAAAAGAGAGAAAGGAAACGCTATCTCCTTCCGAAAGAGGATGACTCAAATCAACGACCTCATCTCCAATCTTTGCCGCCAGTGCCTGCTTGGGATCGGTCAGTTTTAAAGTTTTAGCAAGGTCGAGAGCTGAGCTGTTTTCAGGAACGATGAGATCTCTGCCTTGATATTGAATCTTCATAAAAAACTCTCTCTGAAGTGTTGATCAAAATGTTATGGATAATACGCGATTCTGGAGAAAAACCAAATAAAAAACAAAAGAGGCATTTGTCTGGGTTGTGAAAAAGTGATCCTTCTTGCATCTGCTTAAGCGTCTACAAAACAAGAAAGACCAACTCTCTGGGAGAGCCGCATGTTGTTTAAGAGGTCCATTGAATTTGAGTTCATCCATATTAGCCGGTTAATGAAAATTTCGTGAAAAGATAGGCGCTTCTCGGCATATAGGGCAAGAAAGGATGGTATAAGATTATTTCTCTAAAGAGAGAAGAGGAACATGCTGCAGA
>JAJZPH010000017.1 GCA_021811265.1 bacterium
TGACACATAGCGCGCTTCTTTCTCCCGTACAACCCTCGCCGGAAAAAAGAAATCGCTGGCAGAGCTTAATCAAATCAGTTGTTCATACTAGCTGGTCTCTAAGAGCAGGGGTGACGAATGCTCTTCTATTTGATTTTTTCAAACGCGTGGGTTATTTGGGCCTGGTATATAGTGGGCATCCATTATTTTATTACAAATATTTTCTTGGCTTTTGGGATTTTGTATCGATTGTTACTATTCTCCCACCATTTGCAACTCCACTATGTGGTTTGAAAGCAGGTATGATGATTGTAGGGGGAGTAGCTGCTGTTAGCTTTGCATCTAAATGGACATCTAACTATTTTCATAAAGATGATGTTGGTTCTAAAAAACTTGTTTCAATAAGACAAACTGCTCTACTAAAGTCTCCTCGTGATCTGGATGAATTTGATCAAAGAGAACGATATTCTTTTGATAGAACAACTAAAAAATGGTATTTTACCCCACCACCTCTTAAAGATCTTGATGATGCCCTTGTCGATAGATACAAAGTAGCTGGATGGGGAGGATTATCTTTGCATTATCTACGAATAGTGAAACAAAAAAATCTTAAAGTGGATGGGCATCCTCTACAACTTGGCGATATGATTTCCTTTATAAAAGAAGAGGAGCAAATTGCTTTTGAGGAAGATGAGAAGAAAGAAAAATTTTCTCGAAAACCTATTTGCTTTACTTGCTTTCAAAGACTTGACCATTTTCGAACACTTTTTTCTTGGGAGCTTGTGCCATTCAGAAGGGGAGCATCACGAAGAGGAGAACCAATAAAAGAGCTCATTCGACAGCAACAAGAACTTGCAGCTGAATTAGACAAAGATATGAAAGAAAAACTAGATACTTGTTGGAAAGATCGCTATAGCTCTTATCTTATTTGTGGAGAAGAAGAATTGAAAGAAATGGGTTTGAGCATGGCGGCAAAAACACGTTACGTATTAATGCTCTTTTACAAGCCGCTACCAGAAGCTCCAACGACTTGATTAGTAAATGATTTCTTGAATTGCTTTTTTACATCCTTCGTGGTGGATGATTTCTTCGAGAGAGGGGCGAAAACGGTAGCACCAGTTCGAGGGAAGAATGGTCCCGGGAATGTTGATTCTTTCCATTTCGAAAAAGGGCCAGGTGAGATTGGGAAAAAGAGAGAGGTATTCCTGGAGAAGATTGATGTGAAAAAGACTCGAGGTGTGGTGGGAGTCAAACAGTAGGGCTTTTCTTTGGTCCGAGGTCAATTGGGAGGAGTAACTCCAGTTTTTTTGACGCGCAAGGAGGCGAGATTCAGTTGGATGGTTGTGCCACCACTCTTGCAGAGTTTCTGTATCGTGGGTCGATAGAGTTGTGATGCTCAAAGGATTGTAGGCATCGAGCTTTTTGTCGTGCTGCCAGCGCATCACCCTCATACCGCAGATCCCGAGCTTTTTCATGACATCGAAGGTCTCTTGTGGAATCTGTCCCAAATCTTCTCCCATGGGGAGAATGGAGGAAAGCTCGATGATTTTGGATAGATGTTCTTCTCCCTCTTGTTTCCACAAAGTGCGATCTTGCGGCAGAAAAAAACCGTGGCTTGCTTTTTCCAATTTAGGAACTGCCCATGTGCGAAAAAAACCTACAATATGGTCGATGCGGTAAAGGTCGTAAAATAAAGCGGCGATCGAAAGACGCTCTTTCCACCAGGAAAAATGGTCTTGTTTCATCCCTTCCCAATCGAAGAGGGGAAAGTTCCATTTTTGCCCTTCTTGATTAAAATCATCGGGAGGCGCTCCTGCACTATATTCCAGATTGAAGAGCGATTGGTGCCAAAAGACATCGGCGCTATGGGGGCTCATCATGATGGGCAGATCTCCCAAGAGAAGGATCTTTTTTTTCGCAGCATGCTCTTTGACCTTCTGCATTTGGGCAAAGGCAAGATATTGCAGAAAATAAAAGAAGAAAAGCTCTTCTCGATTCTCTTCCAAAAGAGAGCGGATTTTTTCTTGAGAAAGCCTGTGCAAAGAAGGATCCCACTTGCTCCAATTGAGCGTTTTTTCTTTTTCTCCCAGAATAAGAAAAAGCGCGTAGAGAGGAAGAAAGGGATGGGAGTCTACAAAGCTTTGCAACGCTGGATCGAAAAGAAGGTTCTTTTTTTGGATGTGGAAATATTGGCGTAGCCACTCTAGTTTTTTTCGATAAATGATGGGATAAGGAATATGTTCCAAGGAGCTGAGGCGTTGCAAGTCAAGAAGATCTTGTTGCAATGTTTTTTCTTCACTCAAAGGGAGCGAAGAGAGGGAAAGAAAGATGGGGTTCAGCGCGCAGGAAGAGATGGCAAAATAGGGACTGGGCTCGCCCATGGTATCGTTGATGGGAAGAAGCTGCAGTACATCCATGCCGATCTCTTGCAGCCAGTCGATCAGGGGAAGAAGATCAAAAAATTCGCCGATGCCAGCGCTGTTTTGAGAGTGCAGGGCAGAAAGGGGAAGTTGTATGCCATGATGGGGATAAATTCCCACTTTTTCCCAAAGGGGATAGCTCTTGCAGCTTTTGAGAAATTCCTGTAGGGAGTTTAGTTCCATGAGAAATGGCTAAAAGTTGATTTGTTGCAAGGGCTCTGGAGCGCTTCTTCCCGATTCGATCGCCTTTTTCCAACTTGAAGCTATTCGCATCCATTCAACATATCTGCGGTAGAGCTCTTTGCCCGTTAGGTTTTCTAGAAGAAGAGAGCTAGAAAGGGTAAGCGCATTGTATCTGCTGCTGTAGCTTAATGTGGCGATAAGAGGGTAGAGATTATTAAATTGCAGAGCTTTGAGTAGAATGTCTTCTCGAAATTTTCCGGCCGGCAGTTCGCAAATGCGACAAGCGGCAAGAAGATATTTTTCATAAGCATCGGTTTCCATTTGGAGGTAGAGCTGGTTTTGATAGAGAAGGGTGCAAGCACTTCTTGTGTCGGGGACCAGGTTGAGGTCGAGCAGCTCTCCCATTTCCTGAAGAAGGTTGTGAAAAGTGGTTTGCATTCTAACCCTTTGGTTTTTTCTTTTTCTTTTCTCTTTTTTCTGCTTTTTCTTCCTCTTCTTCTAACTCCTCTTCCAGCTCTTCTAATGCTTCTAAAAAAGCATTGAAAAGATCATCTTTTTGCTGCTGATTTTTGAAGAGGCGAGGAGCAATTTGCCGAATGGCGTCGCGCATTTGGGAAAAGACGAGGATTTGGGCAATGATCTCTTCGGCAACGCCCAATGTACGGGATAGCTGTAAAATCTTGTCGGCTGTAATATAGCGCTCGTCTAATAGTCCCATGAACTGTTTGGCGAGCATCTCAAAAGTAAGCTTTGCGGGAAAAAAGAGGTTGTTTTTTTCAAAAAGAGAAAGAAGGAGCTTTATCCTTGATTGGAAGAAGCGAAAAAGACCTAAGATCGCTTGTAAAACGCGCGTGTCGTCCAAAAGGCGCATGAGCTCGCCCTTTTCAATAGAGGAGCCCTTGGATTTTAAGTCGGCTCCGAGCGAATGCAAGAGAAAGCGGATGAGGGTGCGCATCTTTTCGAAATCATATTTCGAGGTAAGCTCGTTGAATAAAACCTGCGGAGTTCTTGGATTTCCCGTAATTTCTCGATAGGTTTCGCGAAGAGCTGTAGGAGACCCCAGCCCCTGTTTGGAAAAGTTTTGCGCTTGCTTGAGGATATTTTTTCCGGCAATGATCTCTCTTGAATAGGCAGCATTAAAGTTTTCTTTTGCTTTTTCAATTTTTTCCAAAAGAGCGCCGGAGCTGGTCTCTATCAGATAGTCCAGAGCCTCATCGGCGAGAGAAAAATCGGGATAAAAGCGCAACACCTTGCGTAGAATTTCTTCGACTGAATCATCCAGTGATACGGAACTGCGCAGCAAAATGAGGGTTTGTTTGCGCAGTTCGGAGTTGTTTTGTTGAAATTTTGTCGCGGCTTCTTCCACTTTTTGAATTTCTGAGACGGGAATAGATTCTTCTTCCTCTTCTTCCATGGCACGCGAGCTTTCGGGCCTTTCTTTGCGTTTTGTTTTTTGTACCTCATCGAGTGTTTGAAACCTGCGGATCATGGCAACGGGATTAAAACCCTCTTCGCACCATTCTTCAAAATTTCTCTCGGTGCTGACCTGTTCTATTTCCTCTGACAGTATTTCGGATTCGAGCGCCTGGATTCTCTGCTTTTCTACAGGCCGTATTTCTGAAGAGGAGCTAAGAGAAAAAATGCGATTTTCTGTCATAGGCTTTACGAGAGTTGGATTCTTCCGAGTGGCTGGATGCGAATTTCGGGAACGACTTCCTGGTATGAAATGACGGGAAGGTCGGGATAGTCACTTTCGATGAGTTTACGTGCAAAACGTCTGACGTCGATTGCAGTCAGCAGCACCGGAGGCTGTCCCCCGGGAGGGGTGGGAACAATGGTCTTTCTCATTGCATGCAAGATCATTTGCACCGAATCGGGATCGAGAGCTAAGTAGGAACCTCCCGAGGTCTGTTTGATCGCGCCGCGAATCATATCTTCAATCTCAGGATCGAGAAGGTAGACGGAGAGAATCGACTGGCCTTGTGAATATTTGTAGCTGATGTAGCGCTTTAACGAAGAGCGTACATATTCGGTTAGGATAACCGTATCTTTTTCCGTTTGTGCCCATTCTCCAAGAGCTTCTAGGATGGTCCTAAGGTCTTTGATGGAAATCTGCTCTTGCACCAGTCGTTTAAAAATTTCAGTTAATTTTTGCAAGGGAACCAATCTGGAAACCTCTTTGACAAGATCGGGAAAGGATTTTTCCAAAAATTCCAAAATGGCTCGAATTTCCTGCACCCCTAAAAACTCGCTGCCAAACTGTCGATAGAACTTGGAAAGATGCAAGATCATGACTTCAAGAGGAGACCAGAATTTGATCGCAGCTTTGCGCAAAATTTCTCTATATTTATCATCGACCCATAGAGTAGGCATTCCCGAGGAGCTTTTGGTGGCCGTAAACGGAATGTTATAACGCCTAATGGCTTCTTCCGATTCGTTGGTGAGCAGGTGGTTGAGTAGAATTTTTCCACGGATGATGGGAACTTCGTTGAGGTGAATGGCATATTCATCTTCTTCCAAGGTAAAAGAGTCCATGCGGACATGTACCCCTGGAAAACGGACGCCCAAATCATAATAAAGGGCATGACGCATCTTGGGTACCATCACATCAATAAACGTAGCTCCCCCTTTTTCTTTTTTGATCAGAGAGGAAAGAGTTGTGCCTGCTTCCAAAACCACCGGAAGCGTTAAAGTATATTCTGTAACGCCACCTCCGACCATGGAATGTCCTTCGATGCCGATTTCTTCGGTCTCGCCCGCCATGGCTTTTGCTGCTTTTTTCTTTGCGGTCATATAGATCACAAAACCCACGGCGCCCACTCCAAGAGATAGAACGATAAAAGGTGTTGCTGGAAATCCAGGAACTCCGACACCCATCAGAAAGAGAATACCGCTGGCAATGAGCAGCGCTCTTGGTTGTGCCAGGATCTGCTCGACAATATCTTTTCCAAGATGAGAATCTTTCTTTTCGCTCGAAACTCTTGTGGTCACAATACCTGCAGAAATAGCAATCATAAGAGCTGGAATTTGTGAGACCAGGCCATCACCAATGGATAAAAGAGCATAGGTTTGTGCTGCTTGGATCGCTCCCATATGATGCATGGTCATTCCAATGATCAGGCCACCAATGACGTTAATGACTGTGATAACAATGCCTGCGATGGCATCTCCCTTCACAAACTTCATGGCGCCATCCATCGCTCCATACAGTTGGCTCTCCTTATTCAAAGAAAGACGCAGCTCCCGTGCCTGGGCCATGTCGATAATGCCCGAACGAAGGTCTGCATCGATGCTCATCTGTTTTCCCGGCATGGCGTCCAAGTTAAAGCGAGCGGCTACTTCGGCTACCCTTTCAGCTCCCTTAGTGACGACGATGAACTGCACGATGGTGATGATCAAGAAGACAACACCGCCGACGACAAAATTTCCTTCGACGACAAAGTTTCCAAAAGTAAAGATGATTTTTCCCGCATTCGCATGGAGCAGGATCTGTCGAGTCGAAGAGATGTTTACTCCCAGGCGGTAGAGAGTTGTGATCAAAAGCAGCGAGGGAAAGATCGATAGGTGTACTGCCTTTTGGATGTAAAGGGCAACGAAGAGTATTGATATGGAAACAGCAAGATTTACAGAAATCAGAATGTCAATGACATTGGGAGAGACGGGGAAGATCAGCATCATGATGATGCAGATGATGAAAAAGGCTAAGACCAGATCGCTTGCTTTAGAAACCGAAGCAAGTGCCTTTTCTCCTCCTAAAAATCGAAGCAGTGTATTTAAAAATTTGTTCATTAGTGAAACAGTTCCTCAGCAAAGGTGGGTTTTTCTTCCAGGGCTGCAATCCATTTTAAGATTTCTGCTACAGCTTTATAGGTTTCTTCGGGAATGTAATCTCCAATTTTCCCCTTATTAAAAAGTTCATGAGCGAGCTCAACATTTCTCATAATCGGTATGTGTTCACTTATAGCGATTTCGATAATTTTTTCGGCAACACTTCTTTGTCCCATGGTCAAAATAACGGGAACTTCCTTTGTTTCTTCGTTGTAATCCAGAGCCACTGCGATATGGGTAGGATTTGTAACAATGAGTTTGGCTCTTTTTGCGGCTTTGGGGCCTTCGGCATAGGCAATCTCGCGGAACATCTCTTTTCGTTTGCCTTTGATGTGGGGGTCTCCCTCAGTGTCTTTATACTCTTGCCGCACTTCGAATTTTTCCATCATCATCTCTTTGGCAAAGGTACGCTTTTGAAACGCCAGGTCAAAGATTGCGATGGCAAGAAAAAAAACACCCACTTGGATGGTCACTTTGCGCAAAAAAAGCTCCAAGAGAAGAGCACTTGCATAGACGGGCATTCGTACAGAGCCCACCACATCAGGGAGCGTATTCCAGATCACATAGAAAATAATAATGGCAGCGCCAATGATTTTCAGAATGGATTTTATCAGTTCGATTAGCACTTTGAGCTTAAACTTTTGTTTGATTCCCTCTACGGGGTTGAGTTTTTTCCATTGAAATTTCATGGCTTCAAATGAAAATACAGGCCCGATGATAAGAAAATTGACCAGTATTCCTACAAAAGATACGACGATGACAATGGGAAAGCTTGCCACCATGATGACCTGCAAGGCTTCTACGAGATAGCCACCTGCTTGGGTGGTAAGGTCGAGATTTCCTCGAATGGAACGAAAGATATAGAGAGTGTAGTTGATCAAATTTTGATAGAGATAGCTTGCAGCTATGAGAGTACCAATGATCGATACCACAAAGGTAAAAGCAGAGGGAAGGTCTTGTACTTTTGCTACTTGTCCCTTTTTTCTCGCATCTCGAAGTTTTTTTGGAGTCGCTTTTTCGGTTTTTTCTGCCATCTGCTTTTTCTGTCGATTGCCTATCTACATGGTAGAATGGATCGGCTTAAACTTCAAAAAAAAAAACACTACCTCCTTTTTGCTTGAAAATATTGCCCATCGTGTTGAAAATTAATGAGAAATCCCATGTATTTTTTAAAATTTTGGTTGAAAAATGAATACAACTTATAAAGTTTTTTCTTGGGTTAACTGCGCAATTGATCCCTTGTGGTGCTGGGATCGAAGATCTGTCGATCTCTCAGTAAAAGAAGCAGTTTTCTTTGTATTGCAACAACCCGCTACTTATAGGGCCATCACTGTTGATGTAGTAGTAATAGGGTCTGCTATGGTTTTTGGTGGAATCTCTGTGGGGGCAATTGCAGCGATTTCCCTGCTAGGCCTTATGGTGATCAGCAATTATGGGAAAAGAAAAAGTTTGCAAAAAATGTGGGTGCAGCCAGCTGATGCAACTGAAAGGATAATCTTTCAGAAATACAAGGGAAAGAGCATATACGAAATGGATAAAGAAATGCTTAAAGAATTATTGAATTCTTTGAGCATAAAGTTACAAAGGAACGTTTCTAAGCCTTGGGAGCTCGTAAGACATGGAAATCTCCTTAGGAATGTGGAAGTCTATGAAGGAAGAACACTTGGTTATTCCTCTATCGACGCAAGTTTGTTAAGTTCAAAAGTTTGTTTGAAAATTACTGAGAAATAGAAGTTTTTAATACTGTCAGCGGTTTTCTGTTGACGGCTTTTTTCTCGTTACATTTTAGTTGGAAAAGCGTACAATTGTTTTTAAAATTTTTCAGCAAGAAGGAGTCTTTATGGCTGTGAATACAGCAGCTGCTATTACTGTAACAGCTTGTGGCGCTGCAACGATTGCTGCAGTAGTTTTGGCATCACAAGCGGTATCAACTGTGGCAATAGTTGCCTTGGCAACCCTTGCTACACTTGCTGCAGCTTTGTCGATTGCTTCTGTTACAGCATTTTTTGATGAAGGAACTGTCGGTGTTGGTGCATATTTTGAAAATGTAGGAAAGCATGCAAAAGCAGTTATTCCTACTATGGTTACCTTTGTCGCGCAAACCTTATTTCAAGCCTTGGTTCAAGGGCTTGGGAAAAAAATTGAACGAAGCATGAATGGTGGTGCTGACGTTGTAGTTAAACATATTTAAAGATGCAAAAGCTTTATTTTGGTGGCGTTATTGTTCTGCTCTATTGGTTGTGATAGAAGAGAATGGTATCGCCATCTTGCACAATGTAGTTTCTTCCCTCTGAGCGGGCTCTGCCTGCCTCCCGAGCAGCTACACGGCCTTGGTAGAAGATCATATCTTCGTAAGTAATTACTTCAGCTCGAATAAAACCTTTTTCAAGATCGCTGTGGATTTTACCGGCGGCGGCCGCTGCGGTAGTTCCTTGCACGATCGTCCAGGCCTTTGTCTCTTTTTCACCGGTTGTAATGTAGGTAATAAGACCTAAGAGGCGAAAGGCGGAATGGATTAGCCGGTCCAAGCCCGATTCTTCCAAAGAAAGACTTTTGAGAAACTCCTTGCCCTCTTCTTTGGGAAGCTGCGCAATCTCTTCTTCAATTTTGGCACAAAGCATGATCACTTCGCTTCCTTCTTGTTTGGCAAACTCTTCCATTGCCAAAACGTAGGGATTTTTCGAAAGAAGATCGTTTTCTTTGACATTGGCCACATAGAGCACCTTTTTCCCCGTCAAAAAAGGATAGGGGGAAAGAGAGAGTTTTTCCTCTTCGGTAAGAGAGAGTTTTCGAAGGGGCTTTTCTAGGTTGAGATGATCGATGGCTTTTTTCAGTGCATAGAGCGTCGGTTGCAGCTCTTTTTTCCCCTTGGCCTGCTTTAACATTTTTTGATAGACGTTTTCTGCCATTTGGAGATCGGACAAAATGAGCTCGAGCTGGATGGTGAGTATATCGTCGATTGGATTGACCTTTCCAGAAACATGGACGATATTTTCATCTTCAAAACAGCGCACTACCTGAATAATGGCGTCCGTCTCTCGAATGTGGGAGAGAAATTGATTGCCCAGCCCCTCTCCCTTGGAGGCTCCCTTGACGAGTCCTGCAATGTCAACAAAAGCGACGTTTGCGTAAACGGTCTTTTCGCTGTGAGAAAGTTGCGTTAGCTTTTCCAATCTTGGATCATACACTTCCACAACGCCAATGTTGGGATCGATGGTGCAAAAAGGATAGTTTTCAGCGGGAACGCTTTTGCGGGTGAGCGCGTTGAAGAGAGTGGATTTTCCCACATTGGGGAGTCCCACAATGCCACAGGATAGGTTGGTTTTAGACATAAAGATCCTTTGTATTCTGAAGAAAAAGAGATTCTTTTCGCTTTTTGGAACAGAAGATGACTTGCAGTGTGGCTCCTTTGGAGATAAAGTCGGGGGCAAGTACCATCTGTAATCGATCTTCGGTAAGGGAGGCAATTGTTGAAACATGATTTTCTCCCGACTCTACAAAAACTTCGTAAGAGCCCGAGGGAAGGGGGGTCTGATTTTTTAAAGAAAACTCCAAAGAGAGTTTAGAGGAGTAGGGAGACGAGAAGAATGTGTGGGCAGAAGAGAGATCAAAAAAGTAGGAAAAAGGCCGATCTAAAAGTTTTTGCAAAAGAGCAAAGTCCCCACGGACAATGGCAAGTCGTATACGCGTACTGGAGATGGTCTCTTTTTCTTCAGTGATGAGGGGCAGATATTCTACTTGCATCTTTCTTTGCTCTGCGAAAGCAAGAACTTTTTCCTCATTTCCTTCGCGGTTTTTTCCAAAAAAAGAGTTTTTGCCCAAAACGAGGTGTAGAGAAGAAAAGTGGCTGGCTATCTCGTCGAGAAACGCATCAAAAGTAAGAGAAGAGATTTCTGCGAAAGGAAGCAGAAGAAGGTTATCTATGCCCAGCATTTCCAAAAGGCGCACCTTTTGTTTTTGAGAAAAGATGGAAGAAAGCGGTTTTTCTGGAAAAGAAGAGAAGGTGACAAGTGTTACGAGCATAGATTTTTTTTTCATACGGGAGATGAGATGCTGATGCCCTCGATGTAAAGCGTCAAAATTGCCGATTGTGAGGCTTGTGGGCAGATCAAAATAGGGAAGGTCGGTGATTTTATGAACAGTGTACATCTGATTGGATCCGATGTTGTATGGAGAAATTAGGATCGAAGAGCTCTTTTTGTTCTGTGCAATCTTCGATTGTATAGCGTCCGACCCGCGTGCGCTTGAGAGAATAGAGAAAACCGCCACATCCTAATTTTTCTCCAAGATCAAAAGCAAGGCTTCTAATGTAGGTGCCCGCGCTGCATTGGACATGCAGGTCAACGTAGGGATAGGAGTAGGCAATCAAGGTGGTTTTTAGATGTACCAGAGCGGCTTTGCGCTCAATTTCTATCCCCTTGCGCGCGAGAAGATAGAGCTTTTCTCCCCCTACTTTTTTTGCGGAAAACATAGGAGGGATTTGTGCACACTCTCCTTGAAAAAAGGTGAGAGCCTGCTCGATAGAATCCGGTGAAGGCACATGGTTGCTTTGGGTAAGGACCTTTCCTTCTAAATCAGAGGTGCTTGTTGTCATTCCCAGGCAAATTTTAGCCAGGTATTCTTTGTCTTGGTTGAGGAAAAAACTGCTTTTTTTTGTAAAATTTCTTCCGATGAGTAAAATCATCACGCCCGATGCCAAAGGATCCAACGTTCCTGCATGCCCAATTTTTCTTACTTTGGTAAGCTTGCGCAAGATGGTGACGAGACGAAAGGAGGGAACCTTTTCTTCTTTGTTGATTGGAAGAATCCCTTGTATTGTTTCAGGAGTGGGAGGTGTCATTTTTTCTACCACCCTCATCATGGTGCCGCTTTTTTTCCTCTTCGTGAATTTTGCGCAAGATGGTGTCAATTTTCATCTGATGGTCGACCGTACGATCAATGTAAAAGGTCAACTCGGGGAAAAAGCGCATAACCACTTTTTTGGAAGCGTGAACGGCAATGAAGCCTGCGGCGGATTGCAGTGCTTTTCGCGAGCTTTCTTTTTCCTCTTCTGTGCCGATCACGCTAATGTAGACCTTTGCTTGGCGCAAATCTTGTGTGATCTCCACACGGGTCACGGTAACTAAAGAAGAAAGATGTGGATTTTTGACCTCTTGGAAGATGACCTCAGAAAGCACTTCTTTGAGAAGAGAATTGATCCGATCCGTGCGGTTGGGTTTCATAGAATCACAAATCCTGCTCGAGGTAGGTGATTTCGAATGCTTCGATAATATCGCCCTTTTGAATAGAGGAAAAATGGTCTAAGAGTATGCCGCATTCCATATCTTTGCCGACTTCACGCACATCTTCTTTTTCGCGTTTTAAAGAGCCAATTTTTCCTTTCCAGATTTCTTCTCCATTTCTCATAATTCTTGCAAAATTGTTCCTCTGGATAGTTCCTTCCGTTACCTGGCAACCAGCAATGTTTCCCCACTGGGAAGATTTGAAGATCATTTTGACAAGAGCCTTTCCTTTTTCGTTTTCTTGCACGATCTTGTCCAAAAGAGATTTCATAATCAGTTTGACATCGTCAATGGCATGAAAAATCACATCGTGCAGCTTGACATTTACCTTTAACTCCTTGATCAATCCCTCTGCATGCGCTTCAATGGCTGTGTGGAAACCAATAATTGTGGCTTTCGATGCAGCTGCAAGCGTAATGTCAGATTCGGAAATTTCTCCCACCTCAGCATTGAAAATGTTGAGCTCTGCCTTCTCGGAGTGAATTTTGAGAAGAGAAGCACGCAAAGCCTCTAAAGAACCCTGCACGTCGGCGCGAAGGATTAAAGGAAGAATTTTTTTCTCTACTTTGCCAAATCCTTCCATCCCTTTTTTCGATTGTTGTAACAATCTTTTTCTATGTCCCTCTTCTCTTTCTGTAGCTAGAAGACGTGCCTCTTTTTCGCTCTTGACGACGATAAATTCGCTGCCTGCTTGAGCCAGGCTGGAAAGTCCAGTGATTTTCACCACGTCGGAAGGGCCAGCAGAGGTGACGCTTTGTCCAAATGGGTTGTAGAGGTTTTTGATGCGGCCCCATTCGTAGCCAAAAACGAGAGAATCGTTTACGTGCAAAGTTCCATTCTGTACCAGGACAGTAGCTAAAGCACCGAGCCCTTTGTGCATTTCAGACTCTAAAACCGTACCCCTGGCACGAGTAGATGGGTTTGCTTTGAGTTCCAAAATTTCTGCCTGCAAAGCTAGCATTTCTAAAAGTTCGGGAATCCCTTTTCCAGAAAGCGCGGAACAGTTGACCGTAATCGTCGTTCCACCCCAAACTTCTGGCAGAAGATCCTGATCGGCCAACTGTCGATAGACTTTTTCAGCGTCAAAAGTTGGCTTGTCGCACTTGTTGATGGCAATTACAAGAGGTACACGTACCTCTTTTGCCTGTTGGATGGCTTCGATAGTTTGCTCTTTCATGCCCTCGTCACCAGCAATCACAAGTACTACAATGTCGGTCACATGTGCTCCACGCGAACGCATGGCGGAAAAGGCTTCGTGGCCTGGAGTGTCGAGAACTGTAATGTTTCCCATTGCGGTACTTACGCTAAAGGCGCCAATATGCTGCGTGATTGCTCCTGCTTCTGTTGCCGCGACGTTGGTTTTTCGAATGGTATCGATAAGCGATGTTTTGCCATGGTCGACATGTCCCATAAAAGTGACAACAGGTGCACGGAGGATCAGCTGCTCTACAGGAGATTCTTCCACTTCTTCTTTGATGCTTTTATCGGTGATGCGCAGACGTTTTTCTTCCGAGACATCGATTGTAATATCGCAGCCAAACTCTTGACCCAACAATTGGACGGTGGTTTCGTCTTCGAGAAGGTCGTTGAGGGTGACCACCACTCCCTGCGAAAAAAGCTTGGCGATAAGTTCAGAGGATTTAAGCTTCATCTCGCTCGCCAAATCCTTCAAGGAAATGGGAAGCTTGATTTTTAGCTGGGTAGGTCGAACGATCGGAATTTCCTGAATGGTTTTTTTGATCTTGTGATGCCTTGCTTTTCTCCAGCGCTCTTCATCTTCGGAAGAACGGAGCCCCAAGCGGTCGCGCGAATCAAAGGCGCGCTTGGGTTCGAGTTTTTTGAAAGGTTTGACTTCCTTCAACCCACTCTTCTTTTTTGCTGTAGTGTCTTCCTCTTCTGCTACGAGGACGGCAATTTCGCTTGCCGCAGGCAGAGCTGCCTTGAGTGGAGGTTGCGGCTTTTTAACTTCTTCTTTGACCAAAGGCTTTTCTTTTTCGACTATCGCTACAGGTGGGGGAGGGGTTTCTTCCTTTGTCTCTGGCAGAAAAACTTTGGGTGGGAGCTCTGCTTCTTCCTTAGCGGGAATTTCTTCTACTTGCTTTTGCGGCTTCTTTTTCTTTTCTTCGGCTTTTTTAAGAGCTTTGGCTTTTTTTTCTGCTTCTTTTTCTTTTTTTGCTTCTTCTTCAACAGATGGAAGAAGGCGCGCTGTAGGTTTTAGTACGGCTTTGCCCTCTTCTTCTTTTTCTTTTGGAAGAGGTTTTTTTTTGATCTGCTTTGCTGCGAGCTTTTCTTTGACTTTGTTTAAGTTCAAAGCAGCAGCAATTTGTGTGTTTTTGATATTAATTTTGATGTGTTTTGCCAAAGCTTAACCCTTTTTTTTCTTGTATTGTTCTAAAATTTTTTCGGCCAGATCCAGATAGTTAATTCCGGGAACAGATGACAAAAGATCTGGGGGATTTGCCGTGGCCACTCTGCGCAAAGTATCGAATCCTGCGCTTTTCATTGCCTCGAATAACAGAGAGCTAAAGCCTTCAATTTTCAAAGGTTCTTCGGCAGCAGCTCCTTCATTTTCACTGAGCTCAAGAAGCTTAAGAGAAAGAATTTTTTGATAGTCACTCTTCTTTTGCACATCGATTTCTTTCCCTATGAGCTGTCCTAAAAGACGGGCGTTCATGCCCTTTTTCCCAATGACAATAGGATAGTCTTCATCATTGACGATCAAATGGAAGGTGTTTTCGTCAGATTTGATTCGTTGGATTTGAATGGGCTCTAAAGCGTTTTCGAGGAGTTGCACGGGATCTTCCGAAAAAGGAAAGACGTCGATTTTTTCATTGTTTAGTTCTCGAATGATATTTTTGATACGCGTTCCTCGAACACCCACACAGGTTCCTACGGGATCTACCTTGGAGTCGGAAGAGCGGACTGCCATTTTTGTCCGATAGCCGGCTTCTCTCGCGATTCTTTCAATGACAATGGTGCCTTCGTATAGTTCGGGTACCTCTTGGCGAAAAAGCTGAACGACAAACTGCGGATGGGTACGAGACAAAATCACCTCTGCACCTCCATTCTCCGCATCTCTAACTTCAAAAAGAAGAGCCTGCACGCGTTCCCCTACATGAAATTTTTCTGTTTTGGGATATAAGCGTTCAG
The DNA here is from genome assembly GCA_021811265.1 of bacterium. Lineage (GTDB taxonomy): Bacteria > Chlamydiota > Chlamydiia > Chlamydiales > SM23-39 > JAJZPH01. The sequence goes on from JAJZPH010000017.1 coordinate 14,843, forward strand.
GCAAAAGAGCCTCGACTTTTCCAAGATCTACGATGATGTTCTTTCCTCGGACAAACTGTTTTACCGTCCCTGATATGATCTCATTCATGCGGTGGCGATACTCTTCGTAGATCACATCTCTTTCGGCGCCTCGTAATTTTTGCGAGATGATCTGCCTTGCTGTTTGTGCAGCAATTCTACCAAATTGTTGAGGTGGAATTGAGATTTCTAGACGCTGTCCCACATGGCATTCGGGCGCAAAATTTTTTGCTTCCGATAGAGAGATCTCTTCTTCGGGATTTTTGACGCTCTCAACGATCACCTTACGAACGTAGGCTTCAATGTCGCCCGTTTTTGAATCGATGTGTACGAACACATTATCGATGCCTCCGTGACCGCTTTTGCGAGCAGCGGCTTTTAGAGAATCTTCTATCGCATGAACAACGATCTCCCGTTTGATTCCCTTTTCACGCTCGAGATATTCGAAAATCGCGATCAAATCCTTATTCATTTATCTACCTTTGGTTTGATAAGTTTTCCAAAAAAGAGGTCATGCCTTTTCTTCTTCGCTTTCATCCTCTTTTTCTTTATCTCGTTTCTTTTTTTTCGATTCTTTTGCTTTGGTTTCTGCTGGTTTGGTTCCAGCGGCGCTGGTTCCCACAATGATATCATCGCGGTTGACCTTGTTGTGTTCAATGAGATAGTCCTTAATGGAAAGAGCAATCTTCTTATGTTCGGGATCCACTTTGATTACTTTCGCCGTAACTTCATCTCCGATGTTGACGACATCTTCTACCTTGCCAAAAGGCTGGTCGGAAAGTTCGGTGACGTGAATCAAAGCTTCAATTCCATTGTCCAGCTGAACAAAGATGCCAAAAGCAGTAATTTTGGTTACTTTTCCTTTCACTAGAGAACCAATGGGGATCTGCTTTTCTAAATGTTCCCATGGGTTGGTGGAAAGTTGCTTGACACCAAGAGTGATTTTCTTGCTTTCTTTGTCCACGGAAAGGATGACCGCTTCGACAAAGTCTCCCTTTTTCAAAAGTTCAGAGGGATGTGAAACTTTTTTGATCCAACTCAGATCGGAGATGTGGATCAGCCCATCAACTCCGGGCTCCAGTTCCACAAAGGCCCCATAGTTGGTGAGATTGTGAATTTCTGCTTTTACCGTAGATCCGACGGGATATTTGTTTTCTACATCGTCCCAGGGGTTGTGTTCGGTCTGTTTGATCCCCAAAGAGATTTTTCCTTCTTCTTTTTGTACGGAAAGCACAATGGCTTCTACTTCGTCTCCAATATTCACAACTTCGCTTGGATCGGTGATGTTTTTGGTCCAAGACATTTCGGAAACGTGAATGAGACCTTCAATTCCCGGTTCAATTTCAATGAAAGCACCGTAAGATACTAAATTGACAATTTTTCCTTTGATACGGGAGCCTGGAAGATATTTCTTTTCGATGTCTTCCCATGGATTTTTCTCTTTTTGTTTGAGACCAAGAGCTACTCTTCCCTTTTCTTTGTCGATGCTGAGAATGACCACTTCTAGCTCATCGCCAATCTTTACCATTTCAGAAGGATGGCGAATACGCCTCCAGGTCATGTCGGTGATGTGCAGAAGACCATCGATTCCATCGAGATCCAAAAAGACACCAAAATCTGTAATGTTTTTTACGACGCCTTTGCGAAGACCGCCTACCTGGATGGTTTCGAGGAGCTCAGATTTTCGAGAAGCCCTTTCTTCTTCCAAAAGCTCTCTGCGAGAAACCACAACGTTTTTGCGTTCGATGTTGATTTTGAGGATTTTAAAGTCATAGCTCTTTCCCAGAAAGTCATCGAGGCTTTTGATGCGCTTATTGTCGATTTGCGAGCCGGGCAAAAAGGCTTCGATGCCAATATCGACCATAAGGCCGCCCTTGACTTTGCGTACGATTTTTCCCTGAACGATAGAACCTTCTTTGCAGTGATTGAGGATGTGTTCCCATTGACGCAGTCTTCGTGCTTTTTCGAGAGAAAGGACAACCTGTCCGTCGGATCCCTCTGCTTTGTCGAGAAGAACTTCGACAGTCTTGTCAAAAATAAGGTCTTCAGGATTTGCAAATTCAGAGACAGGAACCAGACCTTCAGATTTTAACCCCACGTCGATTACGGCAAAGTCTTTGGTGATTTCGACGATTTTGCCTTTTAGGATTTGGCCGGGTTTCATGGGGTTAGCGGATTTTTGGAGAAGAGACTCACTTTTATCTATGAGCGACTGGAAAAGTTTTGCCTCGTCTTCGTGAAAATCGACTCCATCGAGAAAATTTTTAGCCTTTGCTTCGGGTGTGGCTTGTTTTGTCATTTAAGGGTTACTCCTGTTTATAAAAAAAAATTGTAGAAAATTCTTGTTTTTTGGATGTTTCAATGTCCAGAATTCTGGTTTTGAAGTGGTTCCATCTTAGAAAAGGGAGAAATTTAACACAAGGAGCATTTCGGAGTGGCTATCCCTCACAATTACTTTAATGGTTCTTTTGCAAGATGGACGGTGCCATCTTGTGCGATTCTGCACTCTTGCTGCAATAAGTGAGGAGCGCTTTGGACAATATGGGCAATCAAATTAAAATTTAAAGGTATATTTGGGTCGGCTAGGCGGTCGGATATCAACTCCTTTTGCATCTGCAAGCCTTTGCAAATGAAGGGAATTCCTAAAAAAATTGCTTGGTGTAACCTTTCCTCTTTTGTTTTGCCAAGAGAGGGATTTTGAAAAAGAGCGACAAGAAGGGCTGGCATATAGGTGGGAGTTCGCAGTTTTGGATTCTCCTTTTGGGGGTCGAGAATAGCGATGATTTTTTCTTGCTCGTTTAAGGAAAACGAACTCATTGCCTTTTTTAAAAGAGCTCCTTCTTCGGGAGTAAAGAGTCGCAGCATAGCGCCGATGCGAGTAAGTGTTCGATCTTTCGCAATTTCTGGATTGAGTCCGAGCCAAGAGGCTCTGACTGCTAGGTAAGTATAATAAGCCTTTTGTGAGGATGTATTGGGATCGGAAAGAAGGGATAGTGCTTTTCTCATCTCTGCTAAAGATTTATGAACATTTTCTGTATACACAAGAGAGGATTTGTTGTGTTTATGGCCCAAGGCGCCGGCAACGTCACATGCATGTATAAAAAGATCAAAATCGAGGAGTGTGGGATCTGTAGATGGTATGCGGCTTGCACGCAGCTTCTCGAGCATAGACGCACCACCTTCTAGGTGTGAGATGTGTCCATAATGAGCTAAATTGGCGCTCTTGAGTAGCAGGCTTTTTGCCTCTTTGGGGAGGTGGAAAAAAGAGGGGCAGAGCTCGGGTTGTTTTGCTAAGACCTGCATCATGGCCTCATAAAAATCATCGTGATCAGGAAGATCGATTCCAAAGCGCTGAAAAACTTCTCTTGCCTTTTCGGTTTTTCCCAGGTCTCCAAGAACAAGAGCTGCTTCCATAGCCAAAGCCATTTCTGATTCAGATATTCCTCTCCACTTGGATTGCAGAAGCTTTTTTCCCTGCATGTGCAGCTCTTGGAAACTTTTTTGCGAAAGCATCGCCTCTTTTGATTGCTTTTGGCTAAATTCTTGGTATGCTTTGTCGCTTCCATCTAAAATGAGTTGCAGACAGTAAATGGCTGTGAGAGTGCGATCGAGTTCGACAAATTTTTGACCAAGTATCTGTTGAGAATCTTGCGGGGGGAGAGCTTCTTCGGAAGTGTTACGCTCCTTTGTGTTTGTAAGCCACATGAGCTCGGGGTGCGTCAGAATGCATTGATGGGTCCTTGCTTTTTCCACATCAACGATGGGGACTACTTTATGAGCGCTAAGAGATGTAGAGATGAGAAGGCAATGTACAAAAAGTAATAATCTAATTCCTATACCCAAAGAGCTTGGAAAATCGGTTTTTGGAGCACGCCAAAAACTCGGGGTTAGAGGATTTTCGCGTAGCTTTAGAAACCGATTTTCCAAGTTCTTTGGGTGTATCTTCTTCATCATTTCTTCTTTGTTTTCATCAAAATGCGGATCATTTTTTGATTGCGAAGATAGAAAAATATTTTTTCTTTCTTTAAGATTTTTTTCAATATATACACAAAGAACTTGGAAAATCGGTTTCTGGAGCACGCCAAAAACTCGGGGATGGAAGACCGCAAACTGTCCCATATTTCATTAATATTGGGTAGTTTACGATCTTCCAACCGCGAGGATTTTCGCTTAAGCTCTAGAAACCGATTTTCCAAGTTCTTTGTGTATACGTTTTTTCTCTGTTTCAAGCTTGTGTTTGTGGAAATTGTATAGCAATGTAGAAACAGTTCTAATATAGCCGCGACTTAAAAAAGAAGAGAACGTATAAAAATGTTTTTTTGGAGTTGTGATGAATTCGTCGGTAAGTGCAACCAAAGCTTCATCTGATTTTTTTTCAGCTGAAGATGTTTGGGCAAGGAGATTTTTTAATGCTGCGTCGACGACTTTCGAGCCAATGTGTAGAGTTGTATGGTGCGGATATCGCATCGTAGCGCCTTTTCATAAATTTGACTGTAGGGCTAATACAGTACAAGAGGTTGTTTTACGATTTTTTTACTTTTTTGAAGCAGCTGCATTGGCTATCCCTGCCGCAGTGCTTGCTTTGGTTTCTGTTCCTTTGCGTTGCATCGGTTGGCTGCTGCAACGCAATGGATATACTCACGTTCGAGGAAATCTAGAGGTCAAAGAAAAAATCTTCGCTGCAACCTCTTACCGAATAAGAGTAATGACATTCAATATTGCAGCCGTGCCTGCGGGTATATCTTATCAAGTTGCTGGAGTGCCGCACTGGAAGGCGCGCATCGGTGGGATCGTGAAAGTTATTAGAGAAGCTGATCCAGATGTCCTTGTGGTCGAAGAGGCTTACGATACAGCAGTTCAAGAAGAGCTCGTTTTGCAACTCAAAGATCGCTATCCTCATTTCTTTCTTCATCTTGGAGTCGGAGCTTTTGGTGGCCTTGGGCCTGGAGGAGTATTTATGGCAACAAAAGGAGCTGTTGGTCATTTTTCCGACCATCCTTTTCATAACAATCCAATGACGCAGTGCAAAAGTTTTGGTGTTCTTGAGCTTTTGGACAAGCCCGAAGGTCGGTCTTTTGCTCGTTTTATTGGGACGCATCCTTCCTGGAGAGAAGAGGAAGCAACTCAAAGAGAAGAGCAATGGCTGCAAATCCGGGACTATATTGGCGAGCGTAATTTGCAAATATTGTTGCCCACGATCATTGTAGCGGATACAAATACAGAGCGGGATCGAGAAGAGGGGAGAGAATTACAAACATGGATGCAACCCTATTATGTCTTGCCAGCTCCTACCTGCTGGCACAAATTTCCTCTGGAATGGAAACAAGACGATCGATTTAAAGATTTTGGACCTAACCGCCCTCGTCAAGTAGATAATATTATGTATGTGCGCGACCGTGACTCACGTGTAAAACTCGTGGCTTGCAACCGCATAGAGTCCTATCGCGATGATTGCTCAACGTTGTCTGACGATTCTCGACAGCCCTTCGATAATAAAACTGCTATTTCTGACCATCATGCTGTTTTAGCTGAAATCATTTTTCCTTGAGAAACCGATTTTCCAAGTTCTTTGTGTATATTTATTTTTGGCGAACCCAGTGCATTCATTATTAGATTTTAAGTGGAAATAGATATCAAAAATTTGTTGTTGCAAATGTGCTACTTGCGATATATGGATGTTTTAACCTCTCTTGCGAGAGAGGACGAAAGACTTCTTCCATAGCGGGATTATGAAAACTCTGCCCCTGTTAGAAATCGCATTTCCCGAGCTCGAAACATCGTCGGAAATGGCTCTGCATTCACGAGAAAGAATTCAAGAGGTGGTCTCCCTTCTTGTTCCTGAGGATTTTTGGGATGAAAACAAACAAAAACAGTGGCTGGAGCAGCAGCTTCCTGTGATCCAATCCAAAGAGGGCGTTTCTTCTATTTCCTTTGTCCTTTTGTGCCGGCAGAGAATTAATGTAGGCCATTTTTTTTATGATATGGTAAGCCACTGGCTCGTTCCAAATAAAAGACTCAACGTGGACTTTTTCTTTTCTGTTGATTTTCGCTTCCCGAAAATTTCTCATGAGCTGTTCACTCTAGTTGAAGCTGCCATTTCATTTCAAAGTGAAGAGGAGAGAGAAGATATCAGAAGAAATATTAAAAACTTGGAAACGGAGATTCGACTGGGCGTCATTTCGGATTACCATGCCAGCCGTATCATAGAGTTCAAAGGGCTCCCTTCTGATCGCAAGACGATGATGATCCAGGAAAAGATTGGCTCGTTAATGAAGTCGCGACCTCAAGATTTTGGTAGGAGCATTTTCACACAAATGCAACATTTTTTGGTCACCTGCCGTGAGGATTTTAAAGCAATTCGAGATCCCCATCATATTAGTCGCCTCATCTCGGTGCTTTATTATACGCGCAAGGGAATCAAAGAAAGGCTTGAAAAAGAGTCCAACCAGCGTCATCTTGCCGTCAAGTTTTTTAAAACAAGATTGCATCTTCCAGAAAAGGATAAAGTTGTTTTGGGGATCTTGGTAGGACTCAATTTTTTAAGCGAGCGAGAGATCTTTGGTAGCGATCACATGATGCAGGTGATCAAAGGGCATCTTCCCCATGCGCAGATGATTGAAAATTCCTTTTTTCTAGATCGCAACAACAAAAGCTCGATTCAAACAATCTATCTAGAAATCGAAAAAAAAGACGCAGAGGAATTCACTGCGGAGGATATCAAACTTCTCAGAGAGGTCCTTCCAGGAAGTGTCCGAGGTGCTATCGAACAGCTGCTCCACCCCATCTTCATGCCAAGGAACGAGGAAGAGATTGTGCGCAGCATTATGACTCTATCGCGCCAAATTCGCTATGTGCATGACCTTCCCCAGTTGATCATCAATTTCGATCAACAAACCAGCACAGAGCTCTCTTTTACAATCGTTCTCTTGCGAGTTTTAAAGATCGACTCCGAGCCTATCTTAAAAATTTTATCGAGAGGAGGAAAGGACATTCACCTTTCTGTAGATCGGGTGAAAAAGGTAGGGCTTTTGCGCAGACGGCATTACAAAGAAGCCAATGTGTTGCGAGCTGTGTGCGCCAGTCAACCTTTTTTGCGGGCTGATCATAGCGTGGATTTGAATCAGGCGCGCCATTTTGTCCTTTCGGAACTAGTGCGACTTTTTGGCGAAGTAAGAGATTATAATGGGGGGTTGATCGGCAAGCAAAATCAAGTATATAAGGCCTTTAAGGCAGAGTTAGGGGCTGTGGCTGAAAAGCAGCAGATTTTGTTGGAAAAATTTTTCTATTCTGTCCAACCGGTGGAAAGAATCCTCACTCGTCCCACAGAACCATTAAAAAATCTTTTTTTGATGCTGATTAATACAGTCAATCGCGAAGAAAACCGCATCCGTAAACGAAGCGACTGGCTGTTTAAGCAAGAAGCAAAAGCAGTCTATGTAATTGTCCCTCTGTACGATCTGACAAAAAAGAAAAAACTCTTGGAAATGATGGAAGAGCTTCATTTCCTCTCTTCCGAGGTGATCTCATTTGAGATTTCTCTTGACGATGCCAGCTATGTGGGTTACGTCTATTTTTGCACGGATACCATCCGTCAAAAAAACTTCTTGAAACAGATCCAGCAAGCGCTTGACTTTTGACCTTGTTGCAGATAAGGTAAAAAGGCGAATAATAAGCGGATTTTTCATGCCAGAGGCGAAGGTTCAAGTGGCAGCATCGATTTTATCGGCCGATTTTGGTCATTTGGCTGATGAAGCCAAGCGTATAGAAGATGCTGGCGCCGATGCCATTCACATTGACGTGATGGATGGACACTTCGTTCCCAATTTTTCTCTTGGAGCTCGTGCTGTGGAGGCGATCCACCGCTCCTGCAACCTTTTTCTGGACGTCCATTTGATGATCTATAACCCTTTTGACTATGTGGAGAGCTTTATCGCAGCAGGAGCCGATCAAATCACTTTTCATTTTGAGGCAACAGAAAATGTTGAAGATGCATTAAAATTCATCCGCAAATGCGGAAAAAAAGCAGGTCTTGCATTTAATCCTGAAACCTCGAGCTCTTTCATTTCCTCTTTTTTTCATCGATGCGACCTCATTTTGTTTTTGACCGTGCATCCAGGATTTGGTGGGCAAAGATTTCTAAAAGATGTTGCGAAGAAGATACAAACGACGCGTGAGCTCTTAGAGCGTATGCAGGGTAGAAAAGAGCATGCCATGGACATTCAAGTGGATGGAGGGATCAACCCAGAAACTGCTCGAATAGCTGTGCGAGCGGGCGCCAATTATTTAGTGTCTGGGCACTACCTATTTTCTCAGCCCAACATGAAAGCAGCAATTGAACAGTTGAAGGGTTGTGCTTCGTGAGACATGGAAAAAAAACCCCTTTGCAAAAAAAAGTTGTGGCGATTGGAGGAGGAACGGGTAATTTTGTCGTGTTGAAGGGGTTGAAACAATACGATGTAGAGCTTTCTGCTATTGTTTCCATGGCCGATAACGGGGGAAGCACTGGAATTTTGCGCGATGAGCTTGGCGTATTGCCGCCAGGAGATGTGAGGCAGTGTCTGGTTGCTCTTTCCAATTCCAGTCGTTTGATGCGCGATTTGATGAACTATCGTTTTGAGAATGGCAACCTGGGTGGCCATAGCTTTGGCAATCTGCTCTTGTCTGCTTTAGAAAAAGTTGCTGGAAGTTTTGAAAAAGCGGTGGAAGAAGCGGGAAAAATCCTTTCGATTCGAGGTAAGGTCATTCCAGTGACGACCAATCAAGTGCATTTGAAGATGGTCCTCAACAATGACAAAATTTTAGAAGGAGAGGGAAATATCTATCTCTCCAGAGAAATCGATCAGGGATATAAAAGCATTTATTTGGAACCCTATCCGAAGGTAAATCCTCATGTAATAGAAGAGATCATGAGTGCCGATCTCATTGTCCTTGGACCCGGAGGCATCTATACTTCCATTATTCCCAATCTTTTAGTTGAAAAAGTGAGCGAAGCTTTAAAATCTACTTCGGCCAAGAAGGTTTTTGTTCTGAATTTGATGAACCGAAAAGGACAGACAACGGGATGGAAAGTGAGCCATAACCTCAAAGAGTTGGTGCGATTTATTGGCGAGGATATTTTTGACTATCTTCTCGTAAATACCGGACAGCCGCAAAAAGAGCTGATCGATGCCTATTCTGAAGAAGGAGAGCTCATAGAAAATGACTTGGAGGACTCCCGATTGATTTTTTCCGACCTTTTGGGCACACTATCGTCGCATACGAAAAATGATTTGATGAAAAGAAGTTTGATTCGACATGATTCAAAAAAATTGGCAAAGGAACTGATCAACATTGTTAATACTCTTTGATTTAGATGATACTTTGCTTGATACGACGGGATCGATCACCCCCTATCGACTGCGCCAGATTTTGGATTTTTTACAAAGCAACGGTGTGCGATTTGCCTCTATCAAAGAGGCTTATGCAAAACTACAAGAGATGGCAAGCGTTGCCGATAGCACGCAAGAGGCTGTAAAAAAATTTCTAGAAAGCTATCGAATTGAGGCAAAGATAGAGGCAATACAAGACCTTTTGAGCACCCCTCTTCCTCCTGATATGAATGTTATGCTTTGTCCCGGTGCCAAAGAAATACTTCAAGATTTGTATCCTTTTCACGATCTGGCTCTTGTGACACGAGGCTTTCCCGATCTGCAAAAACAAAAATGGGAAAAAGCTGGCCTAGATACTTCGCTTTTTTGTAAAATTGCCGTTGTGGAGCCGACGGCTCGCATGGGTAAAAAAACTGTCTATGAACTGCTGCTCAAAGAAAGAAAGAAAAGAGCAAGTGAAGTTCTTGTATGTGGCGACCATTTGACTTACGATCTTCGTCCTGCAAAGGAGCTTGGGTGTTGGACGGTTTTGATGCAGTGGGGCAAAGGGAAGAGATGGAAAGAGGACACAGAACTTTTTGATTTTACCATTTCCCACTTAGGAGAACTGAAAAGCATTGTGGCCCACCTCCAACAAAGGAAGAGATAGCAATGATTACAAGCAATCAAATCACTCCGGGCATGACCATTCGGGTGGACGCAGCGATTTATCGCGTAGAGTCTAGTATTAAAGTGACCGCAGCAAAGGGGAGCACGCCTTTTGTGAAGACAAAACTTCGCGATTTGTCAAATGATGAAGTAATCGAGAAGAATTTTAAGTTGAATCAGAATGTAGAAGAAGTTTTTTTAGAAGAGCACCATCTTGAGTTTCTCTATCCTGAGGGCAAGAATTATCTTTTTCTTGATATCGACACATTGGAAAAAACACTGGTGCCTGCCCATGTTTTGAATGCAGCGATTCATTATTTAAAAGAGGGAATACAGGTCAAAGCGCTTTTTTATAGCGATACAATTTTTTCCGTAGAACTTCCCCAATTTTTGGAACTCATGATAGTAAAGACGGAACCAAAAGAGGAAAAAGGGGGGGCCAGCGGAAGTACGAAGCGTGCTGTATTGGAGACCGGAGCTACGATTGAAGTTCCTCTTTTCGTCGAGTCGGGAGATATCATTAAAGTGGATGTGCATGCAAATGGATATATTCAAAGAGTCTAAGGGGGTATGCCTGTGGATCTTAAGGAAGTAAAAGAGTGGATTGCTCTGTTAGAAAAAAGTAGCTTAAAAAAATTACAATGGAAAGAAGGAGATCGCGAGCTTCTCTTAGAAAAAGGAGTTGAGGGAGAAGTGGTTTTTGAGAAGAAAAAACCACCCAGTCAGAAAGAAGAGGTGGTTATTCCCGCTTCCTCTGGCAAGGCGCCTGAGGTAAAAGGAACCTTTATTACCTCCCCGATGGTAGGCACTTTTTATTCTACACCGGCTCCCGACAAACCACCTTTTGTAAAAAAAGGAGATCGTATCAACAAGGATCAAATTGTCTGCATTGTGGAAGCAATGAAGGTGATGAACGAAGTAAAGGCTGGCGTGAATGGAACAATTGTAGAGATTCTTTGCGACCATGCGCAGCCGGTAGAATTTGGCACAAAATTATTTAGGGTCGAATGAAAGTCTTAGTTGCAAATCGAGGAGAAATTGCAGTTCGTGTGATTCGAGCCTGCCATGACTTGGGTCTTCAAACCGTGGCTGTCTATTCCGAAGTCGATGCCGAAGCGTTGCATGTGCTTTTAGCTGACGAGGCTATTTGTATTGGAGAAGCCCCTTCGAGCAAATCCTATTTAAAAATTTCCTCCATTCTTGCCGCTTGCGAAATTACGGGAGCAGACGCCATCCATCCGGGATATGGATTTCATAGCGAAAATGCGAATTTTGCATCCATTTGCGAAAGTTGTGGAGTGGTTTTTATTGGACCTCCTCCAAAAGCAATTTCTCTTTTAGGAAACAAGGCTGAAGCAAAAAAATTGGCGAAGAGCGCAAAAGTTCCTGTGATTCCAGGATCGGATGGTGCGATCAAAGATGTGACCCAAGCTCTCAAAGAGGCAAGAAAAATAGGATTTCCGATTTTTATTAAAGCAGTGGCTGGTGGTGGTGGCAAGGGGATTCGCGTTGCCCTTTCCGAAGAGGAATTTGTGAAGCAGTTTGTTGCGGCGCAAACAGAAGCTGAAGTGAATTTTCACAACCCCGATGTCTATATCGAAAAAATGGTCCTGCACCCGCGCCATGTAGAAGTGCAGATTATCGGAGACAAGCACGGCAACTATGTACACCTGGGAGAAAGGGATTGTTCTATTCAGAGAAGAAGACAGAAGCTGATCGAAGAAACGCCGAGCCCTATTCTTTCTTCTTCTCTTCGCAAAAAGATGGGAGAGGCGGCTCTTCATTTGGCCAAAGAGGCAAAATACCATTCAGTGGGAACGGTGGAATTTTTGGTCGACAATGAAAAGAATTTTTATTTCATGGAGATGAACACGCGCATACAGGTGGAACATACGATTACAGAGGAAATGACGGGAATCGATCTTGTAGCGGAGCAGATTCGTATCGCTTGTGGAGAAAAGCTTTCTTTCAAACAGAAAGAAATAGAGTTAGAGGGGCATGTCTTTGAATTTCGCATCAATGCCGAAGATCCCAAAAACCGATTCATGCCATCGCCAGGCAAGTTGGAATATTATATTGTTCCTGGAGGCCCCCATGTTCGGTTGGATAGTGCTTGCTATGCAGGATATACGATTCCTCCGCATTACGATTCGCTGATTGCCAAGCTGATCGTGAAAGGAAAGAATCGGAAAGAAGCGATTGAGATAGCCAAAAGAGCTCTGAGAGAATTTCACATTACCGGAGTTTCTTCTACAATACCTTTTCACCTTTATATGCTCGAGGATAAGCGATTTTTAGAAAATGACTATACCTTGAGCTATGTAGATTCATTAATCGCGGAAGGATGTCTCTTCACTCATCCTCACAGTGAGCGATAGGTAAGGGAAAATATGAAAAAGGGAATTATCTTGGCGGGAGGGAGTGGGTCCCGTCTTTTTCCAGCGACACTTGCCATTTCAAAGCAGCTGCTTCCCGTTTTTGACAAACCGATGATCTATTATCCTCTTTCCATTTTGATGCTTGCAAACATTCGCGAGATACTCATTATTTCCACACCCGAAGATCTTCCGCGCTTTGAACGACTTTTTCGCGACGGGTCACACTTAGGGCTGAAATTTTCCTATGCAAGCCAGCCGAAACCCGAAGGGATTGCGCAAGCCTTTCTTCTTGGAAAAGAATTTATTGGGAAAGACCCCGTTCTTTTAATTCTTGGAGACAATATTTTTTATGGTCATGACCTTTCACAGCTTTTAAAAGAGAGTATTTGTACTCATGATGGGGGAGGCCTTATTTTTGGGTATCGTGTGCAAGATCCCGAGCGCTATGGAGTGGTGGATTTCGACAAGGCGGGAAATGTGCACTCCATTGAAGAGAAGCCCAAGAAACCCAAATCTTCTTATGCAATTCCGGGTATTTATCTCTACGACAATGATGTGATCCAAATTGCAAGTTCGCTGCGCCCTTCCAAAAGAGGCGAGTTAGAAATTACCGATATCCATCGCGCCTATCTTGAGAGAGGGAAGCTTCGAGTAAAAATTTTAGGTCGTGGCTATGCTTGGCTGGATGCTGGGACACATGAAGCATTGCAAAGAGCAGCTTCTTTTGTCCAAACGATCGAACAAAGACAGGGGATTAAAATTGCCTGTATTGAAGAGATTGCCTTTCAAATGGGATACATCGACGCCACACAGCTCTCTTTGCTTGTGCGCTCTATGCAAGAGACTGAGTACGGGCGTTATTTAGCGCGGCTTTTGAAAAAAGAAGACCTCGCCACTCCTTGTTAGAAATTCTTTAAGCACTTGGTTTTGTTGTAATTATCAAAAATTTCTTCGGCAATGAGATCGGGATCATCAACGACTCTAAAAAGAGAGACATCTTCTCGTGAGATGTTCCCCTTTCCTAAGACGGTTGTATGTATCCAATCCACAAGTCCTTTCCAATAATCAGATCCAACCAGAAAGACGGGAAATTTTTTTGTCTTTTTGGTCTGAATCAAATTCAGAGCTTCAAAAAGCTCGTCGATTGTTCCATAGCCTCCAGGAAGAACGACGAAAGCCTGTGCATATTTTACGAACATGAGTTTACGAACAAAGAAATGGCGAAAATTGAGTAGATATTTTTTGTCGATGAAATCGTTGGGTTTTTCTTCATAGGGAAGATCGATGCACAAGCCGCAAGATTTTCCTCCAGCCTCTTTTGCGCCTTTATTGGCAGCCTCCATAATTCCAAAGCTACCTCCGGTTGTAATGGCAAATCCCTTTTTTGAGATTTTTTGAGCTAAGGCAATAGCAAGCTCATAATAAAGATCCGTTGTGCCTTTAGCGACAGAAGAGCCAAAAAAGGCAACGGAAGGCCCCAGAGTGTGCATTGCTTCTGTGCTATCGACAAATTCCGCAATGATGCGAAAGATGCGCCACATTTCTGTGGAATAACTGTCTTGAAAGGGAAGCGCGTTATTCATAGAACAATCTTTTTTTCCTTTTTTGATAGGGGAAATTTGCTAGCTTGCCAGAAGCTACTTCATGGAGATTTTCGATTGCAAGAAAAGCAGAGGGATCTTCTTTAAGAACGATTTCTTTGAGTTCGGCAAGATCGAGTCTTTCTACGATGACATAGAGAATTTCTCTATCTTCTCCAGAGTATCCTCCGATTCCGCGAATGACCGTCATTCCAAAGCCCAGCTTGTGGGTGACCAGCTCTTTGATCTGCTTTGGCTTTTGCGTAATGATGAGAACCGATTTCATCTCTTCCAATCCTTCGATCACTATATCGATCATCTTAAATGCAACGATATATGTCATCAAGGATTGAAGTGCACTATGCCAATCGGAAAAGATGAATCCATAGGCAGAAAAGACAAAAACGTTAATGAAAAGGACGAATTGTCCTACTGTAAAGCCAAACCTTCGATTGACGATAATGCCGAGAATTTCAGTGCCATCGGTACATCCGCCGGCGCGTATAATCAATCCAATTCCTGCTCCTAAAACCGCGCCGCCGAAAACGATGATCTCAAGGATATCTCCTTCAAATGGGGAGATGTTGTCCAGCAAAGAAAGAAAAAGAGCGAAGAGGACCACAGCGAGCAGCATTTGCAGAACGAAAGATTTGCGAATGTATTTATAAGCGAGAAAAATGAAGGGTAGGTTGAGTGCAACGAGGAAAAAGGAGAGGTAGGAGCTGCCGAAGAGCCTACCAAAAATCAGGGAGATACCAACAATGCCGCCGTCGATCAGATGGTGAGGGAAGAGAAAGAGGCGAATAGAGAGTGCTGCAAAAAAAGTACCAACTGCGATCCCAAGAAAGCTTTTGAAAAAGTTTCTCAGATATTTTGCGATGAACATAGATAAAGAAGAAGCTTTTGGCATTAGGTAAAATCCTTATGACCCGATATTTTTCAGATTGTGTCACTGGAGACGTTTATCTTCAAGACTCTGGTCTGAATCGTTAGATAGCTTTTCGACTTAATTGAGTAAACGCGATGGGGTTACTTCCTATTTTTGAAAAACAATGCGCGGGAGACGGGGCTTGAACCCGCAACTTCCGACGTGACAGGCCGGTGCTCTAACCAATTGAACTACTCCCGCATCTTTTGGGCGCAACAGGACTCGAACCTATGACAACCTGTGTGTAAGACAGGAGCTCTACCAACTGAGCTATACGCCCGTAAAAGAATAATCAGCTTACCAGTTTACGAGATTTCATTCAAGCGTCAAGGAGCTATCAAAGAGTTCTTTTTTTTGTTCGAAGTAGGAAAAATCGGTCCATTCGCGAATATGGATAGGGACAATGGTAATATAGCCTTTTTTGAGAAGGGCGATATCGCTTTCTTCATCTTCGATGGGGAAATGCCAGCCATCAGTTAGGGCATAAGAGAGGCGGCCATCTGTATGTTGTAGTGGGGTAGGGTTTCCATGCCAGAAACCTTGGCCTTGGCGTGCCAAGCGGAGCCCTTTGATGTCGGTTCTGTTTGGAAAAGTAACGTTAAAGAAGGTTCCTGCTGATGGTGGGTGTTGTAAAATGAAAGAGATGATGGGAAAGATAAAAGGTTCGAAAGGTTCAAAGAGGGGCTGCTTATGGCTTTCCGAGGAAAAGGCGATTCCTAGTACCCCCTGAAGCACTCCTTCGATGACGCCGCCGACGGTTCCACTATAAAAAATGCATCTTCCGGCATTGGAGCCCTTATTGATTCCCGAGATGATGAGATCGGGTTGTTTGTCTTTGAGAATGACGTTCATGCCCAATTTGATACAATCTGCAGGTGTTCCGTTCACGCTCCAGACGTAAGGGTGGCTGCCCCAAGAAACATTTTTTATGTGCAAGGAAGTATTAGGTGATGTGGCGACCCCCATGCCTGATTTTTCAGAATCTGGGGCAACAATAAAAGTGTGGGAGTGCTCTTTCACGGATCGCCAAAGCGATTGAATACCGGGGGCGTTTACACCATCGTCATTTGTGAGAAGGATAGATGGTTTTTTTTTCATTTGCGAACTTCCTCTTTTTGGGACAGAGAAGTAATACTATAGATTGCAAGAGAGCTTAAGATAAATCCGACAATCATCGAAGGAATGGGTATTTCGTACCATTCGGCGATGAGAGGCCAAAGCGCAGCAGAAAGACCACCAGTAAGAATGCCGGCAAGGGCAGCGCTTTTTGTGACTTTTTCCCAGTAGAGTGAAAAGAGAAGTAGGGGCCCAAAGGAAGCTCCCAAGCCCGACCAGGCGTAGAGAACAAGGCTATAGATAGAAGAATTTTGGAAAAAAGCGACCAAAAAAGCGATAAGGCCCATAAAAAGAACGCTAAAACGGGAAGCCCAAAGAAGCTCTTTTTCAGAAGATTTTTGATGAAAAATGCGTTTGTAAAGATCTTCGGTAATGCTGGAGGCAGATACAAGGATTTGCGCTGCCATTACGTTTGTGGCAGCGGCAATAATGGCGCACAGGATCAATCCTGAAAAAAATGGAGGAAGAGTTGCTTTGACCACTTCTAAAGTGATGAGTTCTTCGTTGTAGAGCCCTCTTGGAAAAATAAGAATGCCGATCAGGCCGAAAAGGGTTGCGCCACAAAGCGCCAGTGTCTGCCAAGTAAGCCCGAGGTATTTTGCCTTATTCATTTCTTTTACATTCTTGATGCCCATGAAGCGTGTGACGATATGAGGCTGTCCAAAATAGCCGAGGCCCCATCCACAGCTGATCATGAGGATGTCGAAAAGGGTCTTTATATTTAGGTTGGGTAAAAGAGAAGTAGCAAGTCTTTTTTGTTCCATGAGATAATAAATACGCGTCAATCCTCCCAGGTCGATCAAAAGATAGATGGGAATAATCAGAATGACAGCTAGCAGGAAAATCCCTTGGACTAAATCGATCCAAGCAACGGTGACATATCCTCCTAAAAAGACATAGCTGACGACTAAAAAGAGGCCAAACGAGATCCCAATAAAATAACTGAAACCAAAAAGAGATTTTATTAAAAAACCGAAAGCGACAAGACCTGCAGAAATATAGAAGGCATAAAAGAGCAGGGTTAAAAGAGCGGAAGCAATGCGAATGGATCCTGATGGATCTTGGAAGCGTTTTTCGAAAAAAGTGTTTAGGGTCAAGCTCTCTGTTTTTTCGGTACCCATGCGGAGCCTCGGAGCGACGAACTGCCAGTTCAAAAACATAAAAAAGACAAGTCCGATGGCGAGCCAAATATTAAAAATGCCAGTGGCAAAGATCAAAGCAGGATAGGCCATGAAAAGCCATTGGCTCATATCGCTTCCATGTGCAGAAAGGGCGGTGAGCCAAAAATTCAACGAGCGATTGCCGATGATAAAATCTGTATCTGTTTTTTGCTTGTGATAGGAAATCGTAACTACAAGAACTAGAAGAAGAAAGTAGGAGAAAAAAGTAAACACTTCCGACAAATGCATGGAATCCAACATCCTTGTCAACTTTGATACTCTATATAAAGGTTAAATGCAAGAAAGATATATACAAAGAACTTGGAAAATCGGTTTTTGAAGCTACGCGAAAATCCTCGCGGTTGAAAGATCGCAAGCTACCCCATATTTTCATTAATATTGAGTAGCTTATGATCTTTCAACCCCGAGTTTTTGGCGTGCTCCAAAAGCCGATTTTCCAAGTTCTTTGTGTATAGCTCGTTTCATGCAGTTTTTTCGGCCTTTTTTGATCCATAAAATATTGCACTATGAGACAAATTTTTTCTTGCATTGGGGAATTCTTTTTCCATTGCTTGCACTAAGCGTTCTGCAGATTTTCTCTTTGTATTTGCTCCAAAGGGACAAGTACAGGAGGTGGTTAAAAACCCATGGTTATGTGCAAATCGAATGATTTCTTCTTCCGACACATAAATGAAAGGGCGGATGATGGTAATGTCATATTGCACCATTTTGATTTTTGCTAGCATGGAGCAAAATTCTCCCTTTTGTAATAGATTCATGAGGAGTGTTTGGATATTGTCATCGCGATGATGGGCAAAAGCGATCGTTGAAGAGCCGATGGTGCGAGCGGCGGTAAAGAGCAGTTTTCTTCGAATGCGCGAACAAGCGTAGCATTCCAGTTTTTCTTTGACATCTGGGAAAGGTTGTAGGATCAAAGGAACACCGAGTTCTTTGCAGATGGCGGTTACATTATTTTTTGTTTTTTCTCCATTGGGAGAAAACCGTTCTTCGACGTGGAGTGCATGAAGGTGAAAAGGAGGAAACCCTCTGCCTGATATGGCATGCAGCAAAAAGAGCAAAGAAAGGCTGTCCTTACCTCCGCTGAGTGCGACGGACAAAGGAGAGGAAGAATCGATCATCGAAAAATCATAAAGAGCCTTGCGGCAAGAGCTTTCTATGCTTCTTCCAAGTTTTGTCCAAGGAGGACGAGCGATGGCTATGGACATAATTTTTCCTTAAAAAATGAAAATTATAGCTAGACTTTTGATAAAAGTTCATGTATTTTTTAAGGGTTTTTATTTTTGGATGATCTATGGAAGGAAAAGTTGGTCGCAATGATCCCTGCCCCTGCGGCTCTGGGAAAAAGTTTAAAAAATGTTGTGAACAGACTCTAATTGCAAAAAAGTTTCGAGCATCGAGACTGGATAGTTCTTCTTTGGCTGGAAGAGCGGTAAAGGTGTCCCAGAGTCTATCGGGTCTTTTTTCGAAAGCTTCTGCTGAAGCGCCGCCGAAAGGAGAAGAAAAACCCGGCGTAGAAGCACCTCCCACTGAAGAAAAGGACTTTCCTAAAGAATAGCTTGGGATAACTCTTTTCTTGAAGGAAAGCTTTTAAGCTGTTATACAATTGCTTCATTCCTGCTGGCGTAGCTCAACTGGTAGAGCGCCCGACTTGTAATCGGATGGTTGAGGGTTCAAGTCCTTTCGCCAGCATCCTCATATAAAGGGGGGCGTCGCATAGCGGCAATTGCAAGGGACTGTAAATCCCTCGGTCTATGACCTCCGTTGGTTCGAGTCCAACCGCCCCCATAAATAAATGGCTCCGAAAAGGAGCCATTTGTATTTGTGGGCGGAGGAAGCCAACTGCTTGGCTTCCGTTTGAGACTCGAAGTGAGGAGCTCTGCGACGAACCGGCGGGATTCCCGGAGTCCAACCGCCCCCATTTGTCTGTGGAAGTTTGTTCAAAATTGTCTCATTAAAATTGCTCTTTTCATGTCTCGATTGGGACAGCAATATTCAACATCTCCTTGCCAAAGTCTAATGTCCTCATTGGTGGGACTCGAATTTTAATTGATTTCCTCCCATAATACCTTTTTTAACCCAAGAGAACTTATGTCAGACGATGAAATTTTACCTACCCATAGCAGCCTTTTGTTTTATCAAACGGAAGATGGGAAACAAAGAATTGAAGTACGTCTTGAGGAAGGAACTGTTTGGTTGACTCAACGGTTAATGTCTGAATTATTCCAGACAACTCCTGAAAATATCACGATCCATTTAAAGAACCTTTTTTCTGAAGGAGAGTTGGATCCAAACTCAGTTACTAAAGAATCCTTAGTAACTGCTCGGGATGGCAAAAATTATCGGACAAAGTTGTATCGACTGGAAGCCATTATTGCAGTTGGTTATCGGATCCAATCACACCGGGGCACTCAATTTCGACAATGGGCTACGCAAAGACTCCAAGAATACATCGTTAAAGGGTTTGCCCTAGATGACGAACGCCTTGCTAACCCTGGCGGAGTCGATTATTTTGATGAACTCCTCGAACGTATTCGGGCAATTCGAGCTTCCGAGAAACGGTTCTATCAGAAGATTAGGGATATTTATTCATTGAGTGCCGATTATGACCCAAAGCATCCGATGACCCAAGAGTTTTTCGCTACAGTTCAGAACAAACTGCTTTTTGCTACGACTGGAATGACAGCTGCTGAAATTGTTCACAACCGCGCTGACGCTTCTAAGCCAAATATGGGGCTTACAACCTGGAAGGGAGCAGGACACGGTAAAATTTTAGGAAAACTGGACATCGAAATAGCAAAAAACTACATGAGCCGTGAAGAAATTGAAACCCTTGACCTTTTAGTAAATCAATACATCGATTTTGCGGAATTACAAACTCGTTCT
>JAJZPH010000048.1 GCA_021811265.1 bacterium
AATGAGGGCGCCTTCGACCTCTATTTTCCCAATTTTGGTTGTTAAATCATCTGAAATATCTGCCTTTTTCATAGAGCGGCATATCCAAAACTCGCGTTTATTAGGAAAAATTTTTATGTAAAAGTATTTTTTTTTGCAAATGATTTGAGAGGGTGTGTCTACAAAATGAGGATTCGCCGCTTTTGTGGGTTATTTTGAGCCGCTAAATCGACAGAACCTCACTTTGTAAGGCACTTGTCTGATACCGAAGTTATTTGAAAAATCACCTTGACTAACGCAATAGCAGAAGCGCTCTCTTTGAAATCTTGTTTTGTTTTTAGAAAAGATTTGGTAACTTTTGATGTAATGGAAAAGTTTTTTTGTTTTTATGGGAAACATGGATCAAAAAAGAAAAAATTTTACTAGCTTTTGGCATTGTAATGATTTTGGGCTCAAGCTGCTCATTGCTCTGATTTGCTGGCTCTGCTTGACTCTTTTTTTTCAGTTTCGTGAACAAAAAATTGAAATGCCCGATCTGCATTCGACGGCAAGTCGCTTTATTGTTTCCCAAGTAGATTTTGAGTTTCCCGATGACGAAGCCACAATTATCCTGAAGCAGGAGGCGCTCTTAGGAATTTCTGAAATTAATAAGATCATGGAAAGCCAGCTGCGCCAAATGAGAATAGATTTTGAAAACTATCTTCTGAAAAATTCCGATTGGAAAGTAGCGCTTTCTAATAGTAATTACCAGCAGATGGTCAAGACCGCAGATTCACTGGAAGAGCTGCTTCTCACGGCTCGATTTGCCGATCCAAAAACGATCCAAAAGATGAAAGAACTCAACCTCCCTGTAAGTCAATATCTGGTTTTTACTCCTCTCCCTAACCAGGACCCCGTCTTGTTGCCGCAGGAGTATTGGAACCATTTGAAAGAGATGTCCCTTTCCAAAGTTCTTTTTTTTCAACTCAATGACGTAGACGAAGAAACCATCGATTTTGTCGTTTCCTTCTTCGAGCAGAAACAATGGACGCTTGTTCCTGACCATAGTGCGATGTCCCATGTGAAAGATCTGATACAAAGAAATGTTCCTCAAAAATTTACAAGGGTCAAAGCAGGAACGCAGATCATTGGACAGGGAGAAAAAGTAACCCCTCGCCACCTAGCTATGCTGCATGCGATGAAAAATGTGATTCGCGAGGGACGCAACTTTTGGAACTCCTGGATGCTTTTGGGAAATGGCCTGTTAGCTTTTGTCTTTGTGTTTTTTAGCAGCATCTACTTCAAAAGAGAAGAAGAGGCATTTTGGCAGTCGGTTCAAAAACTTTCGCTTTTTGCCTGTATTTTTATTTTGACCCTTGCCTTTGCAAAAATTACGGAATACTTCTTTTTGCAAAATACCAATAACTTTGTTGAAGCCGTCCGTTATCCTCTGATCGTGCCTTTTGCAACGCTACTGATTACGATTTTGCTTGGCTCTAGGATTGCATTTTTTTCTTCTGCAATGCTCATTGTGATCTTGACGATTTCTTTGGCTGTTGAGCCCTATTATTTTCTTGTCGCAAACACCATTGCTGCTCTTATCATTGTGTCGGCAAGCAGAGCCTTTCGATCGAGAAAAGAGGTTTTTATTCTTTGCGGTCAATGCTATCTCGGAGTGGTGCTGGTAATTTTAGGGTTTGCTTTTTTGAACCATAAGTTTTGGGTGAAAGTGCTGATGCTCGACCTCGGGGCAACGGCTTTTTTTACCATTGTCATGGCAATTCTTGTGGTGGGCTTTTTAACTCTTTTAGAGTCTCTGTTCAATGTCCTTACCGATATTACCTTGATGGAGTACATGAACCCCAATAGTGAGTTGTTGCGACAGCTGACACTGGAGATGCCAGGAACCTATCAGCATAGCCTGGTTTTGGGAAATTTGGCAGAATCTGCCGCTCAGTCCATTGGGGCCAATGGACTTTTTTGTAAAGTAGCTACTCTTTATCATGACATTGGAAAGCTCAATAATCCTCATTTTTTCACCGAAAATCAGCAGGGAGGAGTGAATGTGCACCAACTATTGACTCCTCTGGAATCAGCGCAAATTATTATATCCCATATCGTTGATGGAGAGGCTCTTGCGCGAAAATACCACCTTCCACAGCCCTTTATCGACGTAATCCGAGAACATCATGGAACAACGCTTGTTTATTATTTTTATTGCAAGGAGTTGGAGCTGAAGGGGGGCAATAAAGATGAAGTGGATGAAAAAGCTTTCCGCTATCCAGGGCCTAAACCCCAAAGCAAGGAAACGGCTATCATTATGATTGCCGACGCGGTGGAAGCAGCTTCTCGTTCTGTGGAAGAGCTTTCCCCAGAAACTCTTTCTTCTCTTGTCGATCGGTTAGTGGAGGATAAGGCGAAAGATGGCCAGTTTGATGAATGTCCTTTGACCTTTCAAGAACTGGAAAAAATTAAAGAAACGTTTGTCAAGACGATCATTGTTACAAGACACATCCGCATCAAATATCCTGAAAAAGAAAAGAGCCCGGAAACTACTGGCTAAGTTCAGCAGTATTAGCTCTTAAAAAGAAAACTTTTTACGCTCTGTAAGAGCGCCTGTGTACGCTCTTTGCACATCTTGATTTGTTCTTGGATATGAAAGACATTTTTTTCTACAACACCCACATAGATCTTGATTTTAGGTTCGGTTCCTGAGGGGCGAATGACAATTTTGCTGTTGTCATCGAGCCAGAAACGCAGGACGTTGGATTTAGGAAGGGATAGAGAAATGGTTTTTTTTGAAATTAGATCAAAAGCGCAAGACTCCAGGTAATCTTCTAAAAAAAGAAGCTCTGCATTGCCGAAAAGGCGAGGAGGATTTTTCCTTAAAGCAGTCATGATCTTATCCATCTGTTTCATGCCTTCTTTTCCTTCCGGATAGATCGCAGAAAAAACACTCTCCTGGTAGATGCCATATTCTGCATAAAGCTGTAGCAAAAGATCGAAGAGAGTTTTGTTTTCCAATTTTGCTCTTAGGGCCATTTCGGCAATCAAACATCCCGTGCTAATGGCATCTTTATCGCGGGCAAAAGTATGCGCGAGATAGCCATAAGACTCTTCGGCGCCGAGGACAAAGGTGTATTCTTGTGTTTGGCTCCACTGTTCGACAAGCTGCGAGATATATTTGAAACCGGTCAGTACATCAAAACAGTTCATGCCAAAGCCAGTAGCAATGGCATTAAAAAGCTCGCTTGTAACAATCGACTTTACTACAGCGCCATTAGCAGGAAGCTGTTGTTTTTCCTTCAAGGAGGAGCAGATATGATAGAGAAGAAGAGAGGCCAGTTCATTGCCTGAAAGAATTATGGGCTTTTCCTGATGGAGAATCACAGCGGCAATGCGGTCGGCATCGGGGTCGGTCGCGAGCAGTATGTCTGCTTTTTTGTGCATGAGAAGTTGAATGCCCTCTTTCAGAGCTTCTGGCTCTTCTGGATTAGGCACTCTTGCATTTGGAAAATTGCCATCGAAACTTTTTTGATCTTCGACATAGGAAATGCTGGTAAATCCCCAATCAGATAGAGCTTGAGGAAGGAGAGTTAATCCCGTTCCATGGAGATTGGTGTAGATGATCTTTAGCTGCTTGCCCTCTTTTTTATTCTGCCTTTCCCAATGGTTGAGAGAAAAAAGATGGTCTAGATAAGCTCGGTCCAATTTGGCCAGAATTTTTTCGATCAAAGGATGGTCAAAAGACGCTATTTTTACATCGGTGGGGCTACGCACCAGTGCTACTTCATCGATGATTTTTTGATCGTAAGGGGGCAGAACCTGTCCTCCATCGCTTCCATAAACTTTAAATCCATTGTAAGCGGGTGGGTTGTGAGAAGCAGTGATCATGATAGCTCCCTGGCAGCCAAGGAGCCTGCATCCAAAAGAGATGAGGGGAGTGGGTCGTAATTCTTCGAATAAAAATGCCTTGATTCCGTTGCCGGCCAATACCCTTGCACATTCCGTTGCAAAAAGTGAAGAGTTGTTGCGATTGTCGTAGCCGATCAGGACTTTTAATGAGCGATCTTTGGGGCTGGGATATATTTTTTTTAGATAATTGGCAACTCCTTGTGTGGCAAACTGAATGGTGAAAGGGTTCAAACGATTGGTTCCCACTCCCATAAGAGCACGTATCCCTCCTGTGCCAAAACTGAGTCTTTGAAAAAAGCAATCTTCCAATTCTTTGGGGTTTTCGGTAAGAAGGCGTTTGATTTCATTTTTTGTCTCTTCTCCGTAAGGGCCGTCCAACCATGCCGCAATGTTTTCTCTAGTTGTTGTGTCAAAAAGATCCAAAGAGTGCATGGCAACTTCCTTTTCTTTTTTTTACTATACTTAAGCTTCTTGGGCAGAATCCAGCTCTTTTTGAATTTTTTCATAGGGATGAAGAGGTCCCTGATCGATTCCAGGACATCGAGTTTTTTCCTCTTTCCATGCTTTTTCTGAAGAAAGAAGAGATTTCCACCAGGGAAATGTGCGACACTGGGTAGGGCGTACGGGATAGATAAGACAGAGGTGATCTTTGAGAAAGATGCATCGGTAGGAAGGTGAGATTTCTTTTAGCGAGATGCGGCCATCTGCTAGAGTCCGCACATATTTTTGATAAAAATCTTCGCCAGAAATTTTTAGGAATTCTGCGATAAGAAGAGCTTCTTTTTTGGACAAAAAAACATACCCAGGCGTGCCACTGCAACACATTCCGCATTGTTTGCAGCTGAAGTGCAAACCCTTTTCATACCAAGGGTGATTTGCATCGCTCATGTCAGTGCTCTTTTACAAAATTGAAAGGATGTTGTTGTTTCTATCTTCCACTGGCTTGTGTGCCATTGAAAAAGAGAATAATTGCAGCTGGTGTCGGTAAGATCAAGAAGGTTGAAAGAAGGCTTTTGTTTCCAAGTTACGCTCCCTGCGCCCATGATAATGGGAAGATGTGCGCTGCGAAGATCTTCTAAAGAAGGTTTGTGCATATGTCCATGAAGATAGATTTTTACGTTGGGATATTTCTGGAGGATGTTTTTCAGAGCGCCGCTTTTTTCTAGCCGCTTTCTTGCGCTGACCTTATCGGAGAGGGGAAAGTGAAGGGCGATGAGAACGAAATGGTTTTGCAAAGAGGACAAAAGCAAGGAGAGTTTTTCTTCGATCTCCTTAGAAAAGTGACCGCGAGAAGAAAAAAAGGAGGTGGCCTTTGCGCAGTCTACCAGGACGAGTTTCCATTGTGTGTCGAGAGAGACCGAAACAATGCCTTCGTTTGGAAGGGTGGCAAAGTCTGAAAAATTTTGAAACGACTGGTAAAAACTTTTCTCCGCGAAGGCTTTTTTTGTGTACATATCGTGATTGCCAGGCAAGAGGTAGATAGAGATATTCCTTATGCGTACTTGCTCTAAAAAATCATGGGCCAAAAGGAACTCCTCATTCAGAGAAGTAGAAGAAAGATCTCCAGTGATGAGAAGAGCATTGACATGTAAAGAGTCGAACAGAGGCAAAAGGGTATCAAGGTATTGTTGTTGAAAGGCTCTTTTTCTTTTTAAAAGAAGGTTGCAAGTGCCAAGAATTCTTTTTGAAAAGAGATGGGAAGGATGGAAGGAAATCTTTGACAAATGGAGGTCGGAAATATGGGCAAGCCGCATAGGAGCTGAACTTTTCCCTCGATTATAAATGAAATCATCTCTTATGAAAAGCTCTTTGCATGGAGCATGCGCATAGCAGAATATCTAGAGAGGAGCTCCTTTTTTTAAAGGAACGCGGTCGATGGTAATCCGCCGTCTTCCTTTGATTTTGCGATTGCGTTCTTCCTGAGTCTTGTCGGATGGTATATGAGAGTTCCTCTCTTTTTTCTCTAAGAGCTTTTTTTGCTTTCTTTTTTGATAGGTGCTTTTTTCTTTCG
Source organism: bacterium (assembly GCA_021811265.1). Lineage (GTDB taxonomy): Bacteria > Chlamydiota > Chlamydiia > Chlamydiales > SM23-39 > JAJZPH01. The sequence goes on from JAJZPH010000048.1 coordinate 5,885, forward strand.
CGCAACCTGTTTTGAAAAGAGCATCTTCTTCGGTGTTAGATTCTTGTGGGGGGTGTTCTTTTGCTATTTTTTTTAGAAACTTGGACATGTGGTGTGGAATATCTTTCATGGTATTACCTTGGTTGCCTATTTTTAGATTAGTTTGTTTTAATTTAATTATCAACATAATTGAATGTATGGATCAAACTCATCAAACTCTTAACGGCTAACCCATCATTCAACCCGGACTGGCGCGGTAAAGCCGCGCCAGCCGGTTAACTTCACGTGTGCGCCGG
>JAJZPH010000018.1 GCA_021811265.1 bacterium
ATGGTGAAGAAAAGTTTTTTACCATTGAAAATGAGTACATGCAGCTCGTCTTTTCTTCTCTCGGGGGATCTCTGGCAGAAATCAACCTCCCTTTTAAAAACAAGGAGCACCCCTCAAGAGCGGTTCAGGAAATAGAAATTGATCGAGAATTGATCAGTAAAAATCCAGAAAATGCCAGTTTTCCTCTTGGCTCTTCATCTCTCGGCGGATTTTATCCTTTGATTCGTCGCCCCGTGGCAACTCCACAAGGAATTATCAGCCACCCTCGCTATTACTCGCTGCAAGTCATCGATGAAAACTCACCTGCTGCGGCCACGCACCTCTTTTCGCTTACACGCCAGGAGAAAAACCTCTTAGTGTTTACTGGTGTGTCTGCAGGCAGAAAAATCACGAAAACCTTTGCTTTTTCTGAGAAAACCCCCTATTTTTTCGATGTCACTATTACAATCGAAGGAAATGCGAAAAATCTTTGGCTCTCATCGGGAGTTCCCGAGGTAGAACTCACTTCTGGAGCGCCAGCTCCCATATTAAAATACCACTTCACAAAGGGGCAGAAAAGTAGCGTGGAAAAAATTGATCTGCCAAAAGATGCGATCACCGTTACTTCCACGAAGCCCGATTGGGTGTGCAATTCCAATGGGTTTTTAGGGCTCATCTTAGACCCTATCGATGGGATTGCTTCTGGCTATCGCGCTGCAAAAATAGATGGAACACTCCTACCTACGCGCCTCACCCTCTTGGATCCACAGCACTATTCTGCAGAAAACTATCCAGGCTATCAGCTCTTCCTGCCATTAAAAGAAGGAGAAAACCATTTCCGTATCTTTGCCGGCCCTTTTCAAGATCAAATCCTCTCAGAAGCTGATGCGAACTTTTCCGATCTTAAAACCGGCTATACTCCCGATTACGAAGGAGCACAAAGCTATCATGGCTGGTTTGCCTTTTTGTCTGAGCCCTTTGCCAAGTTTCTCTTTCTTTTGATGAAGCTCTTTTTTAAGGTTACCCACTCTTGGGGTTTTTCGATTATTCTTCTGACCATCGCGCTTCGCGTCATGCTTTACCCTTTGAACTCTTGGTCCATCAAATCCAATGCAAAAATGCAAGAACTTGCGCCTAAAATTAAAATCATTCAGGCCAAATTCAAAAAAGATCCCAAACGCCTCCAAATCGAAACCATGAAGGCTTACCGAGAAGGAGGGGTCAATCCTTTCATGGGATGTCTACCCATTTTGATTCAAATGCCCTTTTTGATTGGAATGTTTGACCTGCTCAAATCCACATTCGAGTTGCGTGGAGCTTCCTTTATTCCGGGATGGATTGACAATTTGACAGCTCCCGATGTGCTCTTCAGCTGGAGCCAACACATTTTTTTCATTGGCAATCAGTTCCATCTGCTCCCGATCCTGCTTGGCCTCATTATGTTCATACAGCAAAGGATGAGTGCAAAACTCCCTAAAAACCGCAATGAATGGACCGATCAGCAAAGACAGCTCTATGTCATGGCTTGGATGCTTCCGCTATTTTTTACTTTTATGTTTTATCAGCTTCCTTCGGGGCTGAACATCTACTGGTTTTCCTCTATGGTTTTGGGAATCGTACAACAATGGTGGATGACAAAAAAAACAAAAGGGACAGAACCGTGCAAGCCTGGGAAGCCTTCCTAACAGAATTAGAGAAAAAATTTGGCTCTGAGTGCGTCCATAAATGGCTCCGTACGTTAAAAGTCTTGCGATTCGACGCGGCCAATCTCTATCTGGAAGCAGAAGACTCATTCCAAGCCAACTGGTTCGAAGAGCACGTAAGGCCACTGCTCATCTCTTTCAAAAACAGCAATGATCGTCCCATCCAGGTCCATTTATCCTCGCCGCAGAAAAGAAAAGAAAAAAAGAAAAACAACTTTTTTTCTCCTTTTCTGTCCATTGATTCAGATCCTCTCGATCCTCAAATGACCTTAGAAAATTTTCTTCCATTGTCAGGCAATGAAATGGCGCTTCGGTTCGTGCAGCAGATATCTCTTTCTGCACAACACTCCTTCAACCCCATTTTTTTCTATGGCAGCTCTGCAACGGGAAAGACCCATCTGCTCAATGCCACCGCTCTCGCTTTTCAAAGCCTTGGAAAAAAAGTCTTTTTCGTCCATGCAAAAACCTTTACCGAGCAGTTGGTTGCAGCGCTTCGACAAGGAGCTATGTTGGAATTTCGAAAAACCTACAGAAAAGCAGATCTCTTAATTATTGATGACGTCCATCTTTTTGCAAAAAAAAGCGCTACACAGGAAGAGTTTTTCCATACTTTCAACGCTCTTCATACAACGGGAAATCCGATCATTTTGAGCTCTCATTTATCTCCCTCTTTTCTCACTGACATTGAGCCGCGCCTCATTAGTCGATTTGAGTGGGGCATTACGATTGCTCTGCCAGATCTAAAAAAAAAAGAAATACTCTCTGTTCTTGAAAAAAAGCTGAACCTCATGGAGCTAAACTTTACAGAAGAGGCCAAATCCTTTCTTTTGGAAAAATTCTCCTATCATCTCAAAAAGATCCATGGCGCCCTGCAAGCGCTTCTACTCAGAAACAATCCTCTGCCTCCCAAAATAGATTCTACAATTTTAATCCAATCTCTTGCCGATCTTTTGGAGCAAGAAGAAAAAACCGCCCTAAATGCCGACTCCATCCTGCAGGCAGTAGCTCACCATTTTGGGATTCGAATAGAAGATATTTTGGGCACGTCGCATGCCAGAGATTACTCACTTCCTCGTCAAGTAGCCATGTACTTTTGCCGTCAAAAATTGAAAATGCCCTACATGAAAATAGGTGACCTATTTGAGCGCGATCACTCTACAGTCATGACCAGCATCAAATCCATTGCTCGCATGCAAGAAAAGAAAGAAGAGCTTTTGTCCACTCTTTTGGAAATCGCCAGAAGCTTTGAAAAGACTTAAATCTTTATGTAGCCACCAGGAGTTGTTCCTCCAGGAGTTGCAGGCAACTTCCCTGGTATTGCGGGAGATGGTGGAGGCATTCCTTTTCCACCTGGTATGGGAAGGGTAAAAGGTTCAGGTTCCTGGCCCGCACAAATTTTTCCAACAATGTCTCTCCATTTTTCCACAGTTTCGACAAAGAGAGGAGCAAAGCGGCATAGAGCCATCGCATCCACGCCAAGCCCCATCTCGAGACGAGCGTGCAGCAAAATCAATTCCTCTTTGACAGCAACTCCACAGCCACCGCCCGCCATCTGTCCACCCAGCATCGATCCTTCCAACAGCCTTTCATAAAGCTTGAGACGGATTTTGTCGTCTTTTGGAAGACCGTCGAGCAGAGGAGAGTAAAGATACAAACTATCGGAATTGGGCTCATAGGTAAGGTGAAGAGAAAAAGTGTTGTCAATGCCTAAAATACAGGTATTGTTTTGGTCAAATTCCAATCCTGTAAGGTTCAATTCCTTTCCAAACTCTTTCAGATTGGCTTTTGCGTTTTCGTAAGACATCAAATCCTCCTTAGCAAGGATTAAAATTTTTTCGCCGCTTTTAAAAGATGATTTTTTCTATCAAAAGGTCAATAAAAAAAGGTAACACAAAAAAGCGTTAACCCCAAATCATCAGCCGACCGACTATTTAATTGTAGTTTTTTCCTTCTTATTCTTCAATTTTTTCTTCTTGTTCTTCTCAAGATTTTTTTCAAGACGCTCTTTGATGTTGCCATCGACGACCAATACACACGTATTCTTCTCGTCAAATTTCAAGCCTGTAAGGTGCAGTTGCTTTCCCAGTTTTTTCAAATTATCTATTGCGTTTTTGTAAGACACAAATTTCCCTTCAAAGCTTTTAACGCCTTTCACAAAAAGATCAATACGAAAAATTAACACAAAAAAATTTTTGTACCAAGTCAAAATCATCACAACTGTCTGACCTCTGCTGCAGTTTCTTGAAAAACAAGACATTTTTATCTCTCAAAAACCATAGAAAAAGAAGTTTTTTTCATATTGCAAGTAAATGATTATCTTCTTAGAGTGCGAAAAGAAGGCGCAATGGTCACAAAATTCTTAAGAAATGCAGAAAAACTAAGCCTTTAGAGAGGATATTCGCATAATGCCAGATGGCACCATTTTAAATTCTTTAAGCATAAAAGATGGGATTGCATACCCACTCGGAGTCTCCCAATCAGCAGGTGGTTTGAATTTTGCCATTTTTTCCGAACATGCAGCACAAGCCTCTCTTTGCCTTTTTCTACCAGATCTCATCGAAATCCCTCTGACCCTTCCGCACCATAAAACGGGAAATATTTGGCACATCCACATACAGAACCTTCCTAAAGAATTTGCCTATGGATATCGCTTTGAAGGAGCTTTCTTACCAGAAAAGGGGCTTTTATACGATCCGGCCAAGATATTGACCGACCCTTATTCTAAGTTGGTCTATACGCCTCTTGTTTGGGAAAAGAGAAAAAAGCTGGAGCAGATTTTAAGTTATTATTCGGAAGAACAATTCATTGCCTTTGATTGGGAAAAAGTTGCAAGACCCAATCTTCCGCTTGCCTCTCTTATCATTTATGAAATGCATGTGCGTGGCTTTACAAACCACCCCTCTAGCAAAGTAAAGCATCCTGGGACTTTTCTCAGCATTATCGAAAAAATTCCCTACCTGAAATCCTTGGGAATCAACGCTATAGAGTTAATGCCTGTCTTTGAATTCGATGAGCGCTCCCATCCCACGGAAGGGCTATGCAACTATTGGGGATATGCTCCGCTGCACTTTTTCCAGCCCATGAACCGCTATTCTACTGAAAAAAAATTCGGGTCTGTATTGAGAGAATTCAAAGAAATGGTCAAAGAACTTCACAAAAACCAGATCGAGGTCTTCCTAGATGTGGTCTACAATCATACAGGAGAAAATGGCCACCAAATCTTGAATCTTAGAGGAATCGATAATCCCACTTATTATCTTCTCGATGAAAAGAAGCAGAACCTCAACTATACAGGCTGCGGCAATACCTTTCATTGCAATGAAGTTGTTGCACGCCATTTAATTTTGGACAGCCTCCGTTATTGGGTTTCTGAAATGCACGTGGATGGCTTTCGCTTTGATCTCGCCTCCATTTTAACGCGAGGAGAAAAGGACGAAGTATTTTCTTTTGCTCCTATTTTAAAGCTTATGCGAGAAGACCCAATCCTTTCTCAAACAAAACTGATTGCAGAGCCTTGGGATGCAGCAGGCCTTTACCAACTAGGGCACTTTCCCCATTTTGGAAAATGGTCGGAATGGAATGACTTTTATAGAGATAGCGTGCGCAGATTCATTAAAGGAACCCAAAATCAGACGAGTGGCTTTGCCACAGCCCTTTGCGGATCGCAAAACTACTACGATAAATGGGGATCTTCATCCGCTAGCATCAACTTCGTCACCTCACATGATGGATTTACAATGAACGATCTTGTGAGCTACCAGCAAAAACACAATGAAAAAAATCAGGAAGAAAACCGTGATGGGACCAACAATAATGAAAGTTGGAATTGCGGACAGGAGGGCCCCACAACCAATCCGGAGATTTTGAAACTGCGAAAACGACAGATGAAAAACTTTTTCACAGCCCTTCTTCTCTCTCAGGGCATTCCCATGATTCTCATGGGCGATGAATATGGGCACACACGCACGGGAAATAACAATGCCTGGAGCCAGGACAACGAAGAAAACTGGTTTTTATGGGATCGGCTGGAAAAAAACCAAGATCTTTTCCGCTTTCTTTCTCTTTTGATCGCTTTCCGCAAAAGCCATCCCCTCTTCTGTAGAAGCAAATTTCTGAAAAAAACAGACATTGACTGGCACGGATTAAAACCCTTTGAGCCCAATTGGGGAATAGAAAACAAGTTTTTGGCATTTTCCCTCAAAGAAGAGTTTGAACCTAACATGTATGTTGCCTTCAACTCCTTTCACAAAGAAGTAGAACTCTTTTTGCCTCCCCATCCCAAAGAAACTAGATGGTACCGTCTTACTGATAGTTCCAAAGAATCTCCCGACGACTTCATTGAAAAACCCACAACACTTCCAACTCTCAGCAGCTCCTACATCCTACAACCCTACTCTTCCTTCATCGCGGTCCCTTCCTAAGGAACGAACTGCTCCATATTTTCTAGAAAAGAAAAATAAATGTTGATACTCTTCAATAAAACAAGGATAGGTGAGGAGCTGCTAATGAAAAAAATCTTGTTTGTGTATACTCTTCTTTTTTCTTTCTCGTGTTTACTTTTACCTTCTTGTGCTTCCAAGCAAAAACCAGCCGCACCATCTGCTGCTTTCCAAAAAAAAGCCCCTGCTGTTGTGATTGCCCCTATCGTTGATTCTACAAATTGCGACACCAGTTGGAGCTTGTCAGAAGAGCTCACGACTCTTATCTACAAAAAAGTGCAAAAAAACCAAAAGTTTATCCTTCCCTCCTATGACACCCTAGAAAATGAGCTCTCTTTTTCCCACAATCCCTTCGGAAACGATCTTAGCTGGCTCAAAAAAAGCTTTCCCTCGCACCAATTTGTTGTCTTTCTCGAACTGGTCGAGCATGAGATGAAAGGATCTGCAAAAAACAACCTCCTCTCTCCTCGTTCCATGCACCTGAACATGTCCATTAGAGTTCGCATCGTGGATCTCAGGGGGAAAAAGCCCTCCCTCTTACTACAAGAATTGGTCCAAAATAGTTATTTTATCCCCCATACTCTCACTCATGTAGATTACACGCACACCAGCTGGGGCTCTAAAGACTATCTGTCCACTCCTCTCTACCAGGCGCACTCAGAGCTCCTCGAAGAGGTAGCAGAGCGAATTGCTGATTATATCAACCCTTAATAGGGAAGGTAGAATGAAGGGTTTTTGGTTAGAACTCTTTCAAAATAGCCTTTATTCTGCTCTCCTTCTTTTTCTTTGGGGAATATTAGGAGCAATTGTTGCCATCCACAATCGATGGTTTTACCTCAGACCCTTGCAAGATCGGAAAAAAATTCCCGTTTCTTTTTCTGCCCTTTGTCAAGTAGTCACACTTTTTTTTCTCTCCGTCTTTCTCGTCGGGCCTCTGCTCCTGCATCTCCTCCAGCCCCTTTCCTCTTCTTTTCCCATCGCGGGCATTTCATTTGATTCGTTTTCGTCTTTCATTCCGGTCTTTGTCACCTTTCTACTTCTGATCAGGTTCTCCTACAGTTGGCACAAAGATGCTTTGTTCTTTTTCTTTGCTCCACCTTTTGTGGAAAACCCTTCGATTGCGAAGAATGCAATTGCCAGTTTTTTTGCCTGGTGGATCCTCTTTCCCATCGTCACCTTTACCCATCAATTATTGACAAATGCCACGCTCTTTTTCTTTCACCTTCCCAATCTACCCGATCAGGTAGCCATCGAATTTCTCAAAATGAGCCTTTCTTCCCCTTTAGCCTTTTTTTTAGCTCTTCTTGTCCTTATCATATTCGCTCCGGTCTCAGAAGAGCTGCTCTTTCGAGGATATCTGCAGAATTGGCTCAAAAAACAGATCGGAAGGAATGCTGCTCTAATTGTAACGTCGCTCTGTTTTGCTTTTTTTCATTTTTCGACAAGCCAGGGCCTGAACAACATCCCTATTATCGCATCTCTTTTTACCTTGGGTCTTGGGATCGGGTTTGTCTACGAAAGAGAGTGCTCTCTTTCTGCTCCCATTCTTCTTCACTCCTTTTTCAATTGCACGAGCGCTCTAAACTTCGCCTACCTGCAGGGGCCGCAATGAAAGCGCCCCATCTCGAGATCTACGGCGGCACTGACATCGGCTCGAGAACCAATAATGAGGATTTCTTTATTTCCCTTCCCCGTTTTCGATTTTTTGCAGTAGCCGATGGGATGGGAGGCCACAATGCAGGCGAAATAGCAGCAAGAGAAGCCACAGGACAATTGTCCAAATGGGCCTCGCGCTTTTTTCTCTGCCCCCAAACCAGCATTTTCCCCGAGCACATCATTTCTTATCTTCGTTTTTCGATCAAAAACACCAATCGACACGTGAACGATTTAAGCAAAACAAACCCGTTTCTAAAAGGAATGGGGACAACGATTTGCTGTTTGAGTCTGTATGGAGAAACCGCTGTTTTTGCTCATGTAGGAGATAGTAGGCTCTACCATTTTCACAAGACATTGACACAACTCACGCAGGATCACTCGCTTGCAAACAAGCTGTTTACCACTGGGAACAAAAGCAGCCTCCCCTCGTCTTATAAGGGAATCATCACAAAAGCTCTTGGAACAACTCATATCATCGAGCCCGACATCAACTCTTTTACAATAAAAAAGAACGATCTCTTTCTTCTTTGTACCGATGGCCTTACTGACTTTGTCTCAGATCTCGAGATAGAAAAAACTCTACAACAGACTCCTTCTTTAAAAAAATCCACTCAAAAGCTGATCAAAACCGCCAAAGAAAAAGGCGGACACGATAACATCACTCTTCTTTTAATTCGGGTCTCTTCTTTTTTCGAAGAAATCTAATAAATGAAAAATTTTTCTGAAGCTGCAAAAGGTGCGCAGCGATAAAAAAGAAAAAAGCAAAGAGAAAGAACATTGCGAAAAAGTGCAACAGCTGTCTGCCAACGGAAGTGGGCAGACAAACAGCTGTCTGGCTTAATATTTCCCACGCCCCATCGCTCAAGAAGTAACGCCCTATCCACAGAGTGGCACTAGCTGCGCAAAGAGATGCCGCCACAAGTTTTAAAACAAGAAGAGCAGTCTCTCTACAAAAAAAAGATCGAAAATGGGGTACCAGCTTTCGCAAAAGAAAGGCCACATTAAACAAAGCGGCAAAACTTGTGGCAATGCTGACCGATTCTGCACCTAGTCTTAGCACCCAGATAAATAACATATTTAAAAGCAGGTTACAGAGGACAGAAAAGATAGCAGCGCGCGTGGGAATCCGATACTCTTGCATGGCATAAAAACCCTGGTTTAAAAGAAGGACAACTGTCATCGGCAAGAGACCTGCTCCAAATCCCCAAAGAGAAAGAGTTGTGTGGAGGACCGATCCCTCATGAAAAGCTCCTCGATAGTAGACCAATACGACCGCAGGAAGGCCCAGGGCAAAAATCGCAAAGGTGCAAGGAATAATCAAAGTAAAAACCCTTTGTAAACAGAAACTCAAAAGAGATTGGAAATGAGCGAGATTTTGTTCTTTGAACGCTTTTGACAACGAGGGCAGAAGAGCAGATGAGATCGCAACTCCAATCAATGCAAGGGGCAGCTGATTGAGACGCATTGCATAATAAAGATAGGTTGGGCCCTCGAGAGAGGCATGCCTTGCAAACAGCGTATCCAAAAAGCCATTGATCTGTACAGATCCCAACCCAAGCGCGGTCAAAGAGACACTTTTCAGAAGGCCGCCAAGCTCTAAAAATTTTTCATTCCAGCGAAAGGAGCGAAAAAATTCTCGAAAAGCGCGATAAGACAAGGGAACCAACAGAGCCCATTGCAAGATGTAGGCAATAAGAGTGCTGACAGCAAGTCCTATAATAACATATTTATTCCAAGAGCTTCCGATCCAGATCACAAAAGCAACTGAGGTCAGATTAAAAATTGCCGGAGCTGTAGCTGGCAGAAAAAAGTTTTTCCTGCATTGCAAAAGTGCGCTACAAAGCGCATAGAGACAGACAAAAAAAAGGCTCGGCAGAATCATCATCATCATCAAAATGATTTCCCGATTTTCCCGAGAAAAAATTTCGGTTTTCCATAGACAGAATAAGCCACACTCCACAATCAAGAGCAAAAAAATCAAAAACCAGCTCAAAGAGGAGTGGGTTTTTTGAAAAAAATCATTTGCTTTCTCCTCCCCTTCTACTCTTTTGGCTTCAAATTGTGGAATGAACCCGGTAAGCAAAGCCCCCTCCCCCAAAAGTCGCCGTAGCATCAAAGCAAATCGAGTAGCAATGAGAAATGCAGCAATAAAAGGGCTAGTGCCGAAAAAAAAAGCCATGGTCTGTTCGCGGAGCATGCCAGTGATTCTGCTAAAAAGAGTGCCTATCGAAAAGCGCATTGCAGAACTTGCAACGGAGCGCAGCTGAGTTTCCTTTTCGATCTCTTTTTCAATTTCTATGCTCATAGCAAACAAAAACTTCCTACATGGGATATACCACATTTTCTCTTTGGAAAGACAAGAAAAATTGTAGCAGATCCAACTCCCCGACGAAAGAGGGGCGCCGGAACCATTGCATTGTTAAGATCTTATAAGTCACTAAGCTACAACGATAAAAAGATAACATTAATTAAGCCCGTAATTTTAATAATAATTTGACAATTATTAATATTTTCAATATAATATTAATGAATAAACATGAAAAGTGCAATTAAGTTAATTGCGAGGTTTTTATGACAACAGAAGCAGCAATACCAACACCCAGCCCTATCCAAGAGGCTCTCTTTACTAAAGAGGAAATAAGAGCTACTTGCACACCACCGGAAAGAGCATTAACAACCTTGGATAAGATCAGAGCTTTGCGGATCTATGATGCCGGAGAAAGCCTAGTCGCCAGCGGTTTTAATGATGCTGTATCTACTATCCGAAATGGGTTTAGGATCGCATGGGGATTTGACAATAAAGTCGTATCTCGGCTTGCGAGTGTCTTCGTCATTCCCTTAACTCTTGTAGCAGGAGTTTTGCTTTTAATCGACGGAATTGCCGACCTTCGCAAAGCGCAAAGCATAGATTATAAAGAAGGAAAAATCAATGCGCTTGTCAATGAAATGGGACAGGCGGTTTTGACAATTGTTGCTGGCACTTTGTGGGCCGTCTGTCAATTTGTTGAATCTCCATTGGGAACGACCACGGCTAAAGTGATCGAATTTATGGGCAACTATGTCATCAATCCCATTTTTATCCTATCTTCGCTCATTGGCCTCGTATTCACCAGCCGAAAACTCTACCGCGTTGTAAAGTTCGAAGATGAGTTTTTTGAAATTGTAGCCAAAAAACCAGAAGATGAAGCCCAAGCTTCCAAAGCGCCCGCAGAACAGAAAAAGAAAGATGCCGCAGAAGCAACAGGTAGTGCGAAACCTCATCGTAAGCATCGTAGACGCATCTCTCTGGACCAAAAGCAAAAAAGAGAGCTTTTGCAATTTTTTAAGAAACATCTCTGCCTGTCTGAACAAGAAAAAGAGAAGATCAAACAAGAAATTCTCAGCAAAGAAAGCCAGAAAAAACTATTCCGCGAAGTTCTAAAACAACACCCTGAATTAGACCACGCTCAATTAGAAGAAGCATTTGCAGCAGAAAACCCATCGCAATTGCCACAGGACGTCATTGCACTGCTTGATCCTTTACGAAAAGAGTTCCAAGCAATGCTCAAACAACAGACCGAAAAACGCATGGACAATGCACGTGCAGTAAAAAAAGAAGAGTTTGAAAGTAAAACGAATGGCGAATGCTCGCAGATGATCCTTGGTAACTTAGTTGCTTGGGAAGCCGGCAATAACAAAGGAGAAACGGCTTCTCTCACAGAGGCTGCGCAAAAAGTTCGAGAAACCCTCTTTTGGAACAAGGTAATTTTGGGAGCTAAAATTGCTATTTTAGTTGCAGGTATCGTGGGAATGATCCTCTTTACGGTCTTTCCAGGAGGCCTTCCTATCATTGCTCTGATATCGATTGCAACAGGAGTTGTCTGGGTCCTTTTAGATATTCGAGGATCTGCACTCTGGCCAAAAATCAGACATTACTTCTTGACAGAAGAGTTTGAAAAAAAGCAACCTCGCGAGAAGATTGTCTTACAGCCCTTTTCCCCAAGAGCTAATGTAACTTGTTGGGCATAAGAGAATTTAAAAAACGCGAGTTTTGGATATGCCGCTCTATGAAAAAGGCAGATATTTCAGATGATTTAACAGCCAAAATTGGGAAAATAGAGGTCGAAGGCGCCCTCATTTTCCCAATTTTGGCTGTTAAATCGCTGAAAGATAGCCCTTTTTCATGAGTGCCTTATCCAAAACTCGCGTTAAAAAGCATCTCCCCATTCTATCGAGCGTGCTTTTTTATAAAGATCGCCATGTTTTTTCGAAACCACTCGTTCTTCTATTCCAAGTGAAGTACACAGAGTCAAGCGTACATGCCCTGACCGTTTAACTGGATGGCGCACAACGCGAGAAGCTGCCAAAGAAATGGGCTCTTTCGAAACGATCAAGTAGGAAAATTTTTCATCTTCATATCCCAACGACGCCTCTTTTACCTTTCGATGCAGCGCGCTTCTTTCGACACGGGCGGAGAAGTGGCACCAATCCCTGCCCTGAAGTGGGCAAGGAAGCGCATGAGGACAGGGAGCCACTAGATGAGCTCCCAGACGGATAAGCCAATCTCTCATCTGCACAATGCGTTGAAAGCCCGCAGGCGTTCCAGGTTCAATGATGAGAAGTATCTGCCCTGCTGCGGCAAATGCGCGCTCTACCACCTCTTCTCTTGCTTCTGCAGAAAGCTCGCCAAGCGAATAGGAACAAACTACTAGATCATGAGAAGTGAAGGATGGGCTTTTTTCTAAATCCAAGCTGAGCCACTCCAGCGAAGGATGGTGCGTTTTTGTCAAAAACTTCTTCCCAAGCACCATCATTGCTTCGTCTTTTTCAACGAGGGAAATTTTTTGCAGTCGAGGAAACACCTCAAGCGCAGCCCAAAGAGAAGTGCCAGGACCCGCCCCTACGTCTAATAAACTTTGCGGGCTCAAGAAAGGTGCTCTTGCACAAATTTCAGAAAGACAATAAGCAATTGCTGCAAAAGTTGCTGGCATACGTGCTGCTACATAAGCTGCTCTCATAAGATTTCTGGAAATGAGAAACGGAGAAAAAGCGGCCGGCTTGGATGCGATCTTTTCCGAGTGCAGTCGATAAGCGCATGAGAGCTCTTTTTGTGCTTGGATCACATCTTGTGCTCTGAAGCACATAAGCTCTTCTTCAATTGCTTTTTGTAGGCAAAGAGGTAAAAACATGGTTCACATCAAACTACGGATCATAATGGTTTTTGCCCCTCTGAGAGAAACTTCTTTGACCGTCATTTCGAAGGAGTCTACGTGGATCATTTCTCCTTCAGAAGGGGGATGGTGTAAAATGAAAGTTACCAGATCGCTGAGCGTCAGAGCGCCATGACAATAGAGATGGGCATGATACGCTCGGTTAAACTCAGAGATTAGCATATCCCCAGAAAAACTTTTCTCGATGAAAATCTGCTCTCGAGAATCGTCGGCAAGTTCCCTTTCTCCGAAAATCATTTCCAAAACCTGGTCGAGAGCAATCAATCCCATCGCTTTTCCCGCCCGATTTAACACAATGGCAATAGATCCTTTTTGAAACTGCTTCAACGCATGAAAAAGCGAACTTTCTTCTGTCTGGAAAAGCAAAGACTTTCCAAACAAAGATAAGGGCAAGCCTCGATCTTTTTGGAAAAGATCTTGCGTTTCTACGATAAAAGAAATGTTTTCTTTCGTCTGTCGGTAGAGAAGCAAATAAGGAGAATAGTTTTGTTTGAGAAGAACCAGCGCCTCTTGCAATGGCATCTCTTCTGGCAAGAGTGGAAGGGTGTAGAGAGGAATCAAAAACTCATTGACTTTGCGGTCTTTTAGGGAAAGGACATGGGAGACGACAAGACTGATTTTTTCTCTCTCAGATCGCATGATTTTAATATTTTGTTCTTCAAATGCTTTTTGAATCTCCTCTCGTGTAAGGTAGAGATGTGTGGTGGAACTTTTTTTGAACAAAAGATCAGAGGCTTTGGCAATAGCATCGATAAAATAGGTAAAAGGAGAGAGCATCTTGGAAAGAAAATAGACAAGTCCTACGCTTTTTAATGCCACCTCTTCTGAGTGTTTTCTTGCAGCAAATAGGGGCGCCAGCTCCCCGAAAACCAACACGAGCAATATCTGGGTTGCGGGAGCAAAGTCGGGGTTTAGGTGCACAGACTCATAAAATCTACGAGAAGCTTCTGATCCCAGCTGCAGTGCAACCTCAATGGCAATGAGGCAAGAGCCAAAAAGACGGGAGGGCTTGCTCAGTAGCAGCTTGAGCCAAATAGCCCTGCGGTTTTTCTGACTCTCATAATACTGGAGGCGCACTTTGTTAAAGGTCACAGAAGCCATCTCAAACATGGAAAAAAAAGCTTCGATAAATACACAGGAAAGAGTCAAAATCAAGAGCCAAACAGAACTCATCTGTCCCTCCTTTTCACAGGATGCAGACGACGCACGTAAATGCGCTGCACATGCGTCGCTTTTGACTCCAACACGTAAAATAAAAAGTCATCTGTTACATACTTCATGCCTGAAAGGGGAATATCTTCCAGCTGCTCGGTCAACCATCCACCCAGAGTGATCGCATTAGATTTAGAAGGAAGCCAAACGCCAAAAATTTCGGCAAATTCTTGCAATTCCATCCTACCTTTGGCAATGACTACATCTTCTGAAAGCTTTGTGTAGTTTTTCTCATCGACTTCTTCTGCCAAAACAGTCGCGACAAGATCTTCTCCCAGCACACAGCCGGATATAGAACCATACTCGTCGACCACAACAGCGCATTCTTCCTTCTTTTTGCGCAGTTCATGAAATAAAAACCATCCATTCATCGATTCAGGGACATAAAAAGGTTTTGTCAACTGCTTCCTTACATCGACAGGGGCACGAAAAGACCCTTCGTGGAGAAAAAACCGCTGAAAAGTAAGAATGCCCAAAAGATTTTGTGGATCATTTTCGCATACCAGAAGAAAAGGAGCTCTTTTTTCTGAAAAAAGAGCCGGAATGGCAGAAAGAGATTGGGTAATATCGATAAAACAACACTCCTCCTGCTTTCGCATCATCTCTTTTGCCACTTTATTTTTAAGGTCAAGATATCGGGCAATGATTTCACTCTCTTCTTCATGCAGGACCCCTTCTCTTCTAGACCTTTCCAAAACAAACTCTAACTCTTCCTGAGAAAGCGGCTTTTCATTTTTCAAAAAAATGAAGAGAAATCGCGAAATATGATTGGTAACCCAAATGAGAAAAAAACGGACAGGTCCCAACATCCTCTCTAAAAAAGCAATGCTTTTCGCCACGCGCAGCGCAATAAAGGTATTGTTGGGCAAGGCAATGCTTTTCGGAATGATCTCGGCGATGAAGATGATCAGCAGAAGAGGAAGCCCCACATTCACAAACCAGCCAGAGGAAGGACCACAAATCGAAGAAACAATATTTTGAATCAAAATACTAGAAGCAATGTGAACAATTAAAATAGTGACCAGCAAGTCCTTGGGTCTTTCCAATAAGAGAGCCACCAGCTTCTTTTGAGGATTCCGGTCTTCTCTAAAAGCGCGGACAGTATAGCTTGACAGAGAAAAGAGAGCGATTTCCGATGCGGACATGAATGCTGAAAAAAGAAGTAAAAAAATAAGAAAAAAAATAAGCATAATTTCAGAGGGTTGTTCTTTATCTCTCTGCGGAGAGCATCATCTTTTTTTTAGGAGCAAAATGAACTTTGAGAGAACCTTCAGGAACGACTCCCAGTTCTCTCATCAATACCAGCTCTATCCACTCAGGATCGTTTTCAGAACGAATCTTTAACAACAGATCCTCTTGCTCCAAGAGAGCACTCTCTTTTGCCTTTTCCACTTCATGGATGCGATACTCTAAAGAGGCAATGTCCATGTTCTTTTTCTTGATCGCCTGATTATATCCAATGGCTCCCAAAAGAAAAAAAAGAATCACCCACCACGAACGAACCACCAGATTTTCCCAATCAAGCCAATATCTCTTTTTCTTTTGCCCGCGCAGCATCCACTATTCCTCTTCTTTTTTCCTATCGCAAAACCAATATTTCTGCAAGATATCCTAAATTCTGGGAACTACTATACCTGTTTGGCCCATATATTTTCCGTTACGATCTTTGTAGGAGGTTTCACACTCTGTACCCGCCCTAAAAAAAAGCACTTGCGCAAGACCTTCGTTAGCATAAATGACTGCTGGCAAGGGGGTTGTATTTGAAATCTCCAATGTTACATGACCCTCCCATTCCGGTTCAAAGGGAGTGACGTTTACAATGATCCCACAGCGGGCATAGGTGGATTTGCCAAGACAGACGGTTAAAATATTTCTAGGAATGCGGAAATACTCGATACTGCGGGCAAGCGCAAAAGAGTTGGGAGGAACAATGCAGACATCTCCTTGCAGGGCCACGAATGAATTTTCATGAAATTTTTTTGGATCTACAATAGAGTTGTACACATTGGTAAAAACCTTGAATTCATCTGCTACTCTAAGATCATATCCATAGCTAGAAAGACCATAACTTACTAATTTTCGATTTTCTATTTCCTTAATCTGTCCATCCACAAATGGTTCGATCATCTTTTTTTCTTTTACTAGTTTGCGAATCTCATGATCGGGCAGTAAAGCCATAATGTTCCCCCATTTTTGTCGAGCCGTTTCCAATGCAAATTTTCGAAGAATTCTTGCAGATCAAGAAGAGCCCTTCGCAATTTAGGTATAGAGTACAAATCCTTTTCTTGCTACAGTTTTCTATAGGTCGCTTTTGGTTTTTAAAGACATAAAAAGGTTTATGGAAAATCCTTTCATCGAATCCTCTTGGACGCAGCAAGATGAAACCTTTGAACTTCCCCTGCGCCCCCAACTTTTGCATGATTTTGTGGGACAGCACAAAGTAGTAGAGCAACTAAAAGTTTCCATTGGAGCAGCAAAAGCACGCAATGAAGCGTTGGGCCATCTTCTTTTTTCCGGCCCTCCGGGTCTTGGAAAAACCACTCTGGCCAACATCCTAGCAAAAGAATTGAAAAGCCACCTCACGATCACCTCAGGCCCAGTGATTGAAAAACCATCAGACCTGGCTGGAATCTTGACCAATCTACAGCCCAAAGACATGCTGTTTATCGATGAGATCCACCGTCTTCCCAAAACCGTTGAAGAGTATCTCTATGCAGCGATGGAGGATTTCTGTTTGGATCTATTGATCGATACGGGGCCCAATGCACGAAGCGTCCAGGTCAAGCTCAACCCCTTTACATTAATCGGTGCTACCACGCGCTCCGGACTTTTGAGCAGCCCCTTGCGCTCCCGCTTTCTCTACCAATCCCGATTGGACTATTACGATCCAGAAAGTTTAAAGAAAATCCTTATGCGCTCTTCGCATCTTCTCCATGCTCCTCTTTCTGAAAAAGCAGCTTTTGCCATTGCGAAAAGAGCACGCGGCACTCCCCGGATTGCCAATAATCTTCTACGCTGGGTACGCGATTTTGCCACTATCCATCAGATCCAGAAAATTGAAGAGGAAAACATTATTACCGCGCTTGCAATGCTTTCCATCGATCATGAAGGACTAGATGAGATGGACAAAAAACTTCTTTCTACTATTATTCACCTCTACCAAGGCGGCCCTGTAGGCATTCAAACTCTTGCTGTTGCCGTTGGAGAGGATCCTTCGACTCTCTCAG
Source organism: bacterium (assembly GCA_021811265.1). Lineage (GTDB taxonomy): Bacteria > Chlamydiota > Chlamydiia > Chlamydiales > SM23-39 > JAJZPH01. The sequence continues at coordinate 17,427 of JAJZPH010000018.1, forward strand.
AAGTGTATGAACCCTATTTAATCATGAAGGGCTTTTTGAAACGCACTCTCCGAGGGAGAGAGGCAACCAATTTAGCATATGAACATCTGGGGCTCCAAAATCCCCACAATCATGGAGATTGCACATGAAATTCATCCCATCTTTTTTCATTTTCCTTTTGATCGCTTGCGGATGCAAGGTTGCGGCAAAAGAAAATTTGCCCACCTCTTCTATCAAGCCGGGAAACATTTTGATTCTTTTGGGAAAAAATTTAGGCTCAGCCAAACTAGAAGTGAAGGGACCCTATGTGATCACCGATCCAAAAAATGGCGCTCATATCACCTCTTCCTCCAACTGGAAGAATCAACAATTGCGTCCATTTGCTGATGGAATCCGCTGGGGCGAGGGATTTCCCGGAATTCACCAGATTCGCGTCTCGCCGAAAAAGAATGGCACTCTCTTTTTGAACGGCATGCAATATGAGGGGAGTTTGAATATCTATAAAGTAGAAGGTAAGCTCTTTGTCGTCAACGACCTACCCGTAGAGTCTTATTTACATTCCCTGCTTTCGCAAGAGTTCGCCTCTCCCTTAGAAGGTGAAGTAATGTCTGCGATTGCAATTGCTGCAAGAACCACTGCTTATTATCACGTACAAAATAGCAAAGAGACCTTTTGGCATGTCGATGCAAAAGATGTGGGCTATCAGGGCTGTGCTCTTGTCACACCAAAATCTCCTATTGACACTGCCATCAATGCAACGCAAAACATTATCCTTCTCCACACACAACAAGATACACAGACCCCATTTCCCGCTCTGTGGACAGAACACAGCGCCGGGAAAACTGCAAGCATAGCTTCCATTTATCGCAAAGAGGTGGTCTGTCCATTGGGAGTGGAGGCACCTCACGCCCAGGTTGCCAGGAACGCTTCCAAGTGGTTCTATTCAATGCCAAAAGAAAAGCTGGGCCACCTATTGCAAATCGATGGCATCTCTTCAATCGATCTTTTCGTCGATCCTTCCTCGAACAAAGCTTATGGAGTACGTATCAAAGATCGGAGAGGGAAAAAACATGAAGTGGATTTTGCAACTTTTCAAAAAAATGTCGGGAAAAACTCTGTTTTAAGCAACGACCTTTCTATCAAACTCAAGGGAAGTGAGGTTGTGTTCAATGGTTATGGAAAGGGCCTTGGCGTTGGACTTTGTCTCTACTCCGCCTCTGCCATGGCACAAAATGGAGAGATGGCCGATAAGATTTTGGCCAAATTCTTCCCACAAACCGAGCTTGCAAACCTCTCTTCTGATAAATAACATCTTTTGCGGTTTGCAAAAGTCAACTTTAAGCCCAGCAGTCGCTGGGCTTTTTTATACAAACAATCGATATACACAAAGAACTTGGAAAATCGGTTTCTGGAGCTACGCCAAAAATTCGGGGATCGCAAACTACCCCATATTTCATTAATATTGGATAGCTTGCGATCTTTCAACCGCGAGGATTTTCGCTTAAGCTCTAGAAACCGATTTTCCAAGTTCTTTGTGTATGCCATCAATCTATTGAACTACGATCGGTTAAAATTATTACATTTTTTATATTACTTGCTGCGATGGGTTTGATTGCAGCACTAACAAAACCCTCGGGAATTACCCTCTTGCTTAGAATGTCGTTCAAGACGAACGTTCTCCAGGATGTTACAGGATTAAAACCAGAGATTTTGGCGCCATTAAATTTATATAAAGGCAGGAAGTAATAAATTGAGTTCTTTAAATCACTTAAACTTTCCCATAAAGTAGGATCTTCATTCACACCAGGAGGCGCCTGAACCGATTGTAATGCTGACATCGCAGTTCTTAATGCATCATTTTCAGACTCTGGGACTGGAAGATGGGAAACAATTTGGTAGGCACGAACAAAACGGCTTACAGGACTCCAGTCCGGTGGAAGAAGCCTCATATCTACTTTGTCATATTGCTCTGCGTTTCTTTGTTGCCAATCGAGAGGTGGTTCATTGGTAAGAACTCTGCCTGGGTCTCTATATATTACTGTTTTTCCATCTAACCATTCAATGACTGCTGAGTCCCCAGTTTTATCTCTTATCACCACATGCAAGGGCATAAGAAAATATAGGCCCTCGCTTTCTTTTGAAGTAATGGCAGGTACAACATTTTGAACAAATTGAATTTTATTCAAGTTTTGTAAGGCATCTTCAACGCTGCACGATGTTGCCAAAATGTAATTTATAACATTCAACACTCCCAAACATGGTCGGGGGTCTTCTGCGTTGTAGGTAGGATATTTTGTGCAAACTCCCAGATACAAAAGCCCAGCATAAACACCAACACCGTTTATACCATCTACCAATGAAGGGCTCCCTTTCCATGGGTATCCTATATATCCATATTTATTTACCCATTGGACTGGTATTTTTGACTTGTCTGGCAAATAAGAATTAACGTCAGCTGTATTTGATTCTCCAACCAAACCTACTCCAAGACCATCATTCATGCTCGTACTTACAGAATAATCTGTAGTTCTTGCGACAGCAGTATTGCCATTTCCATAAATAAAAACATTGGTGCAAGCAAGTAACTTGCTAATTGGGAAAATAATGAAGCTTAAGAAAACAATCAAATATGCTTTTTTCACTATTTAGGATCCTCCTGAGTGAGTGAACCGATATTCCCCATATAACCCAAGCGTCCCAAGAAAATCCATAAAAACCGCATTTTGAAAGCAAAAAATAAACGCATTTTTCATTTGTTGGAATCTTTGCTTCTTGTACAATAGATCCGTATACCGAGGACCTTGTGAAATAAAGAGGTTCGAACCAGGTCAGGACCGGAAGGTAGCATCCTTAAGGACAGTGCTTTATGTCACGAGTCTCTCTTCGGTATACTTTTTTTCTCCCAATCAGCAAATCTACCTTCTAGTGCTTGTAAGTGTCTTCTGAGCGTATCTTCGACGGTCAGGTGGCTCACTTCCGCTTTCGCAATGAGATCGATGAGAGCTTTTCCGAGCTCTTCTTCAGAAGTAAAAGATTTTTTTTCATTCTCTTCCAATAAAAAAGGAGCATTTTTTTTGACTTTTTGAATGATCTTTTGCGCCCTTGCGAGGAGCGGCAGAGTAGGTGGTATTCCAGAAAGAGCACTGACACGCTTCTTTTCCATCTGTTTTGCTGCTTGCCAGATTTCTTTTACCTCCTCTGCATCCTTGGCCTTTTTATCTCCAAAAATGTGTGGATGTCTTCGAATTAATTTTTCCGCAGCAGCTTCGATCAAATCTTGAAAAGAAAAAAAGTTTTTTTCCTCGGCAAGTTTGGATAAAAAGACGATGGTCCACAAAAGATCTGCTGCCTCTTCTTTGATGTGGCTCGCTTCCTGTTCGTCAATAGCTTCGATCAGCTCATGCACCTCTTCTACTAGATAGGCTTGCAAAGAAAAAAGAGTCTGCTTTTTGTCCCAAGGACATCCTTCAGGTCCGAGCAGTCGATCTGCAATCTCCAAAAGCGAGCGCGCCTGCATTTCATTCTTCTTTTTTTTCTCCATCGATTACTCCAGTTTTACTATTTACCAACGCCTAGAACGCACCTCTTTCTCTTCCGTTTTTTTCACTTTGTCAGAAGAATGCTGAGATGTTGTCGGCGCACAAGAAGGGTCTTGGCAAGAAGCGAAGAAAAAGGCAGCTAGAAAAAGTAAATATTCCAGTTTCTTCATAGTCTCTACCTCTGTTTTTCATTGATTATTCCTTTAAAAGAATTCCAGACAGGCTCTATTTCTGCAAACGAAACTCTTTTCAGACAACTTCCCGTGCTGCATGTGCGCAAATGAGAACAGCTTTTGAGAAAAGTGTGTCCAAAAACGCACTTTCCTTGAAAAGCTGCATGCTGCTTTCCCTCGGGATTAAACACTTCGCTTTGCGTAGGCCCAAAGAGGCTAAAGGTCGCAATATGCGGAAGAGTTGCTGCTAAATGGAGCATACAGGAGTCGACCGCCAATAGAAGATCCATCTTGCTCATCACAGTTTGTACAGCTGGCAAGGAGAGCTTTTCTACAACCATACTTTTCGAAAAGAGAGCACTAAGTTCTGCAACTTCTCTTTTCTCCTTCTCGCTACCCCAAATGAAATAAAAAAAGGGATCTTTTTCCAAAGCTATTTTTTCCAAAAAGGAGCGCCAAAAACCATGAGAGAGCTTTTTGTTTTCCCAGCGAGAAGAGGGCGCGACCATCACACGAAATGAATCCTCTTGTTGCAAAAGAGCCTCACAATACTTACGCTCCTCTGGGCGCGTCACTGTCAGCAGATGCCCATGGAGCCGATAAGGATGTGGATCTTGCAAAAATTTCTGTACAATTTCCAAGTATTGCTGTCGCATGTTTTTCCGAGGATCTGGATCAAAACGAATGTGCGTAGCAAATATGTTGGGCCACTCGCGCACCGTTTTTTTACCAAATCCGATTTTTTTCCCTCCTCGCGCAAGGAGGGTAAAGAAAGAAGATTTACTATTTCCTTGCAGATCAAATATCCAATCATACTTTTTTTTGCGCAAAAGGATAATTTGGCGAAAAAAGGAAAGCAGGTGCGCTGCCGCACCTTTCAGCGTAATCCCAATGATCTCATCAATTTTAGGATGAGATCTCACAAGCTCTTCGTAATTTTTTTCTACCAGCCAATCGATGGTGGCATGGGGAAGCCTGTCACTCAAATATTCTATGACGACAAAGGCTTGAAGGATATCTCCCAGCGAAGAGCATTTGACAATTAAAATCTTTTTCTTTTTTTTCAAGACAAACACCTTTCAAGACAAGGAAAAACATTGCTTCTCGCCCACTCCTCCCATCACTTGCGAAAAGAGTTCGGGAAGCGGAGAGTCAAACACCATTTTTTTCTTGAGAAAGGGATGGAAAAATTCCAAGCGTGCACTATGAAGCAGCAGACGCTCTACATGAGAAGGATAAGAAAATTTCTTTGCATAGACATAATCGCCTAAAATGGGGTGCCCCCTTTCAAAAAAATGGACGCGGAGCTGGTGGGTTCTTCCCGTCACAGGCTGGCAAAGGACAAGTGTGGCCTTTTTGATTCTTTTGACCACACGAAAAAGGGTAAGTGCATGTTTTCCCGTTTGCATTGACCCAAAAAGGGTCATCTTTTGGCTTCTTCTAGACAGATAGCTTTCAATCCTTCCATTGTTTTCCGCAACAATCCCATCGAGAATGGCAAAGTAAAATTTCTTCACATTTTTTGAAAGAAATTGCGCAACCATTTTTTCCTTTATTTCCTTGCTTTTGGCTACCATCATAATGCCGCTTGTCCCCAAGTCGAGCCGATGGACGAAGGTGGACTGTGCCGGAAAAGAGGCAGGCAAATTTTTATCCTCGCAGACAAGGCCAGAGGGTTTTTCAATAAGAATAAGAAAGTCATCTTCGTAGAGAATTTGCAGCGCCCCTTGCGTTTCTTGCAACAACCCCTTCCAAAGAGGTGAAATTTCCACACAATCCTTTTCCTGCAATTTGCGTGAGGTAAAAAGCTCGATGACTCCATTAATTTTGCAAAATCCCTTTTCTACCAACCGCCTTGCCAAACGGTTTGTAAGAGCACACTGAATTTTAACAAAGGCCAAAAGAGAAGAGCCTTCTTCAAAAGATGAGATGGTAAAAAGAAGAGTTTCTGTCATTTTTTCTGAGAGATGCTTTCTAAAAATTCCACAAAAAGCCTTACCCCCACTCCTGTTGCATGTGTTGTATAGTATCCCTTCGGCTTTGCAAGCCACGCGGAAGAACCAAAATCGATGTGCGCCCAGGGAATTTTTTCCACAAATTCTTTGAGAAAAAGAGCTCCTAGGATCGATCCACCCTTGCCATTGCCAATATTCTTCAAATCGGCAATGTCCGATTTGAGCTGCTCGCTATAATCTCCATGCAAGGGAAGGCGCCACAAAAGTTCTCCCGTTCTTCCCGATGCCTCTTCGATTTTTTTTACCAAAGATTCTTCATTGGAAAAAAGACCTGCAATCTCTTCTCCAAGAGCAATCGATACAGCACCCGTCAAGGTAGCAATATCAATAATTCTAGAAGGTTTTAGTTTTTTTACACTGTAGGCAAGCGCATCGGCTAACACCAATCTTCCCTCAGCATCGGTGTTCATCACCTCTACTGTTTTTCCCAAATAGCTTCGATGCACATCTCCAGGCTTGTAGCTGCGAGAACCAATGGCATTTTCTGTAGCAGGAATCACTCCCGTGACACAAAGAGGTAAATCCAAGAGTGCAAGGACTCTCATTGTCCCAAGTACAGCTGCTGCACCGGCCATATCGCTTTTCATCGTATCCATAGAGGTGCTAGGTTTTAGGCTAAGCCCCCCTGTGTCATAGGTAAGCCCTTTTCCTACTAAAACTGTGTGATCCGATGGAGAAGATGCACGATACTCTACGATGATCAAAAGAGGATCTACCGAAGCTCCCTGTCCTACTGCAAGCAAAAGGCCCATTTTCTCCTTTTGCAAATCTTTTTTGTGCAATATTCTTACCTTGATTTTTGAGGAGAGTTTTTCTAAAGATTTGGCCACCTCTGCAAGTTTCTGCGGTGTTATGTTGTCCGCATTGTCGTTCACAAGGTCTCGAGACATATGAACGCCCTCTGCCACAATCTGATCATGGGCTAAGAAGGGCAAATCCTTTGGTTCTGCTCCAATCAAAGAAACGACCGAAAGCAGTGAGGATCTCTGATCTTCTACCTTAAACTTATCGAAGGCATAGTTGGAAAGAAAAAGGCCTTCTGTAATGCCCCTTAAAAAATCCTTTTTGGGAATTAAGGCAAGTTCAGGAATCAGGTAGCTTGCGCTTTTGATTTTTTTGTTTCTCAAAGCAAGGCATGCCGCAGCGGCTGTCGTCCTGGCAACCTCTTGGGTAAACTCCGAGGCTTTCCCAAGTCCAAGAAGAAGTACTCGCTCCTCTTTTTGGCCATTTTCGTAAAACAACAAAATCTCTGCTGTTTTCGCTGTAAAATCACCAAGCGTGAGGGGTTTTGAAAAAAAACCTTCCAATTTTTTTTGCGAAAAAGCTGGAACTGCTTTTTTCTCCTGTTGGAAAAAGGGCAGAATCAAACAATCAGAGCTTTTTCGATTCGAAAAACTTTTGCATCCAACAATTTTCATCATGGTGATTCCTAAAAGGGGATTTCGTTATCCAAATCAGAATTACTATTCTTATCCGACGGCATAGCTCCTGAAGCAAACGAAGCAAAAGAGGCATCGGGTTTGGAAGAATCATTGCTTTGCTGAGAATCCGTTGCAGATTTTTCTCCGCCTTTGCCGAAAGGACTAAACATCAAATGGATTGCTGTGACATTCATGGAAATTTGTGGTTTGCCTTCGCGATCGTTAAAGATCTCCGGCTTTTGCAGCTCGCCAACGACCATCACTGCACTGCCTTTTTTCAAATAGTCTACCATTTTATTTTCTCCCCAAACCGTCACGCGCCACCAGATAGTGTCCTCCTGCTTTCCTTTGCGCACGCGGGCAGCTACTCGAAGAGTGGTAACTTTTTGCCCCGTTGAGGTAAAACGAACTTCGGGATCAGCCCCTAAATGACCTGCAATATGAACCAGATTCATAAAAAGCTCTCTTTCTCTTGTTGATTTTGTAATTATAAAACTTCTACTATACCGCTTCTCGCGCTGATTTGTCAAAAGTTCTGAGAAAATCATGCATGTTTTTCCTATTTCATTGAGAATTAAAGGATTATGTAGCACAACTCTCGAACTTTCCCCAAAGGGCGTGCCCGTAGAGCAAGTTCTTTGTGTATATGTCTTCTGAACGATCCCTTAAAGGGAGATCTCCTAAACATTCACCTTCTTTCTTCTTCTGGAGGCGTACAAAAAAGTCTTTTTTCTTTTGTGCAAAAAAAGAATAAAAAGAAGCCCAAAAAGATAAAAGGAATACTTAAACATTGACCCATTGTAAGAAAAGCGCCCTGTGGCAACAGAATGCTCTGTTCTTCCTTCAAAAATTCAATAAAAAAGCGAAAAAGGAAGACCAGAATTAAAAAAAGTCCCATGACCCTTCCTTTTTTTAATAAAAATCGGGGCTTACCGCTCAAATAAAAAAGAAAAATAAAAATAAAAAAGTAAGCCACTGCTTCGTATAATTGAGCGGGATGTCTGGGAACCAGACCACTTCCATCCATGGGGTTGCCAAAAATGATCGCCCAAGGGAGCGATGTGGGTTTTCCTAAAATTTCCTGGTTAAAAAAGTTGCCCAGGCGAATCCATACAGCTGCAAAGGCGGTTGGTGGCGCCACAAGATCGAAAAGCGTCCTTACATCCAGCTCAAGCGCAAACCTTCGTTTGAGATAAGGACAAAAAAGAAAGAGGGCAATAAAAATGAAAAGAGCGGCTCCGTGGCTTGCAAGGCCCCCTTCCCATACCTTAAAGATAATCAGCGGGTTTGCAATGAAAGAAGAGAACTTCTCATAAAAAAGAAGATGTCCTATCCTTGCCCCTGCAATGGTGGCAATTATCACAAAAATAAATAGTTTTTCAGTAATAGCGCTGGCTCTTTTTTTTATGGAAGAGATCTCTTCATTTGCAAAAAGGGAGGAGCGCAAAAAATAACGTTTTAAGAGCGTGGCGAACAAAAAATACCCTCCCAAAAAACCAAGAGCAAAAAACAGGCTGTAGTACAAAACCGAAAAATTTAAAAAGGGTATTGTAAAAATTTCCCTCGAAGGATTCCAAAAAAAAGTTGCAAAGTTCATATCAAAGAACATAGAGGAAAAAATGTTTAAAATCAAAGTGATCACCATTGGAAAGGTAAAAGAAGCGTGGCTTTTGCAAGCATTAAAGGAATATGAAAAACGACTTTCTTCTAACTGTCTTATTACATGGGTGTTAGCTAAAGATGAGCGAGATTTTACCGCTCTTGCAAAAAAAGAAGATCACTTCGTCTGTCTCGATCAAAAGGGAGTGCTTGTATCCAGCGAAGTGCTGAGCAAAAAGGTAATGGCCCTTTTAGAACAAAACGGGTCGCGTCTTACTCTGCTGATCGGAGGGGCTGATGGCATCGACCCCCTTCTTTTGCAAAAAGCAGATGCGCTCATCAGTCTCTCTCCCCTCACATTTACCCATCAAATGACCCGACTGATTTTTTTAGAACAGCTCTTTCGCGCTTTTGAAATTTTTGCAAACAGCGCCTACCATAAATAAATTTTTTTAATCGTCATCGACAAAAAAGACTCTTCTTTTTACAATTTATTTTTGAATTTCTTAAAAAAGAGGAGGCATATGAACCTACCCCTTGTTTTTACAAGAATCTTTTTTCTTATTCTCATTGCTCTATTTCTTTGCACCTATCTGATGTCGATCCCTGTAGAATCTAAACTCTCCTCTCCGATTTGGAGTATGGGAATCGGATTTGGGTTTAGTCTCTTGCTTTTTGGTTTCGACATACTCTTTCGCAAACATAGCTTAAAATCATTCAATGTAACGATTGTCGGTCTTTTCATCGGCTATCTCATGGGCCAGGCGCTTGTTTTCGTTTGCAACGCCTTCTTAAATATTTGTTCTGCATCTCTTTTCATGTCTCCACACATAGTGGATCTTCTGAAACTTTCTCTCTTTCTTTTTGGCATTTATCTTGGAATGATCATGGTTCTTAAAGAATCAGATGGGCTTTATTTTAGCATTCCTTTTGTGAAATTCACTCTGCTCGCGCACAAAAAAAAGGATCTTTTACTCGACGCCTCTGCACTATCAGACCCTAGAATTATTGATCTTGCAGCGTCAGGAATTGTCGACCATCATTTTATTCTGCTCAGGTACATCATCAAAGATCTCTACATGCAGGCAGAATCCCCCGATGAAACAACCGCTGCCAAAGCAAAACGCTCTCTTGAAAATCTCAAAAAGCTCGAAGAACTTTCTTCTCTTGAAATTCGATATCATGATACAGATTTTCCAGAAACCAAAGATCCCATGGGAAAACTAATTCGACTTGCCCGTCTTCTCGATGCCAACATTTTAACAACAGACATCAACCGCGTACAAATTGCAGGAATTGAAGGGGTAAAAATTATCAATTTGCACTCACTTTCCCAGGCGCTCAAGCCTCTGATGCAAGCAGGCGAAAAGCTCAAGATCAAAATCCAAAGGTATGGAAAAGAGGCCCGGCAAGGGGTTGGTTACCTAGAAGATGGTACCATGGTGGTCGTCAATGGAGGTGGAGATTTTATTGGCGAAAACATTGACGTTTATGTTCTTTCGGTCAAACATACAGCTTCGGGAAAAATGATTTTTTGCAACACTGTAGAGTCAACACCTTCGCCAATCATGGTTTCATAATGACACTTTTGGGGCTTGGAACAGATATTGTAGAAATTTTGCGCATCAAAAAAAGCATTGAGCGCCATGGGCAATATTTTCTCGATCGTCTCTTCACGCAAAAAGAACAAGACTACTGCTTTCGCTTTCGCGAATCTTCTCCACATTTTGCTGCCCGTTTCGCTGCCAAAGAATCCGCAGTCAAAGCTCTGGGGATAGGTTTTGGGAAAAAAGCTTCTTGGCATGACATCGAAATCCTCAACGATCCTTTGGGAAAGCCACTGATCTCTCTATCTCCTCCTCTGTCTTTGCTCTTCAAAGATCCAAAGCTTCTGGTTTCTTTGAGCCATACAGAAACTTATGCAACAGCCGTAGTCATTTGGCAATCCTAAGACATGGTTTCGATCTAGAATGAAAAGGGAAATAGATAAGAAATTTCGAAGCTATTGACATTCTTTGGGCAGAGTTTGGCCAAAAGACGCCGCTCATAGGTAAACTTCACAGTTCCCCAAACTCCAAACTGATAGCCATAGCGAAGAGCGATATCAATCGATCGTTGATAGATCTTTCCATAGCCATGAAAATGTTCTATGTTTAGCGAATGTCTTCTACCAAATCCATGTAGGCCATCAAAGAAAATAGAAAATTTGTGCATCTCATGGACATTGGCATCCAATCCAAAGAGTCCTTCTAGCCATGGAGAACCAAAAGTTGCCTGTCCAAACGCTCCATAAAACCAGATACGCGCTCTCCATTGGTCATTGTCGACGAACTCATTGCCCAAACCAAAATTGATCACAAACTCTGCAGGACCATGGTAGAGCGAGCTGACATCGCGCAGGCTCACATCCGACACGTAGCGCGCCGAAAACCCCGTTGCAAGGGTTATGGGATCTCCTACAATGTCATCGAGCCACTGGTAGCGCATTTGAATTGCTGTGGTTTCAAATCCAAAATGGTGGCGCGGGGTGTCGATAAGATGCAAATCGATGTCGCAATCCCAAGAAGGTGCCGCATGGAAATCCAGATCCCAGAAAAGATGATGATCATTAGAAGTAGAGCCAAGAGGAACCACAGCTCCTTCGACGCTGCGATAATAATCATACATATAGCCCGTTTGGAGATGAAATTCATACAGCCCACCAAACCAGGGCTGCACTTCCAAAGCGCTCACAAAAAAAGGAAAAAAAAGAAGGAAAATCAGTCTGCGCATTTCATCCCCCCTTGCCAGAAAGATAGTGCTCTGCATCAAGAGCAGCGCTGCATCCAGAGGCTGCTGCGACAATTGCCTGCCGGTAGACAGGATCTTTCACATCTCCTGCAGCAAAAACCCCCTCAATGCTCGTGGCAGTAGTTCCAGATAAAACCACTATATAACCCTGAGCATCCAGTGGTAGTTGATTTTGTAAAAAGGCAGTGTTGGGCTGAAATCCAATGGCAAAAAAAACGCCTCTCGCGCTCCTAGTTTCCAATGCCCCGGTGTGCACATCTTTCAAAACAACTGCTTCGACCAACTTATTTCCTTTGATCTGTACCATTTCTCGGTTCCATAGGAGGGTGACTTTTGGATTTTGGAGCACGCGGTCCTGCATAATCTTAGAAGCTCTAAGAGAATCTCTTCGATGCACGATAAACACCTTTTTTGCGTACTTTGTCAAAAAAAGCGCTTCTTCAACTGCAGTATCTCCTCCTCCAATGACAAAAAGCTCCTGCTCGCGGAAAATAGGCGATGCTCCATCGCACACAGCACAAGCTGTCACGCCTTTTTGCCAAAATTCTTTACTTCCGGGAACATCGAGCTTTTTTACCGAAGCTCCTGTTGCAATAATGAGTGCTTTTGCCTGTACAGAAGTTTTGGTCCCTTTTACAACAAAAGGTGACCGAGCCAGCTCTACCGAAAGCACATCCTCAGGAATGACATTCGCTCCAAACTCCAACGCCTGGTCGCGCATTTTTTCCATCAGTTCGCTTCCCAAAATGCCTTTGGGAAATCCAGGAAAATTTTCTACAATTGTCGTAGTCGTGAGCTGTCCACCGGGAGGGCCGGAATTGAAGCCTTCGAAAAGAATTGGTTGCAAACAAGCGCGTGCAGCATAAATAGCTGCAGTCAAACCTGCAGGGCCTCCTCCAAGGATTACCAGCTGTTTTTCTTCCATAAGCAACCTTTCGAAAAAAAAATTAGATTATACACAACAGAAAATGAAAACAAGAAAAAGACGCAAGAACCCAAGAGAACACCTTATAAATATTCAGGTTCCGAAAAATTGCAAATCAAAGAAAAAAGCGGATTGCTAGATCTAGTTTTTTCGCTTGTTCCACAAGGGCTTTTGCTGTTTCTGGATTCTTTTCCCTAAAGTACAAAATGCCCATGTGAAAAAAAATGGCCTATGAAGGAGGGTTTCCCTACAAGCAGGGAGCTTGTTCAAGCTTGCACATCCAAAAAAGGCCAATATTCTTTTAAAACGACCAGTTCATAAATAGGTGGGCTCTATTGTTATGAAATTTAGAGCCAAACTCTCCCTCATATCCTAAGAAGAAAGAGAGATCCTCGCCCTTTTTGAGCTGCATGCTTGCTTTTGGGGAAAAGAGCGTATGCTGGGGGCGCAGACCCTTTACAGTGAAAAAATTTCCTGCATTTTCTACAAATTCCGCTGTGTAATGCTTTCCCTTAAAGCGGTTTTCTTCGATTACAGATGCAGATAGGCGAGGAATCCATTCATACTCTTCTCTTTTGTAACAAGAAGAAAACTGGAGTCCTGCTTCGCTGCGCAACAGATTGGCGTTGGAATCTTCTACTTTTAAGTTAAGCCCATCAGCGCCCGTTTCTTTAAATTGATTGTGGTGCAGATAGCAATAGTGAAGAGATGCAAAGGGTATGAACTGCATTTTTTGATGGTGGAGAATAGCCCCCATCTCTACAAAGCCGCTTCCCTCCCCTCCGGAAAAAGAGCTATGAGCTGTCGTGTCGATGGGACTTGTGAATAAAAGAATGTTGCGATCTGCATCGTTATGGTTGTAGCCACCGGTTACTGCAGATGTTGCAAAAAAGTGGCTGCTATACCAGCTTGCGTAGAGTATGCCATACCCATTTTGGACAGTGGCATGGGAGGGATTATGGTTCCAATCCAAACGTGTAAATGTGTAGGCAAGAGCGCCTCCCACAGATAGGTTTTTGCAAGGAGCAGCGTCGACACCGACAAGACCTCCACCTGTTCCATCATGGAATCCAAGCTCTCCATGGAGCATGGCTTGGTGGGAGAAAACTCCAAATAGATCTCCCCAGACGCTCCACTTTTTTCTATTTCCGACCGTACATTCAGACTTGATGTAGCTACCTGCGTGCTCGGCAATGATGGAATGTAGCTGTACCGTGGTATTAGTTGCAGAAACCCCAAGGGCCTTTAATTGCGAGGGCTGCATTTGCAGAAGATCATGTACGACATCATTGAGATCGGTTGCAGTCATCAAGCCAGCTAAAATATTGCCAAGAGAGCTACCCCCGAGAGGATTTATCCCATTAAGGCCGGATACAACAGCCGTTGCATTCGAAGGAAGGTTACTTGATGTGAGAATCGTGAAAAAATTGTTCGGAGCTATGCTTAAAATTACCATGTTGGGAGTGGTATAAGAAAGGGTCGCAAGTAAAAAAAGATAAGGGTTGTTGAGAGTTGCAAAAGTTCCTCCAATAGGACTTGTAGCTGTAACAATGGGGTAAGATGTGGATGACGTAACAGGCTGATCTTGCAAGAGAGTCACAGAGGCTCCCGGATTAATGGTAACGCTTCCTGTCACGTTGATAAGATCGCAACTCAAAGAACCAAACTCTACCAGGTAGTTAGAGGTAGAGGTAAAGGTGACAGGCCCTGCCACATTGATAGTGCCTATCGAATCTCCGGGCTGCAGCGATCCTCCAAGAGAGATAGCACTTGCGGTGATGGTTCCCGTCCCCTTAAGGGTTGTTCCGCTTTGTGCCGTGAAGGTAGAAGTAGAAGTAAGTGTCCCATTTACCGTAAGGCCGCCGCCAGCCAATAGCACTGTAGAACCCACGTTATTGACTCCGGTAAGAGTAACTGTTCCATTGCCAACTTTCTCCACAGAACCACCTCCCGAAATTTTGCCATTATAGGCGCCAGAGGTAGGCTGGCTAAATCTAAGTAGCCCGTCATCGACAATATCTCCCTGCAAACTTGATGTGTCTCCTTGCAAGGTCGTAGCTCCAGAAACAGTGGTGCCTCCTGCATAATTATTGATACCGGAAAGAATGAGCGTGCCAGCACCAGTTGCTGTAAGGCCACCAGCCCCACCGATATTTCCACTGAGCGTTGATGTATTGCTTCCCACATTAACACTTCCGCTGGTAGTTAAAGCGATAGGATTAGAAATAGCAACACCAGTTGTCGTGTCCAACACCACGCTTGCGCCATTAAAAGCGACAGTTCCGCTTGAGGGAAGGTTGCCAGCTGCTGAAATGATAAGTGTTCCACCGGCGATAATAGTTCCACCCCCATAGCTATTAGCGACATTGGAAAGAACCAGAGTTCCTGCTCCCGATTTGGTAAGGGCGCCACTGCCGCTGATCAGTCCACTAAGAGTTGTGGTTGCCAAGCTATTGACGCTCACAGCCCCATCCATAGATAAGACGATAGGATTAGAAACAGCAACACCAGTTGTCGTATCTAATACCATGCTTGCACCATTAAACGTAATGCTTCCGCTCGAGGGAAGATTGCCAGCGGCTGAAATGCTGAGCGTTCCGCCAGTAATATTGGTTCCTCCTCCATAACTATTGGCGCCGTTAGAAAGAACCAGAGTTCCTTCTCCCGATTTGGTAAGGGCGCCACTGCTGCTGATCAGTCCGCTAAGAGTTGTGGTTGCCAAGCTGTCGACGCTCACAGCCCCATCCGTAGATAAGACGATGGGACGAGAAAGTGCAACACCAGTTGTCGTATCGAGCACGGTATTTGCACCATTAAATGTGACGGGTTGGGTTCCAATCGTTGAAAGATTACCCGCTGCTGAGATGCTCAGAGTTCCTCCCGTGATATTGGTTCCACCTCCATAACTATTGGCGCCGTTAGAAAGAACCAAAGTTCCAGCGCCCGATTTTGTAAAAGCGCCACTGCTGCTGATCAGCCCGCTGAGCGTTGTCGTATTGCTATTTACATTCACAGTTCCGCTTGTTGTTAAAACCATTGGATTGGAAACGATAACACCGGTTGTCGTATCCAGCGCCACGTTCGCACCATTAAATGTGACGTTTCCAGCCGGAAGATTGCCGGCTATTGAAATGCTGATGGTCCCGCCAGTGATATTGGTTCCCCCGCCATATCCATTGGCGCCATTGGAAAGAACCATAATTCCAGCACCCGATTTGGTAAGAGCACCGCTGCCACTGATCAGCCCACTGAGGTTTGTTGTGCCGCTATTTACGTTCACAATTCCGCTTGTTGTTAAAACAACGGGATTGGAAACGATAACACCGGTTGTCGTATCCAGCGCCACGTTCGCACCATTAAATGCGACGTTTCCAGCCGGAAGATTGCCGGCTATTGAAATGCTGACGGTCCCGCCAGTGATATTGGTTCCCCCGCCATATCCATTGGTGCCATTGGAAAGAACCATAAT
>JAJZPH010000049.1 GCA_021811265.1 bacterium
GGACAAGTATGAGAAAACAAATGCTGGAACTAACTGAAAAAGGGACCACTGAAAGGTTGTAAAATTCGTTCCATGTATTACGATTTGAGCATTCAGGACAACCTGAACGACAATGATCAAAACTAATGTAAAAATATATGTGAACTTTCTTATTGTCATGTAATTACGCATGATTGTCCCCATTACATGGTAATTTTCACTATCATCTATTTTGAGTTATGTCTCAAATCTTATCTAAAATTTCAACTATTTTCTCCATTTTGTAAGAAGAGGCTAGCCTGGGCTGTGTTGAAAAATCCTCCAGAGCGACCTTAAGGAAACGCCAGTTTTGGATCAAAATTATGACAAAATTTGAGAAATCTCGAATTGAGGAAGATTCAATGTTGGTTTTTTAGGCTGAATTTCGTAAGTAGAAATTCCGCTGAAGTAAATTCACCAAAAAATTCCATCGGCTTCTGTGCCTATTGTGCTCAATCTGGCAACCATTTTTAAGCCTGTTGTGAACGCTTTCGATGAGCCCCCTTTTGCGAAGTAAAAACTTATCATAAAAGTTCATGAGCTTGTTTTTCATATTCGCTTTGAGTCTCGTTACCAATTGAACTCTAGATTCATATAATTCAGAAAAAAGAGCAGAAGAGAGATAGCCCTTGTCTCCAAAAAGATAAATGTTCACTCCGTCCTTTATCATGAGGGAGAAAAAATTTGATTTCCCGATTCCCGCTGAAAAAGATGGTTTGACCCCCTCTTCGATTGAATCATTATAGGTCTGAGAAGAGCGTATTAGCTCATCTTCAAAAACTAAATGATGTTCGTGCGCTCAAACCATAGATGTTTAGAGGGCAAGAATCAAAAAACCTTGGCCTTTCATTTTGTACGGGAGATGTTGCTCCGGGCGTGCTGATCAAAGGCCTATAGTTTTCGTTCAGGTTAAACCAGGTATTCACCTCGACCCCAAGAAAAAGCTCGTAGCCGAAAGAAGTGTATTGTTTGAGCCAGGAAAACCCCGATTTGAGATTGGTTTTCCACACAATCCTAAGATCTTTGTCATACAAAAGCGCCCAAGCATCCTGGTGGTTTGGAATAGAGGCAGACTTATAAGAATTGTGGTGGGATCCATAAAGTGCAGAGAGCCCCCCATCGAGGCAAAAGTTTAAGCCAGAGGCAATATTCCACAAGCTTTTGAAACCCGTGTTCAGTCCCCCTCCTTTAAATTTCCAATTCAGATTGTTGGGGAAAATGGTGCTTCCCACAAACTCTACCCGCCACTTCATGTCAGTCCAGGCACCAATAATACCAGCCAAAAACTGAAAAGAAATTGCTTTGGAGACTTTGAAATTTCTTGCCAAATTGAGTTCGGCCACATCACTGGTAAAGCGAACCAGAGATCTTGCTTTGTGTACAGGAGTGTCGGAGGCCTGAAATAGAGTGCCATTCAAATAATCAAAAGGACCGGTCTTTGGATCTTTGCTCGATCGGCTATGGCTATGAAAATAGGTGTACAAGCCAGAGAGCATCCAGGCATCTTTATTCGTCTCGTAAGAAAGGCCCAGTCTAAACCCCGGATCCCATTTAAAATGGTGTTCGTGAAGAGTGCCAAAAAAAGCAGTTCCTACGCCTGTACTATAAGTGCCATCAAAAGGAACCTGTCCCGTCTTGGATCTTGTTCTTTCCACTACATAGTCCATTTGCGCTGCACGTATTGTCCAGTAGAGAAACTCGCCGCTCAGAGAAACCCGGCATTTTTTTTCTGCAGACATATTCATTTCTGTCGGAGCCAACTTAGTTGGTGCCAACTGGGTTGGAGCCGTCTCGGATGGGGCCATCTTGGATGGCTCCATCTTAGATGGTTCCATCTTAGATGGTGCTATTTCAGATGAAACTCTCGCCGCTGCTGGAGGAGGTATTTTTGTTGCAGAAGAATTATTTTCTTTCGCATTTGGCGTCTTGCTTTTCTCTGGAACATTTGGGGAGCTCGACTCTAGGGCCTTTGATTCGGGAATCGTAGATTCTGGAGTCTTGGACTCTGGAGTTTTGGATTCTAGAATCGCCGGTTTTGAAACATCTTCAGAAGGGATCTGATTTGGAATTTCTATAGCTGCCCGATCTTTTGACAACGAAGGACTTTTTGTTTCCAAAACCTCAGTTTGTTGTGCGGTCTTTAGCTCGACGGGTTGACTAGTTACTGCTTTACCATCATTTGGAGATAGAGCTTTTTCAGAGGGAAGAGAGAGAAATGACTGCGGAACATTTTTTTCAACAACTTGGCTTTCTTTCAGCTCGACTGCTGTAGTAGAAGACTCATCACCATGCAAAAAACCAGCTGCAAAAGGAAAAGATAGCAAAAGAATCCAAAACTTTTTTATACCATGCATCGTCAAACCTTTGGGTTGCACATATGCATAGTATTAAAAATTTTTCTTTTCCCTTAAAGAAAAAACTTCACATCTTCTTTCTAAAACTTATAGTCGAGCAGCATGGCTTTGCGCACCTCTTGCAAAGTTTTGCTAGTCGTTTCCCTCGCCTTTTTCGTTCCTTCAGAGAGTATTTGAAGAACAAAAGAGGGATCTTGTGCAAATTTTTTTCTTTTTTCGCGGATAGGAGTTAAAAAGTTTTGCAAAACATCAAGAAGCCGTTTTTTCACTACGACATCGCCAAGGCCTCCTTTCTGATAATGCGCCTTCATCTCTTCCAATGCTTTTTTATCGGGGTCAAATGCATCCAAGTAGATGAAGACAGGATTTCCCTCTACCTGTCCGGGATCCTCCACACGCAAATGTTTCGGATCGGTGTACATTCCCTTTACTTTTTGTGCCACCACATCGGCTTCATCCGAAAGAAAAATCGTGTTGCCAAGCGATTTACTCATTTTTGCCTTGCCATCTGTGCCCACCAAACGACCAATGGAAGGAACAAGGGCTTTGGGCTCTACAAGGACATTGGTTTGATAGGTACGATTGAACTTTCGTACAATTTCAATCGTCTGCTCCAACACGGGAAGCTGGTCTTCTCCTACAGGAACTAAATCTGCCTTAAATGCAGTAATATCGGCAGCTTGCGAGACGGGATAGATCATGAACCCCGCAGGAACATTTTCCCCAAATCCCTTTTGTCGAATTTCCAATTTGACCGTTGGATTGTGCTTGAGCCGGTTCCAGGTGACCAGATTCAGATAGTAGCAGGTGAGTTCAAAGAGCTCTGGAAGAAACGATTGAACCAGAATGGTGGTTTTTTTCGGATCGATGCCTACAGCTAAATAATCCAAGGCAAGCTCTAAAATATTTTCTCTCACCTTTTGCGGATTTTCTGCATTGTCCGTGAGCGCCTGCACATCGGCGATCATCACAAACTGCGAACACTCATCTTGCAAGGCCACCCGATTGGCCAAAGAACCCACATAGTGCCCAATGTGCAAAGGTCCCGTGGGCCGATCCCCCGTTAAAATAATTTGTTTTGCCATATCTTCCCCTCAAAAATTTCTTGCTAAATAGATAGAGCAAAATGGAAAAAAAAACAAGAAGCAGCATGTTGACACAAATTTCTTCAAATTTTTTCTTATAAACGTATGGAGTTTGCAAAGATCAGATAACAATGCAAGCCAAAACAAAAAATATGATTGGCAGCCGTAGGGCACATTAGGTGGCAACTGCCATCGTGAGATCTTGTGAAACATGGTGCACTTTCATGTGAATCGAATACTTTGATCAAGTGCCCTCTTCCGAGAAAGCCGCCCTGGCATAAGAAAAAATTACGCTCTTAACGTATTCGCCAGGAGCCTATATTTTCTTGCATCTTCCAAAGATATTCTTCCTGCATCCAAATCATCACTCACAGCAGCTCTAAATTCATCGATCATTTGATTTGTAGTTCTTCCTCTAATTTCTCTTTGCGCTTCAATAAAACGACGAATATTATCTGTGATTCCCACATCCACCTGACGCTGCATTTCCTGATTCCATCGATTGTAATAAGTCACATCATATGTTTGTGCCTCTTCAGCAGAAATATGAACCTGTCCTCCAGAATCTGAATGCACTCCGGGAAAAGAGTTCAGTCCATCCGGATGTCGTCCTACCCATTCTCTTAAAAGTGCCATTTCATAGCTTTGTCCATCAATAGTTACAGGAACTAACGGAAATGACATGGTAAAAGGACACATAAATCTTCCGGGTATCCTACCTGCAAATTCCTGATATTCAGGGATACGATCTAAAAAATCACCGACTCCGTGAATATTTTTTTGCTCTGCCCATTCTCTGTACAGATCTGATTCGCGTATAGTTTTAAATCGATAAATAACTACAGTAAGTGTGCCAACAGCTGCCCCAATTCCAGTAGACACGACAACTGATACTACCTTATGTGCACTAACAAAACCAATCAATGGACCTGCTAATGGAACTGCGACCATCAAAGGTGCAACAACAGGAGCTGTCACAACAGCGGCTCCTCCAACAACTGCCCCTACAATACCTCCTACTACGGCGCCTCTAAGCACACTCACATTTCTTATTGTTGTTAGCCTCATGTAAACAGGGTTATCATGAAAAGCCGGCCTTTGAGCTTCCATTCCTGTCCGGTAATACTCTTTCTGCTCTGAGATTCCTCGAAAAATATGCTGCGCTTTTTCAGTATCTTGCGGAACACTACTTACCCTTCTTGAAATAGCTAAGTTTCCTCTTTCCTCGGCAGCGAAAAACTCACTAACAGCTTCTTGGATTGTAGCCATAAATACCCTCAACCTTCCTATCGAAATGCCCAAAAACTAACTTTGGGGAAAAACATCATCTGGTGAATTTCCCTCTGCAAATCTTTCAACTTCACTACCATCTCTTAACAAAAAAAAAGAGCCGCCTCCCAAAGCACCTCCTAAAACCAATAGCGCAATTAAAGTTACCTTGCCTTTATTTGCTTGTATTTTTTCAGAGATCCAAGTGAATTTTCTAGATGCCAAAATTTTCAAATCATGACTCTTTTGTACTACGAAGCTTTGTAATTTATCGACCTTCTCTGCAGCCCACACCATACCATCAAGACCGTAAATAAATGGACGGTTAAACCAACGGGTATCTTCAAGAATATCATCAAATTGTTCCTTCTCCCTTTCTCGACGAACTTCGGTATCTACTTCCCCACAAATAGCATCTAATTGTACAAAAGTTATTCTATCAACTCCTGGGTACCTCAGAGATACTAATTTATTTATACGCTCTTCAGCTCTTCTCGAAATAATGAACTCGCGAAAAGGCAATCTCATCCTTCCCCTTGGTACTTCTCGACCAGATTCGAAACAAGCTTCTATTGTCCTCCACCTTTGATCTGTTATACTTTGCTCCATGACCTGCACAAATCTAGTAGCACAAAATTGTTTAAGCGAATGAATATTTTGCGATTGAATTTCAACTGTTGCATCTCTTATAACTGCCTCTCGTTCCGTCTCTGGTATCATTTCTGCAGCATGTCTCACAGCAGCTAACATTTCTTCAGTAGGACGCCACTGCCTCACGTAATCATAATAAACGGGATATTTTCCAGTCGCCTCTGCTCCAGTTACCATAAGCTCCTCCATTTTTCAAAAAATTTTATACAAACCTAACGATTTTATCTACAAATTTCTTTAAAGAATCCGCTAATACTCTTTCTGAGATTCCTCGAAAAATAGCTGCGCTTTCTCGGTATCTTGCGGAACTCTATTTACCCTTCTTGAAATAGCTAAATTTCCTCTTTCCTCGGCAGCGAAAAACTCACTAACAGCTTCTTGGATTGTAGCCATAAATACCCGCAATCTTCCTATCGAAATAGCCAAAAACTAACTTTGAGAAAAAACCTCATCTGGTGAATTTCCCTCTGCAAATTTTTCAACTTCACCACCATCTCTTAACAAAAAAAAAGAGCCGCCTCCCAAAGCACCTCCTAAAACCAATAGCGCAATTAAAGTTACCTTGCCTTTATTTGCTTGTATTTTTTCAGAGATCCAAGTGAATTTTCTAGATGCC
>JAJZPH010000019.1 GCA_021811265.1 bacterium
GTTTTTTGTTTCCAAAACAGTCGTAGGAAATGTCTTGGCAGCTCAGTAATTTGCCTGACTTGTTTTTTTTACAAACCTGAATCAGATGATCATCGCTATCGAAAATTTCATCGGTTCTATTGCCTAGTGAATCAACGACCGTACGTTTGCTTCCTTTCTGTCCCCAATCACTGGTATAAGCATCATCGTAAATAATTTGAGAGACATTTCCCGTTGCATTGGTGGCCTTGCAAAGACGACCCAATCCATCATGCTCATATTGCATCAAAATAGTTTCGTGGTTTTGCGGATAGCCAATGATTTGAGCAAGTTTTCCTGCATCGTTATAAACAAACCTTTTTCGTATGAGGATCTCTCCTGATGAATTTTCGGTTCTTTCTTCGATGATTCTATCGAGCAGATCGTAATCTTTGACTTCTAGTGTGAAATCTTTTGAAGAGGTCCATTTTTTGATGCTTTGCTCCCTGCCCAGTGGATCGTAAGAAAACTCGATTGTTTGATTTTCTTTTATGAGACGGCAAGGCCTGCCACATCCATCATAAGTATAAGTTGTTATGTTGTTTCGTGCATCTGTTTCTGACGTCTTATGAAAAGCACTATATTGGGATGAAATTTCTTTAAATGGATCTCCAGAGCTATTAGACCCTTTTTCGTAATATTTAACGTTGTTCAATCGGCCGATATAATCATACTCAAAAACTTCGAGTAAGCCGTTTCTGCAATAATGATGATGTAGATTCCCACTGCTGTCGTATCGAAAGACTTCCTTTGTACCGTCGGGATATTTGACTTCAGCAAGATTGCCCTGAACTGTATAAGATTTTGTGAGGGTTCTTCCCTGAGGACCTGTGACCGAAATAGGATGATCGAAAAGGTCATAAGCATAAGTATAGGTTGTTTTTATGGAAGAATGAAAGCCGTTACTTGTTTCGGGATAGATGATTCTGATAGGACGGCCAAGTGCATCATTCACATATAATGTTTCATTGCCAAATCGATCTTTTTCTCTATTTTTGTATCCTGCTTCATCATAATCAATCTGTGTCTCGAACTGCTTTCCTTTTAGATCTTTTTCGATCGTATGGACGAGATGGTTTCTTATATCATATCTATATTCGATAGAGATGCCGGTAGATGGATGAATTTCCGATTTGAGGTTGCGATTGGTATCATAGGAGTATCGAGTCTCATTTCCCATAGGATCTGTTTCCAAAACAAGGAGCCCATGTTCATACTGTTTTTTTAGAGTGTATCGATGTGTGTTATTAGCGTCGTAAATTTCTTGTGCGGAAATATTTCCTTGAGCATCGAAATGGTTGATTGTTCGATTGATAAGAAACTCTGATTCATTTTCTAAAGAGTAATATTTTTGCTCTATAATTTCTGGAGTACCTAGGCTTGGAATCTGCTGCTTAGGAAAGATATGAGTTATCTTCCTTTCCAAAATATTATAAATGTTTTCGGGATTTCCATCTGTTCCATCATCGACAATGACACGAACAAGAGCGGCATCCTCGTTATAAGTATAGAAATAGCGTTGCTTGATTCCCGAATGATAGTTTTCATCTTCCGAATCCAAAGATCCTCTTGTCAGAACCAACTTTTTGACGAGTAGGTTGGTGCCTTTTTTATACCAGTATTTTATGCCGCATCCTTTGGCATCTCTTTGAAAACATCCATAAGTTGTTTCTCCGGAAAAGTAGGAGTATTTCTTGACATTTCCCTCTTGATTGGACACAAATCCATTTTCACCCATGACAAGAGCTATCGCTCCATTCCCCGAGATATCTCCATATTCCCGCTCTTCAACAATATTTCCTTTGTTTGCTTTGTCATAAACAAAGCACTTGTGGTAAAAAATCTTGCCATTACCATCGGTGATAGATGCGGAAATCAGATTATCCGCATCGTTTTTTTCTCCCCAAGATTTTTTTTGAATTCGATAGGAAGATCCATCCAGATATTGTTCTATTGCCAGGAGGTGAAAATCTTCATTAAAGCGATACACTGCTTTGCGATGCCCTGGTCCGTCCACTTCAGTGCTGTTGGGACCATAGATAAACCGGGTTGTTGATTTTTCGCCATCACCTGAAGATAATGCGACAGATTTGACTTTGTTTTCTTCAAAGTCATAATCTATCTGAACAAAACACCCGTCAGGCAAACTCTTTTTCACAAGAAAGGCGTGTTGATCCACTACTTGATATTGGTAGTTCAGGCTCGGTTTGTCGGAGCGGGTCACATTTGTTAATAGCTCATTGCCCAATGAATCTTTCTGAAATTGGTAGAGAACAGTTTTCCCGTCGCTCGTCTCAAGGAGCATGCCATTTTGGTATTGGATCTTAATCCAAGCGAGCTCTTTTTTTTCATCCGCGTTGGTCTGTTTGATTAGGGTGATCCGATTTTTGTCGTCAAACTCATAAAATATCTTATTGCCACTTGGAAGAATTTCATGTGTAATAGTGTAGAAATTTCCTGACCTGCTTTTGACATAAGATCGCTTGCCTTCTGTGCAAAGTAACAGCTCGAAACTGTCATTTTGCGGATCGTAATTAAGCTCATTATTTTTCGGATTGGTCCAGGCTCCAATATCTCTTTTAGCAGTGTTGGCAATACCAACGCATTTTTCTGTGCTGATTTTGAATCGTATGAGATTTGAAGGATGAGAGATGTTCTTCCAACCAGAGTAAATGAAAATGGTCCCGTCGGGATTACCCGCATAGACGAGCACTCGTTCAAAAATTCCTTCATCAGAAGAGAAGCTCTTTGCTTTTGGGTCTTTTTGCATGGTTAGGAAGCAATGGGGACTGAAGCGCCACCCTCCAAGAGACGCAATATGAAGAGTATCTCGACTGCTATAAAATCTTGAAAGGGCCAGGGAGTCGGGGGAAGCAACGGTTAGATCGACTTCCACTTCTGTATAATCACCATGAATCGTGCTGACATTTTCGACTATGCTATCGGGGTCATTTTCCCTGGATCCAAGATAAATTTCACTGAGAGAATCTTCGCCGGCATGTGCATAACAGAATATGCTAACAACGAAATAAAAGAACAATTGCTTCATCATTAAGCTTCCTAAATGAAGAGAACCGCTCATTTAAATTTAAAGATTTATGATACGAAAAATAACAAAATTTTTACAAACAGATTTTTTTATCGATCTCCAATTTGGCTTCTAAGCGTTGGGACAATGCTGTCAACTTATTTGAGTGTTGGAAAAACAAATGTCAACTACCTACTGCACAAGGCAGTAGGCCTGTGACTGATCGTTTCCAATTATTTGAAACTTCTTAGGAGCAGCAACAGCAGCAGCCTTTTTTGCGATGCGGTGGCTCTTTAGAAAAGATCTCGTCTGGTTGGAAAAAGAAGGCAATCTCTTGTTTGGCAGTTTCGGGTGCGTCAGAACCATGGACGGCATTGCGATCGATGCTTTCTGCCAAATCTTTGCGAATTGTGCCCGCCTCTGCCTTTGCAGGATCTGTAGCGCCCATCAGTTTGCGATTAAGGGCAATGGCGTCTTTGCCTTCCAAAACTAGCACAAGGATAGGGCCCGAAGATAAAAAGGTGGTCAGGTCTTTGTAAAAGGGTTTTTTTCGATGCACTTCATAAAAAGATTCAGCTTCGGCTTTTGAAATGTGTAGCATTTTAACTGCAACGATTTTTAAGCCTGCTTTTTCAAAACGGGAAAGAATATTTCCTATTTGATCTTTTTCAACTGCATCGGGTTTAATAATAGAAAGTGTTTGTTCCATTGTAAAGCGCCTCCGAAAAAATTTGGAAAAACTCATTATAGAAAAAAGAAGGAATAATTCCTAGATGTCTTACGGAGACTATCCCGATCTTGTTTCTGTAAAAAAAATTCTTGTCGTGAAGCTGCGGCACTTGGGAGATGTGCTGTTGACAAGCCCTCTATTTAGCCTGCTCAAAAAGAGGTTTCCCAATGCCACGATCGACGCTTATCTTTACGAGGAGTCTATTCCTATGTTGGAAGGGCATCCGGCGATCTCTTCTTTTCATGTTTATCCAAAAAAATGGAAAAGGCTCTATTTTTTCAAACGTCTCTGTCTGGAAGGGAAGCTATTATTGCACATCCATAGACAGAAATACGACATGGTCATCAACCTCACCGAGGGAGATCGAGGCGCCATTGTGGCAAAGGTGTCAAAAGCCCCTTTTCGTATTGGCATGGATCCGCAAGGATCGGGAATGAGGGGAAAAAAGAAGTTCTACACCCATCTGATCAAGCACTATGGATCCCCGCGCCATATGGTAGAAAAAAATTTGGATGCGTTGCGAAGAGTTGGTATTTTTCCAAAAGCTGAAGAGCGCTCGCTTTTTTTTCACATTCCACAAGAAGCAAAAGAGAAGGTGGAGAGGCTTTTACGGGAGGCGAGTGTTGCTAAAAATAACTATATTTTGATCCATCCTACCTCTCGCTGGCTTTACAAAAGTTGGCCCTCTTCTAGTTTCCGTACGCTCATTCTTCATCTGGTAGAAAAAAAAGTACATCTGGTTCTTTGCGGAGGAAAAGAGGATGCGGAAAAAAAATTTATTGCATCGATCCTGGAGGGTATTGCATCTCCTTTCCTAGTGGATCTTTCCGGAAAGACAACGCTCAAAGAAATGGGCGCTTTAATCGAAATGAGTAGGCTTCTTCTCTGTGTAGACTCCGTATCTCTACACATAGCAAGTGCGCTGAGGGCCAAAACCATTGCGCTTTTTGGGCCCACTTCGGAAATTTTATGGGGTCCCTGGCAAAATCCCAATGCGCACATTCTCTATCAGCCCTATAGCTGTCGTCCCTGCTGTCAAGATGGCTGTGCTGGCGCCAAAATGTCCGACTGCTTGTTCACTCTTTCTGTGGAAAGAGTTTTGCAAGAAATCGAAAAGAGGTTGTGAAAAAAAAATTTGAACGCTACCCTGCAGAAAAAGAGAAAACAGGTTTTTCATGCTTTGCTGCAGAGGGTTTGGTTTTGCGAGAACTTGCATTTCATCACATAACGGGGCTGTGCGTAGTCTAAAAATGCTGGTGGTTTTTTTTCTTTGTGGGGGTGCATTTCTTTATGGAGCAGAAGCGCCCATTCTCCAGAAATCTGTTAAAGAAAAAAGGATTCCTTGGCAAGCGAAAGGAGAGTTCTTTTGCTGGAACACCTATGAGAATGGACTTGAGTATGTCTATGACGATGTCACCCCTTTGAAAGATCATTTTTTGCTTGCAGAGGAGATGAAAATTGGAAAGTTTTATTGGAGAGGGGGTTTCCGCGTCTCATTGGCCTATACATTTGAGCCTGATCAGTGGCAACTGGAAGCGCAATATGGGAACTACGACCCCTGGCATAGAGAAAACCATATGCGGCATGAAGGAAGAGCCTTTCAAGGAATTTTTCCCGTATATCCTCTGACTTCTCTCGAAAGGGCTACCAGTTATCTTTCTTTGAGAACCCATTTTGCAGACGTTTATCTACAGAGAATGTTTCGCGCCACTCCTTATCTCCATTTGACCCTCATCAATGCTATCAGTGGTATCTGGTTTCGCCAGAGATGGGAGGTGAACTATTTTGACAGTTTGTCAAAAGATGCCAACCGGCTGAACATCAAGAATGATTGGAATTTCAAGGGAGGAGGGCCAAAAATTGGGTTGGACATGGATTGGCTCATCCGCTGGGGCCTTGGCATTCATTCGAGGTTGTGCGGAGCTGCACTCTTTGGCAATCTCGATAATCGGCTCAACATTCGCTCCTATCCATTGGCAGCGCCGATGAGTTATATCGTACATACCCACATGGATGATTTTCGTATTGTCACCCAGCTGCAGTTTGTGCTCGGGCCCACGTGGGAGTATCGCTTCCAAAAATGGAAACTTAGCTTTTTTGTGGGATATGAACTCAACAGCTTTTTTTGCATCCATGAAGTGGATCGCCAGTTTGTATTTGATGCAACAAATCCGCAAACTCCCACCTCAAACTTCTTTCCCGGTCACCTGCATATGCAGGGACTCTCTACGAGTTTGACATTGGAATTTTAGCTGTTATTTTCTAGTTTATGAGCAATGCGTTCCGATCGATACTTTTGATCAGATAGAATATTATATCCAATCTTAGCGATTCCAACAATCAAAGCTGTTAAGAACCCAGATGATATTATCATAAAGCTATAAAAAGGCGCATGACAAAAAACAACAAATGCCCCTAATTCGGCAAAACCAAAAAGAATAGACACCATTAAGAGATTGATTTTTTCTTCCGTAGAAGATTGTGTAAAAAAAGCCTTGTATGATTGTGCTAACAGTGCAATCGGATTTTTGCTTATTTCCATTGGAGCGGACATTCTATTTTCCTCCTAGAAATGATGAACTATAACTACATTGTTAGCTTTTTGCAAGGTTAGTGAAAAATAATCTCGAGCTATCTGTTGAATAACCTCACGAGGAGTAGTTCCTATAGGCTCCCATGCTTTAGAGAGAAAAATCCTCGCCAAGATAGCAGCGTCTGGCCTCTGGATTTTGTACCAGATCTTCAACACTTCCGGAAAGCATCATCTCTCCATTTTGCATCAGATAGCTGCGATCTACGATGGAAAAAATTTCTCGGGCATTGTGATCGGTAATCAAAATACTGATGTTTTTTTCTTTCAAAAGGCGGATGAGCTTTTTCACATCCTGGATGGCCAGTGGATCGATGTTGGCAAAAGGCTCGTCAAGGAGCAATAATTGGGGAGAGCGCACAAGCGCTCTTGTGATTTCGAGCCTTCTTCTCTCGCCGCCGGATAGGGCGATGGCTTTCTTTTTGCGCAAGTGTTCCAGATGTAGCTCTTGTAAAAGCTCTTGCAATCGTTTTTCTTTTTCTATGCGAGAAAGTGGTAGTGTTTCTAAAATTGCCAAAATGTTTTCTTCGACGGTTAACTGACGGAAAACAGAGGGTTCTTGAGAAAGATATCCCATTCCTAAAAGCGCTCGCTTGTGGATAGGAAGGCGGGAGATGTCTTTGCCTTGAAACAGCACCTTTCCCTCATCGGGATGGATGAGCCCGATGGCCATGTAAAAAGCTGTTGTTTTACCAGCACCATTGGCTCCTAAAAGTCCTACGACCTCGCTTTCATCGATGGAAAAGCAAAGGTCATTGACAACAGCCTTGCCGCCGTAGAATTTTTTCAGATTTTTTACCTCTAATAAATGGTGCAAAATCTCTTTTTTTTCGGTTGCGGTCTCTGGAGACGTTTTCATGGCATTAGCTCTTTGTTCAGGTGATAAATGGCCCGCAATCTGGTGGCCTCAAAACCGGGGAGCTTTTCAGTAAAACGAAAGCAGACCTTATCTGCTACGCCTTGTAAGAAAGGGGTTTCTTGAGAAAGGTCTTCGGGAAGGTCTGTTCCGGGAAGCTGGAAAAACGAGAGAAAGAGGTGAGGTGCAGAAAAGAGGTGCGAGGGATAGCGGTACGTTCCTTCTTGCGACGAAAAAAAGCGAACCAGCTGCCGATTCTCATCTCGTAAGATTTTTTCCTGAATCCAGCATTGAATGTTGTGAAGATTTTCTACCACTTCGATCCTTTTTTTAAAGCGGTGGAAAATGAGATCGGAATTTTCCGAGTGGATGCGAAAATGGAGGCGTTCTTGGTCCTTTTGGACAAGGTCGTCAGCGATTTTGTCACTGGTGATCCAAAGATCTTTTTGTACGCCATCGCGCATCTGATGGATAGATTCTAAAGGGGAATTGCCCGAAGAGATGAGTCGTTGCCTCTTTTCCAAAATTTTTGCGTAATGTTCGCGATCGGAGAGAGTGGGAAAAAAAAGAAACGAGAAAAGCGCGAGCATCGAAACTAAGGCAAGCAAGCTGCTAAAGAAGATTGCTCTTTGGATCATAAGCTACTCATGAAGTGCCCGAAAGATCCTTTCGATCTGTCCGAGCAGAGGGGGTAGTTCTTTAAAGGAGAGCATCGATGTGCTATCGCAGGGAGCGTCCTCCGGTTTTTCATGAGCTTCGAGAAAGAGAGCATCGCATCCTGCGGCAACGGCTGCTTTGGAAAGAGTCGGGATGAACTCTCTGCCACCGCCGGAAGAGCTGCCCGCAGCACCGGGGAGCTGGATGGAGTGGGTGGCATCGAAGCAGATGGGGTAGCCAAATTTTTTCATGATGGCGATAGATCGCATATCACTAACGAGGTTTTGATATCCAAAGGAGGTTCCGCGTTCGGTTATAAAGAGGCGCTGGTTGTTAGTGGAGAGGATTTTTTCGACGGCATATTTCATATCCCAAGGAGAGAGGAACTGTCCCTTTTTGATGTTGACGGCAGCTTTTGTACTGCCTGCTGCTAGAAGGAGGTCTGTCTGTCGGCACAAGAAGGCAGGAATTTGGATCACATCGCAAACCTCTGCTGCAGCCTTTGCTTGGTCGGGGCTGTGGATATCGGTCAAAATAGGCAGGTCGAACTCTTTTTTCACCTTTTCCAAGATGCGAAGCCCCTCTTCGAGGCCCACTCCGCGAAATGAGTCGAGCGATGAACGGTTGGCTTTATCAAAGCTCGATTTGTAAATAAGGGGAAAGGAGAAAGGAGCAACAATTTTTTTTAACGCGCCAGCGGCAAAAAGTGCATGATCTTCTGATTGGATCGCGCAGGGACCGCAGATGAGCACGAGAGGCTCATTTTCTCCCATAAAAAAATTTCCGATCGCAATTTTTGCCATAAAGGCCCTCTTCGATGGAATGCAGTATAGCAGAAAAACCCTAGAAATCTAAAGACCAATCTTTTAATATCCAAAAGCAAAATGGATTGATAGCTCAGCTGGATAGAGCACCCGCCTTCTAAGCGGGCGGTCGCAGGTTCGAGTCCTGCTCAATCCGTTTTCCTATCTTAAGATATTTTCCAAGCTCTTTGTGTGTGTCTTGTGATTGTGGTAAAAAAATGGAGCAAAAAAAGAATTTTTTTGCTCCGGACGGTGAAAACAATTCTTAAGCTTCTTCTTCAATGATTTCCAGGTTGACCCTGATTCCATTTCTGCTTGCTACCGACATGAGAAGCGTACGGATGGCATTAATGGTCTTCCCTTTTTTACCGATGATTTTTCCGATGTCAGACTTTTCTACTGCCAATTCAATGATCAGAGTGTGTGTCCCTCCGATTTCATTGATGCGTACTTGATCAGGATGATCGACTAAATTCTTTACGATGTATTCAACAAATTCCTTCATATTGCGATCCTCTTCTTAGGGTGAAATAACAGTTGATATCCAAATTTGGAATCTCGCATTTCTCACTTTATAGTAAGAAGAGATATTTGACCAGAAAATTGAGAATCTATGAGGTTTTTCATATCTTCGGGAATGGGTGCCCGTAGACTCAGTGGGACAAGAGTGATGGGATGTAAAAAAGAAAGTTTGTAGGCATGGAGCATCTGGCGAAAGACTGGAAGAGAAGATTTTTTTCCATACACCAGATCTCCCAAAAGAGGAGTTCCTATGTGTTTTAAATGCACACGGATCTGATGG
This sequence comes from bacterium, assembly GCA_021811265.1. Taxonomy (GTDB): domain Bacteria; phylum Chlamydiota; class Chlamydiia; order Chlamydiales; family SM23-39; genus JAJZPH01. The sequence goes on from JAJZPH010000019.1 coordinate 9,485, forward strand.
GTCCTTCCCGTTTTGGGGCGGGCAGAGATGAGGCTGATGGGCTCGCGATAAGAGATCAGTTCAAAATGTGTGACTGCTTCTTTTCCATTTTCCAATACGCACATCTCCTTTCTCCTGACGGGATGGCGCCCAATGGGAGCAGAAAGGGTAATATTGGGTGTTTTTCCCACTGCTAGCGCCAGATACTCCTTTTCAATTTTTCTTTCTTGAAATTGCAGTATCAAGGCTCGATGCGCCCTTTCGGTTTTTGCTGCCAATAAAAGACCAGAGGTATCCTTGTCCAATCGATGCACAATGCCAGGACGGAGGTTTTCTTGGGAAATCTTTAGGCTTTTGCAGTGGAAAAGAAGAGCATGAACAAACGTAGAGCTCCAATGCCCAAAAGCAGGATGCACCACCATACCGGCGGGTTTGTTTGCTACCAGTATCTCCTCGTCCTCAAAAAGAATGTTCAGGGGAATATTTTCAGGCTCGAAAGAAAGCTCGGGAGAGGCGATGAAAAAAAGTTCAATCTCGTCATTTTCTGAAACAATGGCACTTTTTTTTACGCTTTTTCCGTTGAGAAAAACAGAGCCTTCGCGCAGCAAATATTGAAAATAGCTGCGCGATTTTCCTTCCACTCGCTGCGAGAGTAGTTTGTCGATCCTAAGACCGCTTTCTTCTTTTGCAACGAGAAATAGATCGCTTTCGTCTGCTGCTTGGTGCATGGGTAGGTGTGTTTTCATACAATCATTGCGCTATCATACAAGAAAGAAGAGGAGAAGTTAAGAGCCTCTTTCGATTTCAGCTCTCTCTTTTCTTGTCTCTTCAATCGCGCTTGCCTTCGTTGCTTGTATGGTCTTTTGCAGCTGATCACAGCAATATTGAATCATTGCTTCTTTTTGCAGATCTTTGGTTTTGTCGGCAGGGGGTAGAGCGGCAGTAGCTTGTGCTTTCCCCACTTTGTGAATTTTCATAGCAAAACTCCTAAAGGCATAGTATTACTTTATTATAACAAGTTTTTGTTTTTTGAACAGATTGTATTTAATTTATTCAAATTTTTAATTAAATGAAACTAATTTTTTTCTAAGTTGTTTATAATTAGATGCTTTGTGGGCAGGGTTCTTCTTATTCACCGCCTTCCATGCTTTTTCTCAGCTTTTCATTGGCTTCCTTCATGCGTTGCATTTGGTGATTGATGGTATCGCTCATGCTTCTTTCCAATCCTTCCCAAAATTTTTTCACGAACTCCTTTTGATCGATTCCCTCTCCGGCAAAATGCATCTGAGGAAAGGGGTTGTCAAAAGAGGCTTTTTTGGCAGCAGCAGCTGCTGATTTTTCCGTCTCTTGTGGCTTGGGAGGTAGCTGAGGGGGAAGAGAGGAGATGTCGATGGGCTTGTCTACCATATGAGGTCCTTTTTTTTTACCTTATCATAAAAATCTTTGGAGAGCAATCGTTTGAAAATGGAGGATGGAGTATTGTAGTTTATTTTGAAAAGGGGTTGTATGCAGATCGAAATCTCCGTGGTAGAAAATAACCCAAAACAGATTCTTGTGTGCTTTCAAAAAACGTTTGTGCGCGAAGTGGACCGGTCTCTCTTCCAAAAAGAGGTGCAAGGAAAGGATTTTTCTAGCGTAAAAGACTTTCAGGAGTGGTTTTTGCTCTTGGAGAAAAAAATAGCTAAAAAAGTGGCTCTACAGTATTTATCGCGACGGAGCTATCCAAGGGCAATTCTTCAGCACAAGCTTAAAGCGAAAGGAGTTTCGGACGCAGTGGTCCATTCCCTTCTGGATTATTTACAGAAGAAGGGTTTGATCGATGAGAGCTATTCCATCGAAAAAGAGGTAAAAAAATGGGCGAGACGTGGTTTTGGCCCTCTTCTCATTCAGCGCAAGATGCAACAGAAGGGATATGAAAAGAATCTTTTTCTTCCCTGCATTCGGAAAATTCTTACAGAAGATTTGCAGAAAGAAGCAATAGGAAATCTTCTTGCGAAAAAGAAACAATTAGACAAGAAAAAGCTCGCAGCATGGCTTGTGCGCAGAGGGTATGACTCTTTTATGATCCGCGCCACTCTCTTTTGATGCCAAAACTATACACAAGCTTAAAACTCGGCAGATCCTGGGAATCTGGGAAATGGAATCACATCGCGAATGTTTTCCATGCCTGTGATAAAAAGAATAAGTCTTTCGAATCCAACTCCAAATCCTGCGTGAGGCACTGTTCCAAATCGCCGCAGGTCCAGATACCACCAATAATCATCTTTGTTCAGATGCATTTTTTCAATTTTTTCACATAGGATGTCGAGTCTTTCTTCTCTTTGGGATCCGCCGATAATTTCTCCTACTTTGGGAACAAGAACATCCATGGCAGCGACAGTTTTTTTATCATCGTTGCGTCTCATGTAGAAGGCTTTTAAACTTTCGGGATAGTCGGTGACGATGAGAGGTTTTTTGCAATGCTCTTCTGCAAGGTAGCGTTCGTGTTCCGATTGCAGATCTCCTCCCCATTTGACGGGATATTCGAACTTTTTTTTCGCATGTTGGAGAATGGATACAGCTTCTGTATAGCTGATCTGCTCGAATGGTTGATCGATCACGTGGCGAAGGCGCTCGATCACTCCTTTTTCGATGAACTGATCGAAAAATTCCATATCCTTGGGGCAGTGTTGCAATACATATTCTGCTGTGAATTTCAAATAGCTTTGAGCAAGCTCCATATCATCTTCGAGCGTAGCAAAGGCCATTTCTGGCTCAATCATCCAAAATTCCGCTAAATGTCGAGAGGTGTTGGAGTTTTCGGCACGGAAGGTGGGGCCGAAGGTGTAAACATCGGAAAGAGCGCAAGCAAAGCATTCTGCATTGAGCTGCCCAGAAACGGTCAAATAGGACTTTTTCTTGAAAAAATCCTTAGAGTGGTCGATGGACTGATCGGGAAGTCGGGCAAAGGGCTCTTTGAGAGTTGTGACTTGGAACATTTCTCCAGCTCCTTCGCAATCCGAGGTTGTAATGATGGGGGTTTGCAGGTAGAGAAAACTTCGGTTGTGAAAAAATGTATGGGTGGCAAAGGCAAGAGCATTGCGCACACGAAGGACGGCGCCTTGCGTATTGGTCCTGGGGCGCAAATGGGCTAGTGTTCGTAAGAATTCAAAGGAGTGCTGCTTTTTCTGCAAAGGGTATTGATTGGGATCGGCACTTCCATACAGATGGAGTTTCTGTGCAATGAGCTCGACGCTTTGATTTTTTCCTTGGCTCTTTTGCAATGTTCCGGTGACAGAAACGGAAGCACCGGGGGAGAGTTGCTGTAAGAGCGGCTCGTTGGCAACCCGTGACTCTAGAATGATTTGTAGGTTGGTGAAGATGGAGCCATCGTTGATTTCTAGAAAAGCGATGTTTTTCTGTTTTCTTAACGTTTTGACCCATCCGCACACGGTGATTTCTTTATTGAGAAGACTTAAGTCTGTAAAAAGAGTTTTGATTTTGATACGCATCTATTTTTCTCCAAATGTACGAAGATCGTGAATTTCTTTTTTCCATTTTTCTGGAAATGGAGTTTCTAAATATAAGGGGCGTCGTGTTTCTGGGTTGTGGATAACGCGGTTGTGCATCAGATGTTTGAACGAAGCAAAGCCGATACATCCCTCTCCCAAAGAAGCATGGCGGTCCAGTCTCGAGCCTAGGTCTTTTAATGAATCGTTGATGTGGAAGGCGAAGAGATGTTTGAGCCCAATGATTTGATCGAATGCATGCAAGGTTTCTTCCCACCCCTCTTTTGTGCGAATGTCGTAGCCTGCAGCAAAGATATGGCAGGTATCAATACAAACACCGATGGGGATTTTTTTCTCCACTTTTTGGATGATGGTGGCAAGCTGCTCAAAACGGTACCCCACTTGAGAGCCCTGCCCTGCAGTTGTTTCCAAAAGACAGCGTGTTTTGCCTTGTTTCAGCACACTTTCGCATTCCAAAAGACTTTCTGCAATTGTATGCAAACATTCCTCTTCGCTGCTGTCCAGAGCAGATCCAGGATGCAAAACGAGGAAGGAAATCTCTAAAAGGTGGCAGCGTTCAATCTCTTCTTGAAATGCTTTTCTACTCTTTAAAAGGGGCGCTTTTTTTGGCGAACCAAGATTGATCAGATAACTTCCGTGACTTGTGACAAGATCGATCTTTGTTTGTTTTTTTGCCTCTTGCCACCGCTCGATCTCTTCGCCTTGAACTTTATGTCCATGCCACTGGCGTTGATTGCTGGTAAAAATTTGTGCTGTCGTAGCGCCAATCTCTTGTGCTGCCAAAAGAGCATTTTCATATCCACCTGTGATTGAAAAATGGGCTCCAATCGGAGGGGAATGGTGCATAAAAATCCCTTATACTTGAGAAAAACGCCCCTAGTTTGTATGGGAAAGAAACTCACACACAAGAGGAATGTTGATCAGGATGGGAAGAGGTACCTGATCGTGTTCTGGTAGGTTTGTCAATGTTCCTGACAAATGGTCTTCGCCAAGAGTCAAATAGGGTGGTATTTCTCTGGAAGTATTTTGAATGGATTCCTGGACGGGTTTGATGTTTTTTGATTTGTTTCTGATCGAAATCACCATGCCGGGGCGAACGGTAAACGAACGTATGTCTACTTTCTTTCCGTCTACTTCTACGTGTCCATGAGCAACGAGCTGCTGGGCGCCAAAAATCGTCCCTGCAAAGCGGAGGCGATAGACGATATTGTCTAAACGACATTCCAAAAGCTGTAAGAAGACTGAATGGGTGGTCCCTTTCATTTTTAGAGCCTGCTTAAATGTTTTTACAAGCTGCTTTTGGGTGAGCATGCCATAGACAGATCGAATTTTTTGCTTTTCTTCTAACTGCATGCCGTAATCTGATTTTTTCTTGCGTTTGGCGCCATGCATTCCAGGGGGAGTTGTCTTGTGCAGAAGAGGGTTGCGCAGACGCCCAAAGATATTTGCACCAAATCTTCTCGCAATGCGATTTTTCGGTCCAGTGTAACGAGCCATTGTTTCTCCTCAATATATTAGGGTCAATAATAGAGCTAAATCCTAGCGTAATATGGCATTTTCAAACAAGGTTTAAGTAAGAAATGCCTTTTTTCTCACGGCAAGAAGCGTGAAAAGTTCTTTTTTTTGATGCGGCAGCAGCTGGGTGGCAAGGCTCTTTTTTCCTCTTTCCGACTCGCGAAAAGTGGAAAATGAAGAACATATGGGCCCCGATAGGGCTAAAGAGAGCCCCTGGAGCTGCAGGAATTTGGCCCAAGGCGAAAAGAGCTCTATGGAATAAGGGCAGGCAGCAATAATGAAAAGAATTTTTTTTTCGGGATGATCTTTTTTTATTTGCATCAGTTTTTTTGTGAGCGAGAAGGCAGTGGGAATAATAGAGCAGGAAAAAAAAGGAAGATCTTGGCGCAGGCAAGAACCTATAAGGCATTCATTACAAGCCAGATGTGCACTGTTTTCTCTACATGTGTGCGAAAAACGTTGAGATGGGCATGTTTGAGGGCGCAGGCAATAGCCAAACCCTAAAAAGAGGAAAGTTTTGTCAGAGAGAAGCTCTTCCTTCAATGCAGTACAATCCTCTACACCATGAAAAAAATACCCACTCTGGGAAATTTTTGCATCTTTACAAAAGAAAAGAGAGAAGAGTCGATAGATATAAGAGAGTGGATGTTGGATAAAAAAACGCCATAAAATCCCTTCTCTATCTTGAGAAAACAAATAGAACAACCCTTTAAAAATCAATCTATTGCGTAAAAAGCATTGGAAAATAGGAAATTTTTTCACTCTTTGCCCTGCAATTGACCCTGTTCTTAAAGAAAAGATGCTATCGCAATGCGATATTTCCAGAACAGCTCAATGAATGCAACTTAAGTATACACAAAGAGCTCGGAGAATCGGTTTTTGAAGCACGCCAGAAACCGATTTTCCAAGTTCTTTGTGTATAGAAGCGGCTCTCTTGTATTTATCCTGTAAGCGGTGGCTCTTCTTCATCTTCCGAAGAATCATTTTTTTCTTCTTCTAGAAGTTCCATGGCCGCCTCTTTCAACGTTTTGAGTCCTTCATGAAACCCCAATTCTCGTGCAATGGTGTCCAGAGAGTTGATTTCTGCAACTAGTTGATCGTTAATTGTTTCTAGAACAGCGATTCTTTGTAACAATTCTTTTTCTTGCATATGAGTTCTCCTCTTTCTTCTGCTTTATTTAGATGCAACAAGTGTGCCAGGATGAAAAAAGAGATTGCGAATTCTTTTTATACATAAAGAACTTGGAAAATCGGCTTCTGGAGAACGCTAAAAACTCGGGGTTGAAAGATCTAAGCTACCCCATATGTATAAGACGCTGAAAAACTCTTGAAAAAAAAGATGTCAATAAAAACCAAGAGTTTATATGATCGAATTACCATCAATAGATGGGTCTATAAACAAATGAGGTTTCAAATGGGAAAAAAGTTATTGAAAAGCAAACTTTTGCTTTTAGGAACTTCGCTGCTTCTTTTTGGAGCATGCAAAGCTGAAGACAAAGAAACAACAACACTGGATGAAACTTTTGCACATTTTCTCGACGAGCAGCAAACGATTACAACTGATGAAGCAAAAATGGAAACAAATGCGGTTGCTTCAGAAGAAACCGCTGCTTATAAGAAGTCGGAATCTGCTCCTGTTGAACAGAAGAAGAAAGATTCTAGCGCAGAAGCCCAGCACAAATCTAAAACAGATCCAGCTGGTGATGAGAAAGCCAAAGACAAAGAAGCAAAAAAGCAAAAGAAAACCACAAATTCATCGAAGAAATAAGCTTATATTTCTGGAAAAGATCTCTTCTCCTTCCCGAGAAGAGGTCTTTTTTCAAAGTATCCCCAACCATTTTATTCTTGGACAGTTCCTAATCGTTTTTTGTAGCTGTGAGAAAATTTTCACACTTGCAGGTTTCTTTTGCCTGCAGATTGTATACACAAAGTTCTTTGTGTATACAAGTTGATCCCTCGCTTTGGACTTGGGCTCAAAAAAAATACGCTACGTGTTTGTTTAAAACCATTTAGGAAAGATGGCACAAAGCAAGGAGCTTTACTGCATCTTCAAGACATGGTACAGAAAAGCTCTTTGTTTTTAAATGACATGGCCTTGCAGCTAGTTGCTCTGGCAACTTTGATATGGAAATTCAATCAAGTCCGGCAACCATTTTTTCATGCATGTCGAGCCTTTCATACGCCCTCAAAGAGACAGAATCTCCTCGAAAATACCATTGAATCTTTGTATTGTTATTTTCGTAATAATGAGAACTTCCATGTTTTTGGTCATGGTCCCAATGAATTTCTGCGATTAGCTCTCCCTTATCGTTGTGCTGAGTTTCCACTCCCTGTTTTTTTCCATGGATGAAAGGAACTTCTTTGACCTTAGCATCGTTGCAATAAGTAATTACAGAACCATGCAAAAGCCCCCCCTCCCAATTCATTTCCATAGAAAGAGAGCCAGTAGGTGAATAGATGAGTTGTTTGCCCTGAAGTTGATAATCTTGAAAGTTAGAGACAGTAGCGATGCGTCCATCGGGATGGAAGCTGGTGCGAGAAGCTAAAGAGCCAGAGTGAAAGACATCCTTCGAGAGCAAAGAACCATTGCGTGCACGCTGCAGTCTGGAGCCCTCTCCATTTTCAATGGAGGCTTCCAATTCATGCTTGGCATTGAAATATTGTCCTTCAAGAAGTCGCCCTTTTTCATACTCTTCAATACTCAAAGGAACTCCTTTTTCGTTCCAAGAGGTGACGATGACGCGACCGTCAAGTTCGTTCAATTCTTCTCTGTAGGGAATACCTTGTGTGTCAAAAAAAGTACGTTTGACCAAAGAGCCCATGTCATAGTCATAGTGTTTTTGGATCACGGAGCTATGGGGATAGGTGAGTGTAGAGGCGCCATGCAAAACTCCGCCTATGTAATTATTAGTGACAGTGCAACCATTTTTCAGACGACTGATGATCTGTCCATCTTTTTCTCTTTCCATCCATTCTTTTTCTGTCAGGGGAAATCCATATTTATGCATGTATTGCTGTGAAACGCAATCGCACTCTTGGGTTGTTTTTTGACAGGCAAAGAACAGAGGAAACAAAGCCACAAAAGCGAAAACTACTTTTTTCATTTCTACCTCCAATAAAGCCAGATCAGCTCATTCTATGGATTTGTACAGCTATTTTTCAAGAGATTCGAAAGATTATTCATCAGGGTTTCATGTTCTCTTTCTACTTCTTCTAAAGTTATTGTCCTTTCAGAGTTGCGATAAATGAACCGAAGGGTGAGCTTTTTTTGCAGAGAAGCAGGATCTTCGTACAGATCTAAAAGGAAGCAATTCTCCAACAAAGGGGACTGCAGCTTGTCTACAAACTCCTTAATTTTGGAATAAGAACATTCAGTAGGTAGGACAAAAGTCCAGTCTCGCTCTGAGGAAGGAAAAAGAGGAATCTCATGGAAGCGGACATCCTCCTTTTTTGCCTCTAAAAGCAGACGTGTATTGATTTCTGCAAAATAGACCTTTTCTTTGATGTCACAACGATTCAATAGAGAGGGATGTACTTCTCCTACCACCCCTACCTTTTCTTTGTTTATGTGGATATCGACCTGTCTTTCAGGGTGCAAGAAAGAAAGTAAGGAGTGGACAAAAGAAATGGAAGAAATGCCAAGAAAAGAAAAGAGATTTTCGAGAATTCCTTTGATGTCGTAAAAATCAACGTTTCTTGCTTTTTCTCCCCAATGATGAGGAGAGTGTTTTCCTACAAGAATGAGAGACAAAGAGCTTTCTTCGATGAAGCAGAGCTGATCTTTCCAATGCACCTTTCCGATTTCGAAACCACAAATGGATTCTCTTTGGTGATCCAAATTGAACTGAACGACTTGTAAAAGGCTGGGCAATAGAGAAGGCCGTACAATAGAAAAATCGGCCGATTTTGAGTGTAGAGTTGAGATCAAACTTCCTTTGGCAAAATGCATCTCTTCACACATGGAAGCAAGTTTGGGGCTAATGAGGTCGGAGGTTATTAGCTCTTGCATTCCTTGCGAGCAGAGATTTTTACGTATCTTTTTTTCAAATAGATAGAGAGGCGATGGGGGAGTGGTAGAACTTGGAAAGAGAGGTCTTCTTTTTTCAATGTTATTGTACCCATAAATACGGGCGATCTCCTCAAAGAGGTCGATCTCTGCTTTGATGTCATTGCGATATGTTGGGGGAGAGACGATCAGATCTAGGTCCTGTTTTGTTGTCATCTGCAGGCGGCGAAAGATATTCTCCATTTCGCTGGGACTTAATTTTGTCCCTAGAAACTCATTGGCTTTTTTTGTGCGAAAGTGGATCTCGGGCGGGTGCACCTTTTTGGGATAGATATCGATTGTCCTGGAACCTGCCTTTGCTTTGCATAGGGAGTGGATCAGAGAAACTGCTTGGTTTAGGATAGTAGGGATCATTTCGATATCAGAACCTCTTTCGAAACGAAAGCTACTCTCTGTTTTGAGAGCGAGAGCTTTGCACGATTTGCGAATCGAGAGAGGATCGAAGTGGGCGGCTTCGATCAGGATGTTTTTCGAATTTGGCTCAATGGCAGAGTTTTTAAGTCCTAAAATTCCAGCAATTGCTAAGGGCTTTTTCTGATCAGAGATGAGGAGAGTATCTAGAGGTAGGATATATTCTTTTCCGTCGAGTCCTTCCACAGAGCGCACCTCTTGGTTGTTCTCGACAAAAATTTTTCCTCCTTCGATCTTGTCATAATCAAACGCATGCAAAGGATGTCCGTAGGCTAGCATGAGATAGTTCATCACATCAACGACTGGGTGCAGAGAGCGTAGACCCGAATTTTCCAGTGCTTGTTTGAGCCAAAAAGGAGTTGTTGCAGCTTGCACATCTTCCATCAGGCGACATGCGTAACGCAAGCACCCCTTTTTTGCTTCAAGAAGAACCGATATTTTTTCATTGCAAACAGCCGTTTTTTCTTCAAAGGAGGTAGAAGGCAGAGGCAAAAGAGGTTTGTCAGTAATGGCAGCAAGCTCTCTTGCAATGCCAAGAGCACTGGCACAATGTCCCAAATTCGGCGTCAGCGAGATATCAAACACCGGATCTTGGAGAAGAGAAGAGAGGTCGTCCCCCAGAGAAAATTCTTCTGGAAGCTCTAAAATTCCCTCGGCTGTTTCCGCAAGTCCAAGCTCTTTCTTGCTACAAAGCATTCCCCAAGAGTCCACGCCTCGAATATTGGTTTTTTTGATCTTCCAATTTTTCCCGTTCTCATCAGTAAGCGAGCTTCCTACCTTGGCGAGAGCTACCTTCATTCCTTTTTTGCAATTACTCGCACCGCACACGATGGAAAGAGGTTCTTTTCCATCATGCACTTGGGTCAAAACAAGCTTGTCGGCACCGGGATGTTTTTCTACCGAAATAATCTGTCCTACAACGACATGGGAAAAAGAGAGTTGTTCGTTTTCAATCTTGTCCACTTCAATTCCAGCCAACGTTAGAAGGTTGGCAATTTCTTGTGGGGGCAGAGATATTTCGATAAACTTTTTGATTAAAGAGAGCGGAATTTTCATAAAAAATCGAATTTTTTTATTAATTTAAAAGAAAAGTCTCTTCTTGAGAAGAGTTTTTCTTCGCTTCTGCAAAGATCCGCGTCGAGTACGTGTAGGTATGGGATCATAGCCGCCGGGATGCAGAGGATGGCATTTGCAGACTCGTTTGATGGCAAGAAGTGTTCCTTTCCAAGCGCCGAAGCTCTCGATTGCTTCTTGAGCATAGTGAGAACAGCTGGGATAGAACCTGCAACAAGCGCCTAAATAGGGGCTGATGGTCCATTGGTAGCACTTGATAAAAAAAATCAAAATTTTTTTCACGAATTTTCTCTATTACTGTGTATACACAAAGAGCTTGGAAAATCTGGTTTTGAAGCTACGCGAAAATCCTCGCGGCTGGAAGATCGTAAACTACCCAATATTAATGAAATATGGGGTAGTTTACGATCTCCTATCTCCGAGTTTTTGGCGTGCTCCAGAAACCGATTTTCCAAGTTCTTTGCGTATAGCTATCTAGCTACTTTTGCATTATAGGAAATTTAAGTTTTTGCTTATAATGAAGTTTTATATGTCGAAGTATAATTTTAAAAATTTAAACGGGGGTTTGCTGATGTTTTTCGAGCCTTTTCTTGAATCTTTTATTCCTCCTGTAGAGGAAAAAGCAAAGCAGGTGTGCCAGGTGGGCTGGGAACTTGAGACAACGGGTGCAGAGAAAGCAGCCGATGCTCTTGTGGCGCTAAAGACAGAATATGTAAAGTTTTTTTCCGATCCCAAGATCTACGATCAGCTTTTGCAGTGGAAAATGAAGGGGATCGAAGATCCGATTGTACAACGAGAGCTCGACCTTCTCATATTGAGATTCAAGGAAAATATGATTTCCGAGCATTTGCAAAAAAAGATTGCGCAAAAAGAGTGCCAGATTACCAAGAAATATGCAACCTTTCGTCCCGTTTTTAATGGCAAATCCCTTACGGAAAATCAGATTCACGAAATGCTCAAGAGTGAGCAAGACATCTCCATAAGAAAAAAGATTTGGGAGCATTCAAAAGAAGTTGGAAGCCATCTGGCTCCAGACATTATTGCGGTGGTCGAGCTGCGCAATGAAGCTGCCCGCCAGTTAGGATATGAAGATTATTTTCAGATGCAGTTGGATCTACACGAAATAGATCGCGCATGGCTTTTTTCCTTTTTGGAAAAAATCGAAAAAAATTCTCAGAGAGCCTACGACTCTTTGATCGCCTTTTTAGAAGAGAAACTCTCGGAGCGTTTTTCTATTGGAAAAGAAGAACTCTATCCTTGGACGTGGAGCGATTGCTTTTGTCAAACAGATCCCATCTCTTCCAAACAGCTTGATGCTCTTGTGCAGAATGAAGATTTGATTCAGCTGTCTAAAGATTTCTACTCCTCCATGGGATTGGATGTCAGTGCGATTCTTGCGCGCAGTGACCTTTACGAAAGGGAAAAGAAAAACCAGCATGCCTTTTGCGTTCACATTGACCGCAGAGGAGACGTAAGAACTTTGAACAACCTGACCCAGACTCTACAATGGGCAGACACATTATTACATGAGCTCGGTCATGGTGTGTATGAGCAAGAGATGGATTTTTCTCTTCCCTGGCTTTTAAGAGAGCCTCCTCACATGATTACAACAGAAGCAATGGCTCTTTTAGCGGGAAGCCAAGTCTATGAGCGCGATTTTTTAAAAAAATTTATTCATCCTTCTAAAAACAAGAAGGCGATGATCTTGGAAGCAGAGAACTCGCGCAAAAGACAGCAGCTGATTTTTAGTCGCTGGGTCATGGTCATGACCTATTTCGAAGAAGAGCTCTACCGTGATCCTCATCAAGATCTGCAGAAGCTCTGGTGGGACTTGGTAGCTCGCTATCAAAAAGTGAAAATTCCCCCTCATCGGGAAGGCTTTCAGGATTGGGCATCGAAAATCCACATTGGACAGGCGCCCGTCTATTACTATAGCTATCTTTTAGGAGAAGTTTTTGCTTCTTCTCTCAAAGCTCTATTGCGACAACAAGGCGGAAAGGTTCTCTGGTCTTCCAAATCGGGCAGGCTGTTAAAGGAAAAATTATTTTCCCCTGCCAATCGGTATCGTTGGGATATCTTGATCGAAAAGGTATTGGGGCATCCCTTTTCAGAAGAAGATTGGCAAAAAGAGTTTGTCGGTGAGCCATTTACAAAATAAATGACGAGAGGGCCTTTTAAAGCTTCCTTGAGAAATCTCTTGAGTTGATATGAAGCTTATCGCTATATTTTTGCCTTATCTACGTTGCGAGAATGGCGGAATTGGTAGACGCGCTACTTTGAGGTGGTAGTGGGAGAAATCTTGTGGGGGTTCGAGTCCCCCTTCTCGCATTTTGCTGTTGGTTTTACGATGACTCAAAACAAGTGTCCCTGCGGAAGCAATAAAGAGTATCTTCTTTGCTGCGCCCCTTATCATCAGGGCGAAAAAGCTCCGACGGCAGAAGCTCTTTTGCGTGCGCGTTTTTCTGCCTATGCCCTAAACCTACCCCGTTTTATTATTGCGACCACCCATCCCGACAATCCCGCATATCAGAAGAACATGCAGCAGTGGGAACAACATATTTCCCAATTTTCTACCACTCATCATTTTGAAAAAGTTGAAATATTAGATATTACACCAGGCGAAGAAGAGACAACCATCCGCTTCATCGCTCATCTGAAAAGAGGGCATTATCGAGCTTCATTTATGGAAACGAGTCGTTTTGTCAAACAAAATGGTCACTGGCTTTATCGCAGTGGAGTTGTTGCGGAGCACAGCTCTTGAAAAAAGGACGCTATTTTTGCTTGCAGCTCTTCTGTGATTCTACACTCTTTTAGCAACTGAAACGATCGGCAGTAAGTTAGCGTTTCTAATGTTTTCCATTCGCTTGCGCAAACGGCAATGCTTCCCTTTTCTTGATGTGTCTCACAGAGACTTTCTCCTCGAAAAAGATAGGTAGAGGTTTTTTCTTTGCAGACATTGCAGAGAGGAGAGAAGTGTACAACCCCTTCATGCAAAAGAATTTTCATACAAAAGCTGCATACGAGATTTTCTTTTTTTTCAAATGAAGGCAGTTGTTTGAGATAGGAGACGAAAAGTAGATAGAGAGATGAGATATGGCCTTGAGGAAAATGGGAGTTCAAGAGGGCCCTTGCCATGGAAGCTGCTGCCATGCAGGATGCAAGGTCTGTCCGTAAAAAAGAGTGGCTGTCTAAAACGGTCCCATCGCGAAAAGAGAAGAGCTCTCCTCTTCCTTTTTTATAAAGAAACTCGCCCAAACAAAAAGGTGTAGTCAAAGTCATCAATTGTGGCGAAGAGATTTTTTTTACAATGAGGGAAAAAAGGCCCATTTCTCTAGAAAAAAGAGTGAGGATGCGATCTTTCTCTTGAAAAGGAATGCTTTTGAGAACAATAGCTTCTGTTTTTTCTTCCATAAAGCCACTTATACTGCAAATAGGCCCATATTATGAACGAAAACTTGGGGATTGAGATCTGCTTTTTGAATTTTTATCTCAAAGAAGAGATTTTTTTATGAAAAACGCATTTGGATAAAAAACGTTCCAATTGATACACTTGTGCCGTTTCATGGCACCGATAGCTCAATGGATAGAGCACTTGGCTTCGGACCAAGGGGTTAGGGGTTCGAGTCCCTTTCGGTGCGTTTTGCTATTTTTGTGGCTCCTGAAAAGAGGCAAGATGCTCGACCTTAAAATTGCAAAGATGCAAAGGGGGCTTTTTCTTTTCCTTTTGTTCCTCTTTCCACTAGACGCTTCTAGATGTAAGTTGCATTTTTTTAAATTATTTTTTCATCCTTCTGACTTGGTAATTCTTGTTATTTTCTCTCTCTTTTTTTTTCGAAAGAAAAAAGAGTGGGCTTCCTCTTTGTGGCAGGGACCTTCCAAATGGCTTTTTTTATTTTTTATTATGGGAGCGGTTTCTCTTTGTTTCAGCCAGTTTCCCATATCGTCAGAGCATAAATCTCGACTGCTCGTTTTTTTTACAAAAGCACTGCTTTTTTCTTCGGCAATTTTTCTTATGAAAGAAGGAGGAGAGCGTTTTTTCATTCGATGTCTTTATGTGATAGGTGCTTTTGCCCTTATCGAAGCATGCTTTGCTCTTTTTTGCTACTATACGCAGAGTTTTTGCGACATGAGACATTTTCGTTTGATTCCCTTGTCGCAAATGATCAACCCTTGCAGTGTGTCCCTTCCCCATGGATTTCGATGGATCGGAGATCGCCTTTTTGGAGTAGAGAGAATTCCTGAAGCTATTTTACGTGCATATGGCACGTGCAATCATCCTAATATACTGGGAGGCTACTTGGTCTTTACGCTTTCGGTCTCTCATTTCATTTTTTTTCATGCAAAAAAAAACTGGATTAGAAGAGGGGTTGGTTGCAGTATTTTTTTACAGATACTTGCTCTTAGTACCACATTTTCTCGAGCAGCCCTTTTTTCCTACCTTGGTGCTACTGTTCTTTTTTTTCTTCTTTTCTACTTTCTGAAAAAAGAAGCCTTTTTTATGCATCGGAAAACATCTGCTTTATTGGTGGGCCTTGTAGGCTTTTCTCTTTTGACTTCTTTTCTCTTTTTTCACGAACAGTTTTTTCATAGAGGAGGCGTGCTGCAGTACAATGAACTTTCGCGAAGTAGCGATCAGATGCGTTGGGCTGCTCAAGATCGAGCCATTTTATTAATCAAAGAACATCCCTTTTTTGGCGTTGGTTTGGAGAATTTTCAAAAAAGAGCTGCTTTCAGCGGAGCGGAGAAGGGGCCGATGCTGCACAATTGCTACCTTCTGATTGCAGTAGAGATGGGGTTGATTGCACTTTTCTTATTTTTAGTGTTTCTTTGCTCTCTTTTTTATGTGCCGAAGCAGTTGTCTTTGCACGCTCTTCTTTTTTTTTCCACTTTAGTGGGACTGCTTATGATTGGCTTTGTTGATTTCTATCCTCTTTTTTTGCAGGGAGGAATGGTTCCTTTTTTTATCGTCTGTTCTCTTTTCTACTCTTCTCGCTTGTGTTTTTTGCGTGAGTTGCGCAAAGAAGCGGTGTTGTTGCGTACGTGATCTTTTGTTTGAAATAAATAAAGAGAAATCCTATTATATCTAAAAATCAAAAAGTTATGTCGTCTATTCTTTCCGTTATTCTTTCCGTTACCAATTTGCGAAAAGTTTATTTTGGAGAAAAAAATCACCCTGCGGTCGATAATATTTCTTTTACGCTTAAAAAGGGTGAGATTTTAGGGTTTCTAGGGCCGAATGGATCTGGAAAAACAACAACCATTCAGATGCTTTTGGGAACTCTTTCTAAAACTGCGGGATCGATTGTCTATTTCGGAAAAGATTTTGACCAACACCGCTCAGAAATTTTACAAGATATTAGCTATGCTAGCACCTACACCAGTCTTCCTTGGGATTTGACGGTAGAGGAAAACCTAAACGTAATTGGTAGGCTCTATGGTTTTTCTCCCAAAGAAAGTAAGATGCGCTATCTTCCTCTTTTGAAGCGCTTTGGCATACTGGATCTGAAAAAGAAACTCATCAAATCTCTCTCTTCTGGGCAGGTTACAAGGGTGATGATTGTCAAAGCGTTTTTCATTGAGCCGAAAATTGTTTTATTGGATGAGCCGACAGCTTCATTGGATCCTTTTATCTCAAAAGAAATTTGCGAGTTTATTTTGCAAGAGAGAGAAAAAAAGGGGATAACCATTCTTTTTACTTCACATAAGATGGAAGAGGTTGTTGCTCTCTGTGATCGAGTCATTTTTTTGAAAAACGGGAAGATCATTGCAGACGATCTTCCAAAAAACCTGGTGCGGAAAAATTTTCTTTTCTGTTTGCGGCTCACCTTAGAGAGCGGAAAAGAAGAGACACTTGCCATTGCAAAAGAATTGGATGTGGCTTGTGCGGTTGACCATCGCATGATCACGATTTTCATCGAGGAAAAAAAGATTCCCGTTTTTCTCAATCGCCTGGGAAAAGAAGGCATACTCTACCTCGGAATTCAGATCGAAGAGCCCTCTTTGGAAAGCTATTTTCTACGAGTTTCTGGAGCCTGACATGAACCCTTCCCGTGTGCGTGGAGTTTTTTTTCGCTATTTTCATATCTTATATAGAGGGTCTCACGTTCTGGCCGATCTTTTTTACTGGCCGCTTGTGGATATTCTTCTTTGGGGTTTGACTTCGGTCTGGATCTTAAGCCAGCAGCATGTGGAAAATCTTTCTCTGATCTTAATGACGGGGCTCATTTTTTGGCAGATTACCTGGAGAGGATCGATTGACATTTCCACTAATTTGCTTCAAGAGTTTTGGTGTCGCAATCTCGTCAATCTTTTTTCCACCCCTTTGAAGATTTCTGAATGGTGTGTAGGCGTTTTGCTTCTCTGCTTGTGCAAGCTTTTGGTTTCCATTGCTTTTGGCAGTTTTGTCGTTTACCTTCTCTACTCTCTGAACGTGTTCCAGGTAGGATGGCTCTTTCTTCCTTTTGCTTTTTCTCTTTTGATCTTTGGATGGACCATTGGTTTTTTAGCTGCCGGTGTCATTATTTACTTCGGGCATAAAATGGAAGCATTGGCATGGATGATAGGGGCGGTTTTTGCGCCCTTTAGCGCTGTTTTTTATCCCGTTAGCATCCTGCCGTCTTGGGCGCAACTGGTTTCTTGGGCTTTGCCCACAACCTATATTTTTGAAGGAATGCGGCAGGTCTTAAGTAATGCTTCGTTTCCAACAGGCTACTTTTGGATGAGCATGCTTCTCAATCTGATCTATCTTGGTGGGTCTGTTTTTCTCTTTATATTTAGCTTTGACAAAAGCAGGGCAAAGGGACTTGCCCGGCTCGAGTAGGTTGCAATTAGGGGTCATCCAACGAGTTTTTTTCTGAATATCTTTTATTCTTCTATGGCTGATCGGCTCGTCCCAATAGCAGAATAAACCAAAGAAAAATGAGAAAATCTATAGAAATGGTGTAACGTTTGTTTTTGGGTGATCCCTAATGCTTACGCCCTTTCAACCCTGAGTTTAGTGTGCTCCAAAAGTCGATTTTTTGAAAAGCTCACTGCACTTCGGGAACAAACTCCTCTAATCCCAAAAGCCGCTGTATTTTTTGCAGTACAAGAAAACCCCTTTGCATCTCTTGTTCAGCAACTTCCTCTCGTCTTTGGTGGTATTCCACAGCACCCGCAGTTCCTTCATCTATTTTCTCTCCAGAGATCTCTGCAAGTTCTTTCATACAACCCTTAGATATAATAACATAGAGTCGATTGTGCGCAGTTTGGAGTTCTTCTCGTCCAGGGTGAACATTTGAACCAAACCCCAATATGCGGTAAGCGGCAGGGATATTCAAAGGAACTTTCTCTAGAAGAACATCTACGTTATGCTCTTTTAAAAGCAAATGATCATTTCTTGCATCTCGAATATCTAATCCACATATAACAACATCCAGTCCGATGGAAATCACCGTTCCACAACCCGGAAAACATCCCGCAACACCAGAAGCTACCTCTCCAACGCCTCTCCAGAGCTGCCCTCTGGAAATACGCCGAATGGCGAGAAGAGTTGCCACAGCCAAGCCGAAAACGGGAAGTTGTTTTACAAGGGCTTGGATCTCTCCCTTTGTTTTTTTAATCGTTTGTTCCAAAACTACTTTATCCGATACTTC
Source organism: bacterium (assembly GCA_021811265.1). Lineage (GTDB taxonomy): Bacteria > Chlamydiota > Chlamydiia > Chlamydiales > SM23-39 > JAJZPH01. The sequence goes on from JAJZPH010000019.1 coordinate 27,673, forward strand.
CACTACTTGCGACATCTTAGTCATTGCTTCTTTTAGAAAAACTCTGGTTTCTCTTAAGGAGGAAAACAACTCATATTTTTCACCTACTTTGATAATAGTGCTTAAAATTGCATCATGATCATTTTCTTGGTGATTGGAAGCCAAGCCAAACACTACACTTCTGATCCTACCATCGAAACGTATTCTTTCCTCTTCCATGTCAACTTTTCCGTGCAAGAGAGGCTGTCTATTTGGAGCTTCATCCCGATCTGCAAAAATGTAAGAAAACAACATCGAAGTCAGGTCGATTCCAATGGAAAACTGGCGTCCGCCAGAGGGCAAAAATAGAGCTGCAAAGGCAAATGTTTCCATAAAGCCACCCAAAACAGATGTCTTTCTCTGAGAGGAGATCATATTCAATGCTCGAAAAGGCAGATTTAATACAGCAGTCAATTCAGGAGAGACTTTGCCTATTTCGCAAGCTGTATTAATAGCGATATTAACGGTTGATCGCATAATTCGACTGCCCGTCCAATTTTCTAAACAGTGAAACATGTTGTTCCTCCTTCTGGACTGATTATATTAGCCTAAATATGATACCATCTACATCTGTATATTGGCCAATGCTCTTCAAAAAGGTAGAGACTTGGATAAAGAGTCCATCTCTATCGCAGTGTAAAGTAAATTTTTTTGTACTCATGTCACCAAAAGCTTTGGACTTTCCAAAAATAATAGGAGAGATTTGATGCTGAAAATATTTTTCAATCCTTCGCAAATCTACTCCTTTTCCATAGAGGAGAGTTTCCAATGCAGCTAAAACCAAAGCTTCATCCTCAAGACAAAACTCTCTACAACCAGAATCAGCCTTAAAAGATTTCATATAAGTTGCAAGCTGGGAACGAAGAATAGATTGATAACATCTTCCTCTAGGAATGGGACCAAAGGGAATCACACATAGTCGTCCTAGGATGGGCTCGGAATATCCACCTGTGGGACATCGCCTGTTCCACTCTTTAAAATCCTCAGCGATACGTTTTGGAGACGCTCCTTTTTCAAACTCCATTAGAATTTGTTTATCAAATAAATTTGAGGTACAAATAATAATACAATTTTTAAATTCGTACCTATAATTCAAATTTTGATCTTTTCTAAAAGCTCCAGAATTAGTAACAGAAAAAGTGCAATAACCTTTACTCAAAATTGTAAGCAATGAGTCTAGCACTTCTCGACAAGCTCTTTCAAATTCATCAAACAAGACCACAACTCCGCTTACTTCGTAAACCCGATTGGAATCGTTTTCTAAAATTTTTCGTGGATTAAATTGATCCATTTCTTTGATGAAACAGGGCTTATCGCCAGATCCTCTATATCCTGTCGTAGAACCAAAAAATTCCGTAATGGAACCTTCCCTGGAAAATTTTTCCATGTTAAAACAAACAAATCGATTGTTTTTCAAAAAACCACAAGCAAGAGCAAGCTCTGTTTTACCAACCCCGGTAGGGCCGACGAATAAAAAAACTTTATTGTTGTCCTGCTGGGATATAAGCGCAGACGCAACAGTCTCTGTTGCCCATGGTTGTCCAATGACTCGTTTATTTAATTCTTCAAGAACACGATCGTAAGCGCTAGGCCCCGAAGTTGAGGTGCGATCACCGTGAACCAATTCTGAAATAAATCGGCCACTTACTTTGGGATAGAGCCTTTGAAAATTTTGAAAAGAAACACTTTTGACATCCGGAGGCATTTCTTCCCATTTTTTTTTCAATTCCAAAAAGTAAGCAAATTCGCTTTCCTTGCAATCAATTTCCACTTGTTCGGGAGACAATCCCAAACGAACTAACATGCTTAAATTGCTAGGACCAGGATCTTGTAAAAACGCAAGAACGGCATTAGCACATCTATTTCCCGATTTTTCATACAGAAAGCGACGAAAGCTCATCCAGTCTGTTAGTGAAGTGGGAACAGAAAACCCCTCAATATCAATCTTAATTCCAATAGGAGGATCCCCACTTGCTTTCTCGATTTTCCAGGAAAGGTCTCTTAAAGCTTTAGAAAATTCTCTAGTAATCACCGCGTTGCGCAGAATAAAAAAAGGTGCCCGATGAACAAAACCCAAAGCTAAAATAGATTGCCCATCGGGAGCCACGACCTCTTCTACTGCAGCAGAAGGGAATTGTGCCAAATAAACACGAGCAATTTCCACAGGAGTCTTTAAGATATTACTAGTAGTTGCCAAAATAACCTCCTCTCAAAAGCCTTAAGGTCCTATTACCCAACCCCTGTTCTGATAAATAATCTCTCGCGCACTTTGAAGCACTGCCATGCATCTATTTGATTTCTGCAGCCAATTTTCAGAAACCTCTATACCCACCAGGTCTTGAAGCTGAATTTCTTGGTTTAAACTAGTAAAAGCCAAATCTACTTCGGCCTGTGTTGGAGGATGTGCGGGATTAGAGCTAAACCCTAAAATAAAATAAGAATTAGCAAGGTCAAATTGAATAGCTACTGCCAGTGGGTTTTCTTCAATAGTTTGAGTAGAAGGGGCGCTTCTATATTCTGCAATATCTGCTCCTAACATCAGTGCATCTGTTACGCTAGCAACAATTGGGCCACCAACAATGGCAGGAGGAAAAACAAAACCAGCACTGTTAGCAAGTATAGAAACAACTTCTCCAGTGCCTCTCCAATATTGTCCTTTGAAAAAACGACGACATGCACTGTAAGCTCCTATCGCAATACAGAAAACAGGAATACATTTCATAACTTTTTTTTCTGATTGTTCCAATACCTGTTTACCGACCTCACTAAAAAGACCTTGGGTTTTTTTTATCACCTCTTGCGCAGCCCTTTCCATCACTAGTTGATTTATTACGTATATTTCCCATCCTTTAGCACCAACTCTAACACCGATCTTCGAAAAGTCTGCTAACATTACATCTGCCATCACGCACTTGCTGACAAGATCACGCACCGCTACATGAATTCTCAACTCCAAATTTTTTATTCTCTCTTTTCTTTTTTCAAACCTTTTTTCATCGAGATTTTGGGACCCAATATAATCCTCCATGTCCGTTCGTATTTTTTCATTGATAACAAGAGGACCAATGGGATGATTGTCTCTACCAATACCAGCCGGACAAATATCTCCTTTCTTTCGCACTCACCACGGTAGTAAATCTCCCTCCAAACAATGACCCTTAGAACATTGAACGGGATGAATTAGAGTGCATTCAGTAAAATAGCTATCTTTAAAATAGGGATTGGGCTCACAGCGATCCGCAGCAATACAAACTGCTAAACCATTAATCGTTAAATACTGCTTGTTCATAAGTTCTGCGCGCAGGGTTTCCATAGAAAAAGTTTCACAGAAGGTTGGGTTATCTCCTAATAAATCTTGAATGATCCTCACAGCTCGATCCAGGGTTGATGGGAGAGAGTCATCGAGCAAGTATTTCGCAATCACGCGATCTTCAAGATTCTTAGCTTTCAGAAAAGTAAATGTACCGTTTCCTTGAAGAGCTCTGTCGTTGAAACGCATAGCTACATGAGCAACCATTTTTCTCCTCCTTAAAGGTTGGATTAAAATTCAAAAAATAAGTT
>JAJZPH010000050.1 GCA_021811265.1 bacterium
TTTCTGGAGCTTGATCTCTTGCCGCTACAACACCATGCGTCATAATTTCTCCTCACTAAAGTTAGTGTGTCACTAATACTCTTGCCGCGTCTTCAAAATTTTAATTGAAATAAGTATAGCATTTTTCATTAATTTTTTGATAGAAAATTTTACACACATTTTACACATAAAAACCTTGAAGACCTCTACATGATTGAAGAAGAAAGAGTGCTTTCGAAAGATCTTTCGTTTTTTGTCTTGAAAATTGAGTTTATCAAAAAAACTTTGACCCAATGTACCCAAAGAACTTGGGTATACATCAAAAGTTTATCCCGAGCAGAGTTGGTTCTTCCACCATTCGATCGTTTGATTTAAAGCAGGAAATAACTCGTATTTTGGCTTCCAATGAACTTCCTCAGCAAGGCGCCTTACCTCTGCAATCATTTTCAAGGGCGTGCTTTCATTTTTATTGAAGCGTATCAAATCTTTTGCTCCCATTTTTTCCGAAATCCACTGCACCATTTGCCTGATCTGAATCTCTTTGCCCGAAGCAATGTTCACAGATCCTTCGACCGAACTGTCAAGCAAGGAAACAAATGCTTCGGCTACATCTTCGACATATAAAAAATCACGTTCAAGGTCTCCCTGCGCACAAATAAATTCTTTTCCTTGTAAAAGGGAAGAAATGACGGAAGGGACCAATCGCCCCTTTTGCTCGTGGGGCCCAAAAAGATAAAAAATTCTGCCCCAAGCAAGACTTAGTTTTTGAAGGAGAGAAAATTCTCGCGCCATCTGATGTAAAGCTGCCTTACATGTACCATACAGCCCTTGAGCTTTACCAAAAATTTCTTCCTCTTTGCAAACCGGCTGTTTCCAGTCATACTCAGCACAGGTTCCTGCGATCACAACCCTCTTTCCGCCGCTAGCGGCAAAACTTTTCAAGAGATGCAGGCTTTGCGCCACGCAGTCAAGATTTTCTGGAGCATTCCAATAGAGTCCATGCTTCGCATACCAGGCAAGGTGCAAAAGAAATTGAGGCTTTACTCGTTGGATGAATGCATCCACTTTTTGATTTTCAGCAATGTCGAGCTTTTCCCAAAAAATGGGCAAGGATTCTTTAGGAATTTGATTGCGTGTAATCGCAAATACTTCAAAGCCTCTTTCTAATAAAAAAGAGAGGCAATGTCGACCAATAAATCCGCTGCCGCCTGTAATCAGAACTCTTTTCATGCTCTATAACCCTGGGGGTATAAAATCTGGATAGGTTTGATCTTTCTGAGAAAGAATGGGGGAGGGAATGGGCCATGAAATGGCAAAGAAAGGATCATTCCAGCGAATTCCCCTTGCAAGATCTGGAACAAAAAACATAGACATCTGGTAAAAAAGTTCCGCGTGATCGACTAGTGTTTGAAACCCATGAGCAAATCCCTCAGGGACATAAAGAATGTGTCGATTTTCTTCATTCAACAGAAAACTCTGCCATTTTTTAAAAGTAGCAGATGACGGCCTTAAGTCAATGATCACATCATAAACAGCGCCTTTGATACAACGCACGCATTTTGCTTCAGCAGCCGGCTGTAGTTGATAGTGCATGCCTCGGAGCGTGCCTTTTTTTCGATTGTAGGAAAGATTGCATTGAACAAGGTTTGGGTTCAAGCCCTTTTGAGCAAATTCTTTTTGACAAAAGGTTCTGGCAAAAAACCCTCTATCATCTTCAATAAACTCATGTTCAATGAGATAGGCATCTTGTAGCTGCGTTGGTAAAAACTTCATTCAACACACCTCAAGCTTAGGGATAGCCACAACAAATTTTCCTCCCCATGTGCGAATATAGGAGACCTGCTCCATGATTTCTTTTTTTAAATTCCAAGGCAAAATCAATAGATAGTCTGGTTTTTCTTCTTTCAAATCGTCCGGTTTTTTTATTGGAATATGGGTCCCTGGCAAAAAACGTCCCTGCTTATGTGGGCTGATGTCGACGGTAAAGGGAAGGATGTCCGGGGTAACTTTACAAAAATTCAATAAGGTGTTTCCCTTGGCAGGAGCGCCATACCCCGCAACTTTCTTATTGTTTTTTTTGCAATCTTCTAAAAACTTTACAAGTTCTTCTTTGACAGTTTCTGCTTTTTCGGCAAAGGAATGATAAGAGTCTTTATCAGCCAGTCCAGCCGCTGTTTCTTTTTCTTTCAAAAGATTTACGGAAGGAAGAATTTCTCTTGTAAGATCGTCAGAGTGTTTTGCATAAATTCTGATAGACCCTCCATGTGTCAAAAGCTCCTCAACATCAAAAAGCGTCAATCCATGGGCCGAAAAAACCTTTTCCACAGTAAGAAAACTAAAGTAAGAAAAGTGCTCGTGATAAATCGTGTCAAACTGGACATTCTCCATCAATTGCAAAAGATGGGGAAACTCCATTGTAATAATTCCCTTTTTGTTTAAAACGACCTTCATTCCTTCGACAAAGTCATTGAGATCAGGCACATGGGCAAGAACATTATTGCCGATCAGAAGATCTGCCAACTTTTTTTCTTTTTTTAACTCTTTCGCACAAGAGGTGCCAAAAAATTTAGCCATCGTAGGGACACCAGATTTTCGGGCAATCTCGGCTACATTTTCTGCAGGTTCTATTCCCAAAACGGGTATTTGAAACTCCTTAAAAAATTGCAAGAGGTATCCATCATTGCTGGCAAGCTCAATAACAAAATGCGAAGGTGTTAATGAAAATCTTTTCACCATTTTTTTCACATATTCTTGGCAATGCATTAGCCAACTACTCGAATAAGAGGAAAAATAGGCATATTCCTTAAAAATCTCTTGTGGCGATTGAAATTCCTGCAATTGCACAAGCAGGCAAGAAGGACAAAGGAGTGCGTGTAGAGGGTAAAAGGGCTCTTGTTTTTCTAAATTTTTAGAAAAAAGATAGGAGTTAGAAAGGGGAGTTTTTCCCAAATCGCAAAAAGTTTGCAGATTTTTTTCTCCGCAAAAACGACACCTTCTTTCTCTATGATTGTTTTCTAAACTCTCTTTCATAATTTTACTCGGTAGATTGTTTGAAAATAGTGCATCAACAGCAGGAGAAGATTTTTTCTTGCATCGCTCTATGAGAAAAGAACTTTTTATACCATTCGATCGTTTGATTCAATCCATCTTCGATAGAAAAGGCCGATTCCCACCCAAGGAGTTTTTTTGCTTTTTCCGAGCTGAGGAACTGATGGGCAATTTCTGCCCTCGCCGTTCCCAAAATTTTCGGTTGCAGATGAAAAACATTCATCAGCTTCTGAATCATGGCGACAATTTCCAACACAGAATAGGGGCGGTTGGGACCAAAATTAAACGCCTCTCCTTTTACCCCTTTCTCTTCGGCTTTTTCTGCCATTTTCAGATAAGCATCAACCGCGTCTTCTACAAATAAATAATCACGCGTCAATGTTCCATCGCTGCGAATCAAAGGAGCTTCTCCGTGCAGAAAACTCTGAATAGTTCCAGGAACAATACGGCTCCAATTCAAATCTCCTCCTCCAAAAATATTTCCACATCTTCCGACCACAATAGGAAGGCGAAAGGTATGGAAATAGGAAAGAGACAGTAAGTCTGTGCATGACTTGGAAACGTCGTAAGGATGGAGTCCTCGAAGAGGCATATTTTCCGTATAGGGAAGTATGGAGCTTGTTCCGTAAGCCTTATCGCTAGAAGCGACAACGATTCTTTGCACTCTTTCTTGACACTCTCGGCAGGCTTCCAGCAGAAGGTAGCTTCCGCGAATATTGGATTCAAAAGTTTCCAGTGGATCCTTAAGTGCAGCGCCAACAATTGTTTGCGCTCCCAAGTGAATCACCGTGTCAATCTCATGCTGTACCAACGCTCTTTTTATCGAAACACCATCTTCCAGCCTTCCATGAACAACAGAAGTTTTTTTGATTTCTTGGCTGCGAATCAACTCGCTCTGGGGATCCCAATCACGAACGAGAACAACCACATAGGCTTCTTCTTTTAAAAGTCTTTTGATAAGCCAAGAACCTACAAGTCCTGTGGCTCCTGTAACAAATACATGCTTGTCCTTCCAAAAACTCATCGAACAATTTCCTTTTTTTTCTGCATATGCAACAAAAGATCTTTGCTCTCCTCTCGTTTTTCCCAAACTTTCCAGGGAGCATTGCCCTTTTCCCAAAGATCTTCCAAAAGTTTGTATTCGCGCAAAGTATCCATTGCCTGCCAAAAACCTTCATGTTTGTACGCCATCAGCTCTTGATCTTTTGCGAGCTTTTCCAATGGTTCTTTTTCCCATGCAGTCATATCATCATTGATATAATTGATCACTTCCGGTTCAAGAACAAAAAATCCCCCATTGATCCAGCCCTCTCCTGTTTGCGGTTTTTCCAAAAATTCCACTACTCGATTTCCCTCAAAACAGAGCCCTCCAAAACGTGCGGGTGGCCGTACGGCTGCAACAGTCGCTAATGCTCCATGGCTTTTGTGAAAGAGAATCTCTTTGGAAATATCGATATCTGTAAGACCATCCCCATAAGTAAAGAGAAAGGTCTCGTTTCCAATCCATTTCTTCAATCGTTTGAGCCTTCCTCCCGTTTGGGTCTGCAATCCAGTATCGACGAGATGAACGGTCCAGGGAGGAGTTTTTTTTTCATAAAATTTTTCTTTTCCCGTTGACAAATCGACTGTTATATCGCAATTCAACGAATAATAGTTTAAGAAAAACTCTTTGATCATTTCTCCCTTGTATCCAAGAGCAATAATGAATTCGTTAATGCCATAAAAAGAATAAAAACTCATGATGTGCCAAAGAATCGGCATGCCCCCAATTTTGATCATGGGCTTGGGACAATTTTCAGTTTTTTCTGCAAGACGCGAACCTAGTCCTCCAGCAAGAATGACAGCTTTCATATGCAAGCCTCTGAAAACATTTTGGTGAGTTTATCATATAGCTACAGGGAATTTTTCAGTAGAACTTCTTCTTTTTCTGGACAACTTTTTCTCGCGCAAGCAAAGAGCTGACTTATTCTGAACTTTGAAAAAAACACCAACATTGGCATCATTTCTAAAAGTTTGCAATCGGACGCATTTAGAAAAAGGAAGAAGCTTATGATCAAAATTACCCTTTATCTTCTATTTTGTATTTTTTCATTTTCTTTCGTTGAAGCTATGACGAATGAAGATTTTGTCCACTGGTGGGAGTCTTATCGTGAAAAAAAAGAAATACCTCCTGAACTTAAAGAGATGGAAGATTATTGCATTTCTTTAAATCTTGTAAACCAATCGTCCAATTACTGGAACCATCTGAATTGCTATAACATTCAGCAGATTTCCTTATATGGCTATGAAAATTTTAAACAGACCGTAACTAGAAACTACTTTACATGGGTTGTTTCTCTAGATCACCCCTATGCAGTTAACCTGAAAACAGAAGTTCCTAAATTGATAGAACCTTTACCTTCTCGAGAAATCCATAAAACACACCCATTTTTCGGCAAAGAGGCTAGCCTACAATACAACATTATCACCGAGCGTTTTATTAACTATTTTA
>JAJZPH010000020.1 GCA_021811265.1 bacterium
GGACGGATAAAGGATAGATCGAGTACGTCATACTCGAATTTCCAATGGCCATCTGTGCTTACAAAAGATGGCGTGGTGGAGAGCAGCCAGTTTGCTGACAAAAAATGCGTAACTCCATCCACCGTAGAAGAAGCATGGTCATGGCAATGGAGACGTGTATATTCTACAGCAGCCATCCAATTATCATGATTCAAGTTGGTTCCTATGGCAACCTTGAAGCCTGAATGGAAATCAAAATCCATTTGCACTTCTGATGCCCTATTTGTAGCAAGGGTAGGAATACTTTCTGCAATTCCAAGACCAGATTGTCTTGGCTGCCATAAAATATAAGATCCGTTAACGAAGACGTCCCATGCGCCATTCACATCGATTCTTGACGATGCGTTATAGCCACTGACCATCTCGATTTCTTTTGTAGCAGCAGGTGCCTTTTTTTCCGTGACGCACTCTTCTTTTGCTGAGGCAGTCGACGAGAGAAAAGGTAGCGCTGCAACAAAGTAAAATAACTTATAAATTGAGCGTTTCACGTTTTTTCTCCAATTTTGATCATCTGTTTTTAACATTTTCCTCATAGATCACCGATTAGAAGTCAACTCTTGCATTCATGGTGAGTCCATGGAACATCAAGTCTCCAGAATCGCCATCGATAAAAGAGGAGTTAGCATCTTTCAAACTGCGCATTTTATTTTGATTCCAATAGTAGGAAAATTCATATGCGGCAGTAAGGTCAAAGTGCCAGTTATTGTTGTCGAGATAGGTTCCCCACCCCATGCCAAGAGCGGCTTCAAAATTTGGAGTGATTTGTCCTTTTCTATCTCTAGTGTTTAGAAGAGGAATTTTTATTGTTGGCACAGAGAGCGAGTAAAAAGATTGTAGATCATGAATTTTGAAATGCTGATAGAGTAAACTTCCTGCAGCATTGCCAATAAATCTAAAACCTCCGCCAATATTCCAGTTTGTATCTAAACCGGCTTTTATTCCAAGCAGCCATGAATTGGATCTAACAATATGGTCTTCATGGAAGACAGAAGTAGCATCTATTCCGCCGAGCACTAATCGTTGGTTAATCCAACCTCCACGAAGTCCGGTATGTGGAGTGAATGAAATCTTTTTGCCGACAAAATAGGGTCGTGCGCATTCAAGATCAAACATATTAAAGTTTAGCTTCCAGCGTGCCGAAAGGTCTGAAAGAGGTACCATATTCCAAAAAGGATGAATTGTATAAGAAGTGATAGGAGCTGTTACATAATGCCCTTTTCGGAACATAAGACGCGTATATTGTGCGTACACATTCCAATCATCATGATTAAAGTGGGTTCCCATACCTACTTTGAACCCTGGCTTATATGTGAAAGGAAAGTTAATCGGCTTAAGATTGAGTGGAGTGGTTGTTGGGAAGAAGGTTCCTAACTCGAGGCCCTGTTCTTTAGCAAACCAGTAAATAAAACTACCATTTGCGTAAAAATCCCAGGATGATTCCACATCGATGCTCGCCGAAGTGTTGTAGATACCTTTGAGTTGAGTTTCGTCAACTTCGTATCCTTGGTCGTAGGCAACTTTGTTTTCTGCACTCACTAGTGAAGCTACTGAAAAAAGAGCAGCAATCATTGTAGGGAGAGCTTTTGAAAGAAAAGATCTCATGTTTTTTTCTCCATTTTAGTCGAAGCTTTTTTCTCGAGAACGAAATATTGTTCACTATTTGGCCACTATAGAGGTTTTTTGGAAATTAGCTCAAGAAAAAATTTTTTCAGAGAATCAAAATCTGTTTTTTTCTAAGAGAAGAGAAAGATTTTTTGTCTGATTTTTTAGGCGAGAAACATTGCAGTGCTTTGTCAACTCTTGGATATTCTTTGGTGTGTAGGAAAAAACCAGAAAAGAAAAACGCCAGGACAAATGGCTTTGTCCTGGCGCAGAATTTTCTTTTTGCTCAACGATTAGAAGTCAAGGCGTGCTGTAAGAGTAAGACCTTGGTACATCAAATCGCCAGAACCAGAAGCGCGTGTTGCTGTAGCTTCTTGAGCTAAAGCACGGTTAGCATTTTGGTTCCAGAAATAGTGAAACTCATACAGAGCAGCAAAATCAAAGTGCCACTCGTGGCTGGCAAAATAAGAACCCCAGCCAAGGCCAACTGCTCCCTCAACGTTAGGAGTGATTTGCCCATGGTGGCTATGGAAATTTGCCGTTACTGCACCTGTTGTATTGTGTACATGCAAGTCAGCATTGAATTTTTGATAAGCTAAGCTTCCTGCAACATTGCCGATCAAACGAAAATCATGGCCGAGAAGCCAGCTTGTTTGAACGCCAGTGCGTGCACCAATAGCCCAAGAATCAGCATCTGAGCTTGTGCGAGCATGAGTTGCTGGACTTACTGTAGAATCAGCATAGCTTACATGGAAATCTTGATCCATCCAATAGGCGCGAGTACCGACGAATGGCAAAAATGTCAATCGGGTTCCTACATAGTAAGCTCTGCCAAGAGAAAGGTCCAGGATGTTGTTAGAATGTTCCCAATTGCTACGAACGCTGGTAAAGCTGGTAGCATTCGAGTTCCAAAAAGCAACCTGCGAACCAGATATTGTAGATGCTAATGGAACGGAATGACGAGTATGCATTTCGTCGCGAATCCAAGTATATTCAGCATAAACATTCCAGTTATCAAAGCTGGAGTTCATGCCAATGCCTACTTTAAAGCCAGGCTTAAATTCAAATTCGGGATTAAGGACTCTTCCAGGATGCGTTGGAGGTGTAAAAGCGTAAGTTCCTACACTTAGCCCGTCCATTCTTGCTTGCCAGTAGATAAAGCTGCCTGTGAGATAAAAATCCCATGCACCTTCAACGTCGATGCGAGCAGGTGAGTTGTAACCACTTGCCATTTGGCTTGCTTGCACTGGGTGTCCCTGGTCGTAGCACGAGCCAGAAGGCTGTGCTGCAGGGGTCGTTTCAGAGTAACCACTTGCTGCAAGTGAAAAGAGCACTAGCGGCAAGAGTTTTAATAGTTTTGATTTCATTTGGATAATCTCCCTTCTTTTTTTTGGAAGCTTGTTAATGCACGAAAATTCGTACTTTTTTTTCATACTTTTCGTATCGCACATTAAATTTTTTTTTGCAAGCAATTGTTTTTTTTGTAAACTCAAGTTGTTCCTAATCAATCTCTTTTGAAAAATCATATGAGCGAATTTCAATTTTTTGTGAGACTAGGACGAAAATCCTCTCTTTGGAAGCAGAGTTTTATTTTTTCCAGCGTCGAATGACAAAGGAGGAAGAGGAGAGCTCTTTCTGGGAGGGCCAAGAATTTCGTGGCTTGCGCGTGAGAAAAAGTTCTTCGAGTCTTTGTTCTATGGAGTTTTTGACGACGCCCACGTGTTCTCGACTTTCGATTGTGAAAGATGGGTCAAAGACGATGATCAGATGTCCCACAAAAACGATGAGGTCCAAAGGACGAAGTTGCAAGAGAATCTTTTGTGGGCTAAAGCCTTCGATCATCAAAGGTTCTCCAAAACGGACAAGAGCAGAGCTATTTCGCGGGGTTTGTCCTTCGGTGATTTCATAGAGTATGCCCGTACAATCGGCGCCCTTGAGCATCCAATGGTTTTTCGTTTTGAGATCTAGCTCTTTGGAAGGGGGATAGAAAGAGAGAAGTTCTGGAATTCCTGCACTATAGTTTCCTCCCCACAAATAGGAAATTCCCAAGAGCTTTTCAAGACGTGAGAGCAAAAGGTCGGTGGCAGGGCAAGAAAGAGGTTCTTCTTTTTGCACGTGGCAAGGGTGGGCAAAGCGCGAATCGATGAAAAAATTTCCATTTGGTTCATAGGAAGGAATGGCCACTTGCAAAATATGATCTGCAAACTTTTTGAGAACTTGAAAGCATGTTTTTGGAAAGGCAACGAATTCAAGGGCGCGCATATGCCCCTTTTCGTCAAGAAGAAGGCGGTCTGCATTTTCTCCCCCGAAGACAGAAGAAAAATGAGGAGTATTCAAAACAGGAGTTGGAAGAGAGGCTTTGACAAAAAGATGGCTCATGGATTTGTTTTTGCTATACTGCACATGTAATGAAATTGTTTTGCGACATACCAAGGAAATAAAAACATGAAAATTGCAAAAGTTTTATTTTTCTTTCTCATGCTTATCGGTTGTTCTAAAGATCAATCGCTAATTGTCTCAAAAGAGACATTGCGTGTCAATCTAGGCGCTGAGCCTCTCACTCTGGATCCAAGAAAAGCAAGAGCACTCAATGCGATTAATATTTGCCGCGTTTTTTTTGAAGGATTAACCCGTATGTCTAAAGAGGGAAAGCCCGAACTTGCCTTAGCAGAAAAGATGGAAGTTTCTCCAGATGGAAAACGATATATGTTTACGTTGCGAGAGGCTTTTTGGAGCAATGGAGATAGAGTCTCATCCGAGGACTTTGTCTATAGTTGGAAAACAATATTAGACCCTTTGTTTCCCTCCCCTCTTGCGGAGCAGCTCTATTTAATTAAAGGAGGTAAAGCTGCGAAAGAGGGAAAAATTCCGTTAGACGCAATTGGAATTTCAGCACCAGATGAAAAGACATTACTTGTAGAGTTAGAACATGCAACGCCCTATTTTTTAGAAGTGCTTTCTGCCCCTATTAGTTTTCCCGTCCCTCGAAAAGCAGAAGAGAAGAAAAAACGCTGGAGTTTGGAACCTAAAGAATTTGTGTGCAACGGACCTTTTTGCCTCAAGGAGTGGAAACATCAAGATTTTTTGCAAGTGGTTAAAAATTCTACCTACTGGGATGAAAAAAACGTAAAACTCTCTTCTATTTTTTTTGTTATGGTCTCTCCGGAAGTGGAACTTTCTTTATTTGAATCTGGGGAGCTCGACTGGGCAGGATCTCCCTTTTCTACACTGCCTTTGGACGCCTTAAAAAAATGGAAAAACAATCCTCTTTTTTCGACGGCTCTCTATACAGGAACGATCTTTTTGCGCATCAATACCGAAGATGAATGCGCTGGTAAGATCTTAGGACAAAGTTCTTTTCGCAATGCGCTTTCTTCTTCGATAGATCGCTCGTTTATGGTGCAACATCTTTTGCCGGGGGGGCAGATTCCCACGTCTTCTCTCGTTCCTTCCTCTCTTCTACCTTCCCGAAAAATGCAAAGCGCTCCATCGCCCTGTTCTTTGCTTCAAAAAGCGTTGCAAGAAGTGGGAGGGAAGGAAGAAGTTCCTCCTTTAAAACTCATCTATGTTTCTCAAGAGTGCAACCATCTGATTGCCCAGGCGCTTCAAAGACAATGGAAAGAGGTTCTTGGTTTAAAGATCATTCTGCAAGCTGTCGAGTCGAAATTTTTTTATGACATGCTTGCAAAAGGAGAATATCAAATGGCAATTTCTTCTTGGTTTGCAGATGTCAATGATCCCATTAATTTTTTGGAACTCTTCAAATATAAAGAAGGAAGATGCAATCATACTTTTTGGCAAAACGAAAAGTATGCCCTTCTTTTAGATCAGTCGGATCTTACAGTGGATAGAGATGTGCGAAAAAAGCTTTTAGAACAAGCCCATGAGCTTCTTATGGAAGAAATGCCCATCATTCCCATTTATCAAGCTTCTCTTTGCTATTTAAAGAAAAAAGAAGTAGAAGGAATTTATGTGTTCCCGTTGGGATACATTGACTTTAAATGGGCCTGTAAAAGATGAAAAAGATCTTTTTTATTTTTGTGCTTTTTTTGTGCAGTGGATGGGGGGGAACTCTTGTTTTATTAAATGATTCTCCTTACGAGCTCACAGCGGTTGTCTATTCGGCGAGCGGTGTTTTTTTGGGACAGGTGATTATACAGCCCGGACAACAGGCCAATTGGACGGAAAATGTGGGGCCAACCTCTTTGAAAATTCCCAATGCTCCTTCTTCTTCGCAAACTCCCTATACAGTCATCTGGCGATGTTCTCATGGAGAGAATTTTTCTATGGCCAATGATATTTCCACTGGAGCCAACGTTTCGGCAATGCGCTGCGCGGGACTTCATTTTTGCTCGCCGAAACAAGAGGGAGAAGAAAAACCAAAATGCCCTTCTCCTTGCCCTCCATGCTCTTCTTCAAAATAAAGCAAGCTCGGAAAGTTGTTGGTCAAAGGGCTCCACTGGAAGAGGAATTAAGCTCATTTGCTCTTTAAATCCAATCCCAATGGAATAGATTTGGGATCGGGCAAGCAATCGATCATAATAACCCTTTCCATAACCGAGACGATGTTTTTTTGTATCAAAAGCCAGTCCCGGAACTAGAATGCAGTCGATGGAAAAAAGCTCTGCTGCATTGCAGAGCTGATCGTTTGGCTCTTGGAGAAGAAAGCGATTCGATATAAGAAGTTGGGAAGCAAGGTCGGTTATTTGGAAAATGCACAGATCATTTTCTTCTATCTTGGGAAGAAAAAGATTTTTTTCCATAGAGATCCATTCGTTGAGAAGATGCAAATCGATTTCTTCTGGAGTATTTGCAAAGGAGAGGATTCTTTGAAAGGGAGTGAGCCTTTCTTTTAGAAAATGAAAAGCATTGCTGCTTGCCTCTTTTCTTCTTTCAGAGGAAATCTTTTTTCTAACATTGCGAAAAAAAATGCGTAATTTCTCTTTGGGCGTCATTGTGATGGCTCATGGGGCTTCCCCTTATGATAGTGAATTTTTCTTAAAAAAATTCCATCTTTATCAAAAAGAGTTGCTTCCCCCTCCCCTTTTGAGACGGTAGAAACACAAGAGGATTGGTGGGGTTTAAAATATTTTCCTTCTTGCAGAAGGTCTTCTTCATATTCTTCGATCATCATCAAAGAGCCATTGGGATACCAATAGGAAGAGGGTCCATTTTTTTTGTTTCTACGAAATTCTTTTTGGCTTTCCAACGATCCATTCTCATACCAGCTTTTAATAGTTCCATGGATCATTCCCTCTTCCCAAAACAAAGAAAGCTTAGGAATTGGTTTTGCAAAAGAAGAGGGCCAAAAGAAAAGCTCTTCCCCTTCTTTTTGTTCGTTTTTTACGTGATAGAGGTGAGACAGCAGTTCCTTTGCATTGTAGCTTTTTATTTCCCCTTCAGGCAAACCTCCTACGTAATCGATAATCTCAAAGGAGCCATCTTTTTGAAATAAAACGCGCTGTCCCTTGCTTTTTTCTACGCCTCCCATCCGCTGGGAAGAAGAAGAAAAATATTCTCCCCGTTTTAAAAGGTCTCCTTCATATTCTTCAAAAAAACAGGGGGTTTCATTGTTCCAAAAACCGAGGGAAATTCCCTCTTTTTTTCCCTTTGAGAAAGAGCTTTGCTGTATAAGTGTTCCTTTGAGAGAAAACTCGACCCAATTTCCATGTAGTTCGTTGTGGGCATAGGAGATCTTTTTCTGGATAGTGCCGTTGGGGAAATAATAGACTGCCGTTCCTTCTAAAGAGCCCTTTTCATAAGGAATTTCAGAAAGAATGTTTCCCTCTGCATCGAAACATTTGCAAGTGCCATCGAAAAGCCAATCTTTTTGCGAGATGGCAGAAAGATCTGCCCCTCCTCCGACTACCCGTGCCTCGATTTTTAACTGTCCATTTGCATGCCATTCTCTATAAGCTCCGCAAGCTCTTCCGTCGATGATTTCCAAATATTGGTAAGGCAGGCCATTCGGATGGTAGGTAGTTACAATGGAGGGGGTTTTTCCCTCAGCGGTTTTTTTGTAGATGCGCAAAACTTGCGAGTAGGGTTGAGAAGATTGAAAGTTGGTATTTTGAAAGGCAAGCAACCTTTCTTTTGTCCCAATGGTCTCGTTAAAGCCGTTGCGATTGGTGAGTTGGATGCAGGAAAGAGATTCTCTATTTTCCTTCGGATGGCATCCAAAAAGAAGAAGAAATGCAAGCAGAGACCACAATTTTTTCATTGAATCGACTCTTTGAGAAATTCTCTTTTGAGAAGTTTGAGATGGAGGGAAAAGGTTTCTTTATCTTCTTTCTTATGGTTTTTTTTCAAATCAAAGGCTTTGATGATTAGTTGCGGCCTTGCAAAAGCAAAAGAATTTTGTGACGGCGTTCCCTCAATGAGGGATAGAATTTTTTCAAGATCATTCTGATCGATCTCGACTGGATGAAGGAATGAAACCTCTGCTTCTTTGATCCAGCGCGAGCTTAGAAGCTTTTCTTCTTGAAAAATGATGCGATTACTGCTGCTTTTTAAAAATGCAAGACGCTCATGCAAATCATTGCGCATGAAAAAGGCAGGGTGTTTCACAAGTGAGGATAATTCTCTAATTTCTTCAGAAAGAAGAGAAAGAGGCACGATATATTTTTCAAGGTATTGCGGGTCACTTTCGTGAAACTGAGAAAGAAAATTTTTTTTAAAAATTCGTTTTTCCAAAGAGCTGTTTCGAAGACCGTAGATCTTTTGCAGATGATCAGAGAGATTGTCAAGAGAGGATTTTTTTCCTTGAAGAAACAAGAAAAGACAGAAAGTCCAGGTCAATAGAAAAAAGGAAAAGTAGAAAAAGAATCTTCTGTGGAGAGAAAGCTTTCCCAAAAATTTAAAGATGGTTTGCATCATACAGTTCTTTTAAAGAGAGAGGTTTTAAATAAAAAGAGGCTTTATATCGATTTTCTGCAATAGGTTCCCATTCTACTTCATTTTTTTCAATATAGTTCTCTTCTTCTAAAAGCGACTCGTGGAATTTGCTCGCCCAAAAGCTGCTGTATGTTGCAAATTCCATTTCCACGCGTATGCGATAGGGTTTTTGAGGCTCTTGGAGTGTGGGCATTTCCAACAGCTCATAGCGAAAATCATTCAGTTCAAAAAGAGGCTTTTTTTCCTCTCTTTTTCCGAAAATGGGATGATTCTCTAGCCAAGAAAGAGTATGCATGACTCCAGGCGTTCTTGAATAATAGGGAAAATCCTTGCTCTCTTTTTGGAGAATTTTTTCTAAAGAAAGAAGTGTTTTAGCTTCTATCTTCTCGGCAACGCACAGCTCTTTCCATTTCTTGTCGAGGAATGCTTTTCTTTTTTTGAAAAAAAACTCTCCCCCCATGGTTAGAGAAAAAGAGAACAGAAGAAGAAATAAAAGAAAGAAAAAGATTTTTTTTCCCAAGACAGACAACTGTTTCGATGGAAGAAAAGTTTTTTGTCGAAAGGATACCGGAGATGAACTATAGCCGTCCAGAGCAAGTCCAATGGGAATGGCAAAGCGTCCTTCTTTTTCCGGTGCGGAAAGAAGGTAAGAGATGTATTGCGAAAAAGTGGAGAGCACTGCCTGTTCGCTTTTGCAGAAAAGTTCTTTTTCTCCTGTGAAAAGAAGTGGCAGGGGCTCTGTGCGAAAAGAGGCAAAAGCATGGCTCATTTTCGCTTTTAAAGTAGGATGGGCATCGAAAAGATAGATTGCTTCTTTTTCTTTCTTTTCATCTTCTTCCATGTGTAGAGAGATCGCCCTGGAAGGAAGGTGGTTTTCAATGAAAAGAAAGATAATCCTTTCTTGTTCAAAGTGGAGGTGATAGAGCGAGGAATGGTTGGGAAAAAGGAATTGAGCAAATCTCGCCAGTGCGATCGGATACGCAGAGACGAGATCGGGATCTAAAGAAAAATAAGAGAGCTTTTTTAAGTGTTCTTGTACATGTTCTTTTGTTGAGATGAAATAGAGGAAATGAAATCCCTCGGGAGAGTGGCTTACAAACTGTGGGGAAAAGAGAACTTCTTCGGTCGGTATAGATGTAAGTGTCTGCATTTGAAAAGGAAGTGCTTTTTTTACATCGCGAAGCTTTTTTAGGGTTATAAGAGATTTTTTGAGAAGGATATTAGATAAATCGAGCCCTGAAACGATTCTTTTTTTTTGCAGAGGATGGTCAAGCGGCTTTACATTTGCAGTTTCTATCAAAGACTCTATTGCAATAGAGCCTCTTTTTTTACTCAAAAGAGCTGTGCGAAAAAAACGTTTTCCGATCTCCACCCCAACCCATTCCATAAAAAACCAAAAATTTTTCACTTTATAATAAAGGTTAAAAAGAAAGAATGGAATTCAAAAAATTTTGCACAATCGAGAAAGCGCGCCCGAATGGCTTTTTTTGTAAATGTCTATTCTAATTTGGAGAAAAAAAGGTATAATAGTTGCCAAAAATGGTTTTCATAAATGATTGCGTATCTGATCTTCCTTCTCTTCAAAGTTTATGAGGCTTTCATTTTTTTTCGTATCATGGGATCCTGGTTTCCTTCTTTTCGCTTTTCCCGATGGATGCAATTTTTAGCTTATTATACCGATCCCTTTTTGGACATTTTTAGAAGAATGATTCCTCCCATTGGTGGAAGAGTAGATTTGAGCCCTCTTTTGGCCTTTTTAACACTGGATTTTTTACAAAAGTTTCTATTGCGGCTATTTTCATGAGTCACTACCAAGAAAAGTTTCAACTAGGATCGTTGCTTCTGCCCAATAACATTTTTTACGCTCCCATGGCAGGACACACAGATTGTGCCTTTCGGCGCATCGCATCTCTGTTTGGCCCAGGTCTTACTTTTTGTGAGATGGTAAAAATCGAAGCTGTTGTACGTAGGTGTCCTGAAACCCTGCGTATGCTTGAGATTGAGAAAGGAAATCATCCTATTGGAGCTCAGATTTGTGGAAGCAATCCTTCCATTGCAGCAGAAGCGGCAAAGTTTGTTGAAGGGTTGGGGTTCGACTTGATCGATCTCAATTGTGGTTGTCCTGTTAATAAAGTTACGAAAGATTGCAGTGGGTCTGCTCTTCTTCGCGACCTTCCCCTTTTGCGAAAAATGATCTCTGCCATTGTTTGCTCCGTTAGCATTCCCGTAACGATGAAAGTACGCAGTGGATGGGATGAGGAAAGTATTTGCGTTTTAGAGCTTGTGCAGATGGCGGAAGAGCATGGTATCAGTGGTATTACGATTCATGGGCGGACGAGGAAACAAAAATATGAAGGTTTTTCCAACCCATTGCACATAGCAGAAGGGAAGAAAAGAGCAAAAAAAATTCCCGTTTTTGGCAATGGAGACGTGCGTGATGCAGAAACTGCTCGGTCCTTATTTGAAAAAACCCACTGTGATGGGCTGATGATAGCAAGAGCTGCTTTAGCAATGCCCTGGATTGTGCAAGAGATTCGTTCTGATTTTTTACACACTCCTTTTATTCCCCCCGATCCATTGGAAATTCTTTCTCTTCACTTTTCCCATTTAGAGGAATATTATCCTCCGGAAAAGCTACTCTATCAGATGAAGCGAATTGCTTGCGGCTATTTGAAAGGAATGAGAGGGGTGAAGAAGTTACGAACAGCTTGCAATCACTCCAAAACAGTAGAAGAGATGAAAAGAAACATCCATTTTTTTAAAGAGCAAAGAGACGTGCAAGATGTCGCAGATGATTGAGTTGAGGGCTTGCTTTTTTGGGAATGTGCAGGGAGTAGGCCTTCGTTCTTATGTAAAAATAGTTGCCGCAGAGCTTCGTCTGAAAGGATATGTAAAGAATATGGCGAGTGGTTCTGTGGAACTATGCGCGGTTGGCGAAAAGCAGCTTCTCGAAGAGTTGTTGAAAAAAATCCTCAACAGGTACAAAACGAACATTGAGCAATTGGAGAAAAGCTTCTGTAAATCTGTTAGAGATTTTTCCACATTTGAAATTCGCTATTGATTTAATGTGAATTGTCTCGAAGTTGTTTGAAAAAACGTGATGAGAGGATGTTTTTATGAATCTTTTTTATCCTGTTGAGTTGTTCGCTGATTGGTTGATTTTTAGGTTTTTTCACCTTGAAAAAGGAACGCTTTTTGCTGAGGCTGCGCAGTTCTTTATTCTTGATGTGATCAAAATATTGATTTTACTCGTTTTGATTACTTTTTTTATTTCTCTCGTGCGCTCTTTCTTGCCATCCCATAAGATCCATCAGATTTTAGAAAAAAGAAAAGGATGGGTTGGGCGAATATTGGCTGCTTTATTTGGAATTGTCACTCCCTTTTGTTCCTGTAGCGCCGTTCCTCTTTTTTTGGGATTGGTAGAGGCAGGAGTTCCTTTGGGAATTACCTTTACATTTCTTATCTCTTCTCCAATGATTAACGAAGTGGCTTTGGTTTTGCTTTTTGGTCTTTTTGGCATGAAGGTGGCCCTGATCTATGTTATAAGCGGTCTTCTCATTGCAATTTTTTCGGGATTTTTAATTGAAAAGATCAAAGTGGAAAACCTGATCGAAAGCTATGTCTATGATAAAAAACATGAAAAAATAAGGCATGGGCTTTCAATGTGTTGGAAGGAACGGATTGCTTATGCAAGGCAATATACGAGGATGATTCTTCAAAAAGTCTGGCTGTTTGTTGTAATTGGTATTGGCATTGGAGCTTGGATCCATGGATATGTTCCGATCGATTTCCTCGCCAGGTATGCGGGTGCAGACAAATGGTATGCAATTCCTCTGGCAACACTTGTTGGTATTCCCCTTTATTCTAATGCAGCGGGAGTGATTCCTTTAGTGAGCGCCTTGACCGAAAAAGGCATGGCAATGGGAACTGCTCTTGCTTTTATGATGGCAGTCACTGCTCTTTCTTTTCCCGAATTTGTTATATTAAAAAAAGTGATGAAGACAAAATTGATTGCGATTTTTGCCGGAATTGTTGGAGTTGGAATTATGTTTGTAGGATATCTCTTCAACTGGATTTTGTGATCTCTTTTGTTCTATACTCAAAGAACTTGGGAAATCGGCTTTTGAAGCTACGCGAAAAGCCTCTGCATCATGCATGCAAAATAGGGCTAAGGCTTTTGTTTGCAAATCCTTCGGGATGTTTCATGTAATTTTCGATATGTATTTTCAGGCTCTCTCGATAGGTAGGGCTTTCAAAGTCATGGTCCCACATAGGAGACTTTGGTGCCGGATGGAGGATATGGACTTTATTGGAAGAGCCTTCTTTGCACTCTTTGGAACACAAAAAGGGAATGAAATCATGACGGCTCACATAGTTGTCGGCACTGTAGCAAAGAGAGCTTGGAATCAAAACTTGTGGCGCAATGGCTACTATGATGAGCTTTTTCCTCTCTTCTTCTTCCAACCCTATGAGAGCATGTTTGACATGAAGAGCTCCCTGGCTATGACAGATTTGCAAATATTTTAGATCGGGATGTTGTGAAAAAAAGGATCTCCACTGATTTTGTAAAAGAAAAACGGGAGAGGTGTTCAATCCAGAAAAACTCTCAAAAAGCTCTAGATTGAGTGGACGGCTGGTTTTGTAAACCCCATGAATGTTGTGCCCTTGGGTCAAAGAAGAGAGGTAAGTTGCATGTTGTTCTGCTTCGTGAAAATCTGTCAAAATTCCATTGATGAAGCCGATTTCTCCTCGATCGAGTTCTGGTCGTTTGAGATCGTAATATCTAGAGCGAGAAAAGGAGTGAAGATCGAGATGAAAATCGTCGGGCAAAGAAGAGCTTTTGTCTGTTTTCAACGAAGGGAAATAGGCGTGAACGAGGGCGATGCTCTTTGGTTGAGAAAAGAGTTTTTCAAAGTTTTTATGTAAAAAAGCGGCAGAGACTTTTGATGGAGCCTCTTTTTTAGAAAAAAATTTTTCGGACAAATCGCAGCCCAGAACATCTTCTTCATTCATTGAGCTTTCGCTAAAAGAGTCGGAAGAGTCTGTAAGCGCATCTACCGACATAAGCGCTCTTCCTAAAAAAACAGTTCTTCTAAGGAAGGCAACAACTTGTCGAGAGCTTTTCTGCGATGGGAAATTTTGTTTTTGATGTGCGATTCTAGCTCGGCAAATGTTTTATGATATCCATGCTTTACAAAGAGAGAATCATATCCAAAGCCGCTGCTTCCTTTTTCTTGGTGCAGAATGGTTCCCTCAACAGTAGCGCACGAAATCTTTTTTGAGCTCCCATCAGGAGAAACTAGCGCAAGACAGCATTCGAAATAACCATCTCTTTCTGCATCCATAAGCGTTTGCATCTTGAAGAGAAGTTTATTTCGATTGTCGGCATCGGAGGCATCTTTACCTGCATATCTGGCAGAATAGATCCCTGGCTCTCCACAGAGCGCGGGAATGACAAGACCAGAATCATCGGCAAGGGCCCAATGACGCAAACTCTTTGCAGCATGCAAAGCTTTTTCGGTTGCATTTTCTTGGAAAGAAGATCCCGTTTCTTCTGCTGATTTGTAACGAGAAAAGTCTCTGAGAGAAAGCAGCTCTAAAGGAAGAATTTCTTTGAGTATTTCTTTAATTTCTCGAATTTTATGCACGTTGGAAGAGGCAATGACAAGAGGCATCAACGCTTTTTTTGCGATACTCATGTTATTTCTGCTTTTTTAAGTAAAAATGCTTAAGATGGCAGTAATTGTATAGGGTTCTCCTTGAAATTCAAAGGAATCAGAGACCTTTAATCCCTGCATTGTTTGGGCGAGTTTGGATTGGAGAGAAAGAATGTTTTTTTCGGCATTAGCGTCCCAGGATCCCAAAATGGTGAATACTTTTTTCTTTTTCTGAGAATCGATGCATTCCACAATGGTTCCGATACCAACCTTCGTTGGGTCGACGTCATTTTTTGTAATGATACAGGCGCAATTCATCTGATCAGAGAGCGTTTTTAGCTCTGATTGCAAGCGGGATCTTTTTTCCAAAGCAGCTTTATATTCTGCGTTTTCTCGAAGATCTCCGAGGGCTCGTGCTTCTTCGATTTCTTTCGCATTTTGTATGGTCTCAACAGTTGCAATTCTTTCAATGCGTTTTTTCATTTCCGTATAAGCTTCGACCGTGACCCAAAGAATGGGCTTTTCATCTGCGCTAGAAGCTGTTGTATCTTTTAATGAGGGATGAGCCACTTCGGCCAAAGAGCGAATGATTTTGATATCTGAATCGGCAAGCTGTCGGCATTTGGTTGACAAAAGAAGAAATTCTCTGGCCTCTGCATGCGAAGCTATCTGCATAATCTGTTGCACTAATTGATAGCGGTGAGAGGTCAAAATATGCACCATTTTTTTTACAAGATCGCGGTGTTCTACCGATTGGTCCAGGTGGTCTAGCAAGATGAGAAAACTTTCAAAAAAGCGCAACTGTCCACGAGAGTCACTAAAAGGAATGTGTCCTTTCTTCTCAAGAAGTCTTTGGAAATACCAGACGAAAGCAAAGGGATAGGTGATGGTATTGCTAAGGAGCTCTTCTACTTTTTTCTTTAACAGATCTGGAGATACATTGCTTTCCAGTTCGTGAAAGAGAAAATCTCTGAGCGTATTTTGGGGCAAGGAAAGAAAGAGGGTAAAAAAGAGTTCTTGCCATTCTTTTAATGTTTTTTGGATTAAAGACAGGAAGCGTTTTTTATAAGCAATGATGGGAATGCTTTTTACAAGATCAATGAGGTTTTTGGATTGTTCGATCAAGGGGGTCAAAAGAGGAAGAGATTTGGAATGTCCAATTTCTTCTAAAACAAGAACAAGCTGAATTTTCTGCGAGTCGGAGAGGGTTTTATCGAGCAAAAATTCTTGTAATTTGATTTCTAGATTGGAAGTGAGCTCCTTATTTTGCTGTGCTTTGGAAAAATCTCGAAAATAGAGATGAATCATCTGCACCATGTCTTCGATCGAAGGCTTGGCTTCGAGCGATTTGTAGAGAGCTTCTTCATGTGTAATTTCCCCCTCGCGCAGACGGAAGGGCTCTTTCAAATTTTCAGGACAAAGAATGCGCGTGTCTCGTTTGAGCTTTGCTCTTGCTGTCTGCCACCATTTGGTCCACTCCTCGTCTGGAATGACCAAAGAGATCATTTCTTCTTTAATTTCTGCAGCTGTCTTGGGTCCCAAATCTTTAAGCAAAAGATAAATAACGTCTATGGGATGTTCTCTTGCCTCCTTTTCTAAAAGATCGGGCTTGCCAAAGCGGCGTGCTAGGAAATGATCATCGGGAAGAGGAATCAGCGTCTTCATGGCATTTTCATAAGAGAGCTGTTTTGCCCCCAGGACAAAGTCAAATTCCAAGGTCATTTCTTCTCGCACCTGAGAAAAATCAAGGATCTCTCCCGTCCCCCACCCAGCAGTGTGAAAAACAAACTTTCCTTTTTCAATATGGGACAGAAGTTCGTATTTGCTGATGGCTCCTTGAAAATTTTCACGAGAGCGTAGGCCAATCAATTTTAGCTTTTCCTCGAAAAGAGGATCTTCGGGATACTTCTCCTGCAGATAGAGATAGGCAATTTCTGCCAAATCCTCTGCATTCGTTGTTTCAAGATCAAAAACGAGCTTGATCACTTCATGACGAAGATAGGGATCCTGAATTTCTCTCCACAAAGGAATAATGCGGCTGACGTGATTTCCGAAAGGAATTGCAAGATCAGAGTTTTTGACATCTAATAGAATCTGTTTTAATTCTGCCCCGTTGGGCTGGTCGCTATAGCAGTACTCTTCCCAGAGTTTTAAAAATCCCGTGTAATCATTCAATGCGATTCTTTCACGAAAGGATTGTAAGTAACTCATTGGCTTTCCATGCCTTCGGACTCTTTTTTGAAATTAATCTATAAATTTTTTGGTTCTTAAAAACATCCGAGCCCTTTGTTTTATCATAAGAATGGTAAAAAAAAACCATTTAATTAACAAGCTTTCTAAATGGGCTTATCAAAGCTGATTTGGCAAAGAGACAAGGCGGTTGTTTGTGGCGGATAGTGTTCCATGAATTCGGGAAGGTTTCCTACAAGAGGGTATTCATTGCCATCGAATTAAAGAGGGGCTTAGCTTACCAACAATTTGGGAATGCGTTCCTGAACGCCTGTTCAGTTCCTAAGGGGTTCAAATTGTTTTCCAATGGAAACACCCCCATCTGAAAAATATACGCATACGTTCTCGAGCATTGGCCCGTACGCGTTTATTTTCTAAATCTAGAATCTCTCGAACCTTTGCTAGAGCATCTTTGCAATCTTGGAGCGATTTTTCACGTCTCCTTCTCTCGTCCTGCAAAAAAGAATCGTTTAGTTGTGTACCACCTGAAAATGTTTTTGTCCTCGTAAATAGTTCTTCTCTCAACCCATCTGAATACAAATATTCGTAAAATCGATGATAAGCATCTTCTATTTGTGCTTGATTGGATGTTGTTTTGGGATCAGTTCCCAAAATCCAATGGGCACCGGGTAGATCCAGTGGAAGTGCAGAAATGATGGGGTCTCCATTTTTATCTTCCAACGCGGGACGAGCGACCACTTCTCCGATATCCATACTTATCAGTACAATATCTAGTCCAAGAGAGGCCATTGTTCCATATCCAGGAATACAGCTAGCAGCCCCTGATGTAAGCTCTCCCAAACCCCTCCAAAATTGGCCTTGAGAAAACCGGTGAAGTGCAAGCATAGTACTTACAGCAATACTAAAGATGGGAATTCGTTTTGTAATCTCATGGCCTGCAGATTCTGCTAACTCTTTTGCTGTTTTTTCTACAACAGCTTTGCTATATCCTTTTCCTGCTACTTCTACTGCTTCTCTAACCGCCTCTTCGGTTACTCTTGTAACATCTACTAAGTGCACTTTGTTTGCTATTTTTACACAGCCACTACTTACAGTAGACACGGTATTATAAAATCGATTTCTCATGAGACGATAAGCAACTGCAATTATTCTTGCGTGCAAATTTATATCCCGAGAACGCCCGTCTTTATCTATTTCCATTAGCATGGGTGTGTCATCAGGTCTAAAACTGTAAGATAGTACTGCAGAAAGTATATCTGTTATAATTGCGCTAAATCGGCCAAAAGTGGGATCGAATTGTAAAGCATAAGCACATGACTCGGCAGCCAATCGAGGACCGACGCGATAATGACCCAGCGTATTCAGCATTCGAAGAGGTAAATTAAAAGCAGCAGCCCATGCTGAAGAAACCTTCCCTAGCACACACGCAACGTTGATGGCAATGTTAATTGAAGGAAGAATTACATCCCTGTTTTTCCAACCTCTTTCTACACATTGAAACATTTCTTTTCTCCTTATGCTCTTAAAAAAAGAATGTAACTCAAAATCCTCGTGCTAAAAAAAATTTAAATTACAAAGAACAATAGCATTTTTACTCATCTCTTTCGAACCAAAAAAACGCAAGTGCGATGATAACCTTTTTCCAAAATTTACACTATAAATCTTTGCTCTTCAAACCCAGCTTCTGGATTGGTAAATTACTTCCTTTGCATGATCTAATGCACTAGTACATACACCCTTGGTCATTTCTAATTGCTCATCAACGACATGAGCTGCAGGTCCGGAAAGATCCGATTCTATTAATTTATGAAACCGAGCAAAAACATCATCTATCGCTTTGCGATCTCGCAAACCTGCTTCGCTTGGAGCTATTCCTAAAATTCTATAAGCACTTTGCGGATTTAATTGAATGATGATGCTAGAAGTTAAAGCGTCTGGAGGAGCACGAACGGACGATACCGTTTCTGCTATATCTGTTCCCAGCAAAACAGTGTCAATTCCTAAAGAAATTACCGTTCCATAACCTGGAAAACAACCTGCAACACCCGAAGCAAGCTCTCCCAAGCCTTTTACGATTTGACCGTGATAGAAACGCCAGAACATACAGCCACATCCCCAAGCCACACCAGCAACAGGAACAATTTTTCCAAATGTTTCTACCGCTTTTTTGCTGACACGCTTCCCAGTTTCTTTTCCTAATTTTTCCACAGCCTTTTTTGCAACTGCTTCACCCACTTCTTCTGCCGCTTCTTTTACAACGACTTTGCTCACCTGTTCTGTCGTTTTCTTTAAAGCAATTTCGCTTGCTTCTTCTGCTACTTCTTTCAAAACAGCTTTACCTGTTTTTTCAATAGCATTTTTGGTTAGGGTTACGCTCATTACTCTTGCCCCTGCCTTCACCATCTCAGAACCGCTCGCTAATTCACATAGCAGAAAAGATCCTCCTCTATATAGTATTCTTGTGCCTCTAAATCCAAAAGAAAAGCAAGTAGGCATCGTACGATATAATACCAAAGGCCAAACAATATTACTTATTCTTTCATGCAATTCTTTCAATTGCCTTTTATCTCTTTCCAAGTCTCGTTCTTGAATAATCCCAAGCAATTTTCTATTATGCAACGCGAAATTTCTCTCCTCTGCAGGAGTTGAGACTAAGCTGCCAATAGGGTGATCTCCGACAGGGCAAATGTCACCTTTTTTTTCACGCCATATGCAAGCTAAATCTCTTTCAAAGAGATGATTATTGCTACATCTGACTGGATGGATTGTGGGACCATCGGTAAAATAATCTCTGTATCTATCATTCTCTTCGGATTCAACTTCACAAATACTCACCGACATGCCTCTATCTATCTTTCCTTTAATGGTTAGATAGGGTTTGCGCAAAAGATCGGTCGCTAAGGTTTCTCTATGAAAGGTTGGACATAAGAATTGATTTGCTCTTAATAGGTTTTCTATGATTTCAGCGGCTTGGGCAACCATCGCAATTTCTGGTTTGTCAAATCGATATTTTACAATCATCTGACCTTCAAGTTCTATTTGTTCGGTCCGACTAAATGTTTTGAGTCTCTCGTCAAAAGCCTTAACAAGATCTGTGGTCATGTTCCCCTCCTTTAATAAGTAAATTGAGAAAACTCAAAAAATCCTGGATCAAGCCCAACTTTTTTCTTGATAAATTGTTTGTCTTGCATTTTCTATTGCAGCAGCACCAACATCCATGATTAGGCGCCACTCCTCAGAAATATTTCCCATTCCAAATTCTTCTACGTGCGTCAATGAATAAAACCATCGATAAGCATCATCCACTTCCGTACGATCCTGCGCAGAATCTGCTGGCCTAATTCCTAAAATCTTGTAAGCACCTGCAAGATCAAATGGAACTATTTGACCGGTAGGATGATCTGAAGCATCTTGCAATGAGGGAGAAAGAAAAGTTTCCGAGATGTCTGCGGTCAACAAAACGGCGTCAACGCCCAGAGAAATTCCCTGGCCCCAAACTGGAATCAAAGGGGTTACTCCGGAAATGATCTCTCCAACACCTCTTACGTATTGACGATGATAGAAGCGATGGCATGCTAAGCCAATTCCTATAGGAACACCAATCCCAGGAATAAGTTTTTCGAATTTTTTTCCTGCTTCTTCTGCGGCTTTTTTGCCAATATCTTCTGCAATGCTCTTACTTATTTCCTTTCCGGCAGCTTTCGCAATCTCTTTTGCAGCAATCTCAGTAGCTGTTTTTATGATTTCTTTGCCCACAAATTGTGCTGCTATCGCTCCCCCTTTGATACCGATTTTCAAAACACCTCCGGCAATAGAGCGGGTAGCAACAGTTTTGCGCTCGCTCATCAAACGAGACACAACTTCAATGATTCTCGTTTGCAAAGAAGCCAAACGCTGTTGGAGCATTAAAGTATCTCTTTCCGCAGAAGCTTGAATAGTAACATTCCTGTGTAACGTGGCATCTCTTTCTCTTCGTGGATCTAGTTGTAAAGAAGAGATGCGATGATTTCCAAAAGGACAAATATTTTTCTGCCCATTTCTTTCAATCCACAATTGAGCCCTGTCTCTTTCCATAATATGGCCTTCATCGCACACGATAGGATGGATGACTGAAGCTTCTGTAAAACAATCTCGATAAGCTTCGTTCTCTTCTGCAAAATCTTCAGAAATACTCAACGCCCTTCCATTGATCGTCAAATAGGGTTTTCGAGTAATCTCATCTCTTAGTGTCTCCATGAGAAAGGTTGTACAAAAAAAATCGGGATTGTCTCGCAAAAGAACTTGAATTACTTCCACCGCTCGAGAAATCCCTGCAAAATCGGGGACGTTTAAGAGATACTTTACGATCACCCGATCGCCGAGATTTACAACGTCGATAGGTGCATATGTTTCGTCCCTATGAAGGGCCGCGTCGTTATAAGGTAGAATGATTTCCGTAGACATGCTTTTCTCCTTGCTAAAACCAAAGAAATTAAAAAAAAGTTTATAATCTGCAAAAATATTATGCAAAGATTTTTTTGAGAATGCTCACAGTCGAAAATTTGTTTGAAAAATTGCTTATAATGATAGCATTTCTTTGTTCAATCACCGACGAGCGTCAGCGAAGTCATCTGAGATGGAAATGAAATGAGATGGTTTTTTTTCGTGGGTGCCTTTCTTTTTTCATCTATTGCTATTGGCCAAGAAAAAAATTTGCCTGAGTCTTCTTTGCTAAAAGAAGAAAGGCTATTTTCGGACCTCGAAAGCGTTCGAAAAATCGATGATAAAATACACGAAAGGCTTCCTGTTGTTTTGAACTATCAAATGCAAGGAGGGATTTTTACTATGCCCTCTGCCAGGATGGTTGATGAAGGAAGCGTTTCTCTTGGCTTTTCCTATCTCCCTCCCTATCACGTGTATGGAGTCGCTTTTCAGTATTTTGATCACGTGGAGCTTTCTGGGAACTACTGGGTTTTTAAAGGCATTTCGGAGAGTAATTTTGGCCATTTGGGCTTTGGAGACGATGCCGAGCGTTCGGTAAACATCAAAGTGGCTCTCTTAAGAAAAGAGGATGGTATTGCTTTTCTACCCACTTTTGCTTTGGGATTGAATGATTTCTTGGGAACAAGACGATTTCACAGTTTTTATGCAGTCGCTACCCAAGATTTTTTGAGGGAAAATCTGGAGCTGACTCTTGGCTGGGGGTGTGGGCGGATCGGTGGATTTTTTGGTGGCATGATTTGGAGTCCCTTTCGCCAAAAGAACCATTTATTAAAAGGCATATCTTTTGCAATTGAATATGATGCAAATAATTATAAGCATCATCTGCCTGAGCATCCTTTGGGAAAATCGGTGCGCTGTCGCATCAATGCGGGTATGCACTATCAGATCCAACCAGGAGTTCGCTTTTCTGTAAGCTCTCTTCGGGGAAAAGAGGTCGCTGCCTTGGCAGCTTTTGATTACAACATTGGTAAAGTGAAGGGTCTTTTTCCTAAATACAAAGACCCACCTCTCTATACCTCTCCAGTGGATGTAGAGCCTTTGGGAGAAGGACGCTGTGAAGAGGAAATGGCAAAAGAATTCTGCCATGCATTTCATGGCCAGGGCATCGAACTCATGTCTTTGTACCTCAGAATCGATGTAGAGAAGAAAAAGCATCTGTGGATGAAGGTGAATAATGTTGCCTACCGTGAAGAAGCGGTGGTGAGAGAGAGGATCGAGCGGCTCTGTTCTTCGATAACACCTGGCGATATTGTCACCATCACTGTAGTTGTAGAAGCCGATGGCCTTATGGTGCATGAGTATTTTTTTCGCACAAGTGACCTCAAGCGCTTGGCAAAAAAGGAGGTGGGAGATTATGAGATGTCTCTCCTTGCTCCCATGAGGGAAGTTTCTCCCATCCCTTCTCCTTACACGGATGCCCTTCTCTATCAGCGCAAAAAATCGATATGGTTGTGGACTCTGAGGCCTGGATTTCTTTCCTACTTCGGCAGCACAACAGGAAAGTTCAAGTATGATTTGAGTTTGATTACAGGCCCCCAAGGATATCTCATGGATCAAATCTATTACGATTTATGTGCAAGCTACATTATTTCATCGAGTACAAAAAGTATGGGATGTCGAGACGTTCTCAATCCCTCGTACCTTCTTCGCGTGCGCTCCGATACGATCCATTACAATCAGAAGCAGTCGCTCCACATCCAAAGAGCTTTTTTGCAAAAACAGTGGAATTGTGGGGAGGGTTTTTTTGCACGTTCGAGTCTTGGATATTTCGAAATTGCCTATGCAGGAGCTGCTATCGAAGCTCTCTATTATTCTGTCTCTTCACCTTGGGCTGTGGGTTTTGAGATAGCAGCTCTTTTGAAGAGAAAATATTCGGGGATCTTTTTTCAAAGGAAGGTTGCAAAGCTTTCTGCCAACAACATTCTTCACCATGTCCCCTATGTAGGAATCCAGTGTTTTTTAGAGCTCTATTACGATCTTCGCCCTCTACAGACCTATTTTCGGGTGAGCTTGGGACAGTTTTTGGCAAGAGATAAAGGAATTCGTCTCGAATGGACGCGATATTTTTCTTCGGGGTTTCATTTTTCTTTGTGGTACGCCGTGACAGATGGGGGCGATCGCGTCAACGGAAAAAGGTATTACGATAAAGGCTTTGCTTTTTCTTTGCCTTTGGATTGGTTCATGAATAAGAGCAGCCGCTCCAAAATTGGCTATGGCATGGCAGCTTGGCTCAGAGACGTGGGAGCAAGGGCGCAAACAGGAAAACCACTCTTTCCTACCATTCACGAAGAAAGGGAAAATTTGAATTGAATTCGCGCCTTGATCTTTGGATGCATTTAATGTAAATTCTGACTCAGGGGTTAGCTTTCAAGGAGTCTTCTCATGGAGGCCACAATGACAGAAGGTCTGGAGGAATTTAGCGAACAGCAAAAAAAAATCTTGAGCCGTTTTGTTTCCAATACTTCTGGAAAAGTTTTTGTTTTGCACAATCTTCCTGAAGTGCTTAAAGGAGCTCTCTTTTCTCGATATTCCCGATCCAACCTGGGACTGAGGTCTCTTCTATTAAAAGAGTTCATTCTCAATCAAGATTCTGCTTTTTCTTCGATTGTAGGCAAGGATCCTTCTTCAGCAGAGAAGGAAGCAGATGAGCAGATTATTGCTATTAAAAAGGCGCATGATTTTTACGATCGCATTTTAGACGGATACGGAGATGATTCGATTGCTGAACTCGGCGGCGCCCACCTTGGAGTAGAAAACATATCCATGCTTGCTGCCAAGGCTCTCGAAGAGAGTCGCATAGGAGGATCTCCTCTAGAGAAATCCACCCGTTATATTTGCTTCGATCAAAAAGTAAATGGCGAGTACCTTTTTTACAAAGAGCCTGTTTTGATGACATCGGCCTATCGGGATCTGTATCTTTCCACCTGTAATCGGCTGTTTGCAACTTACAGTAAGCTAATTCCTCTTCTCTCAGCGCAAATGGAAGAAAAAATCCCAAAAGAAAGTCATGTGTCCAAGGCTGCGTATACCACAGCTCTACGCGCCAAAGTGTTGGATTGTTTGCGAGGGCTACTTCCCGCAAGCAGCTTGACCAACGTAGGTTTTTTTGGCAACGGCCGTTTTTTTGAACAACTCATTCGTAAACTCAGTGGGCATAACCTATCGGAGTTGCAAGAGATCTCAAAGGAAATGTTAGCCGAGTTGTCCAAAGTCATTCCCTCTTTTGTCAAACGGGCCGATCCTGCAACTAAGTATTGTCAAACCTATGCAGCCTTTTCTGAGCAGATGAAGGAAGAGCTACATCTACTGGCGTCGGCACATAAAGCACAAATACCCCAAAACAGAGAGCCGGGCGTTTTTCTCATTTCTCATGATCCCGATTCTATAATGAAGGTTGCGGGCGCCCTCCTTTATGAGTACGTCGACACATCTCTTGAAGACATCTGGAAGCATGTGCGCAAACTTTCAGATGAAGAGGTAGCGCGTATTTTGGATGCAGGCGCGCTTTTTAGAGAAAATAGACGCCACAAGTCTCCACGCGCCCTAGAGCTGGCGACATTCACTTTTGAGATCGTAGCCGATTTTGGCATTTACCGCGACCTGCAGAGACATCGTATGTTGACTCAAGAAAGACAGCTGCTCACCTGTAATTACGGGTATTTTGTTCCTCGTGAAATTATGGGTACTGCGATGGAAAAAGAGTATGTCGGAGCGATGGAAGAGGCAAAGAAGGCCTATGACCTCATGGCACAAGAGCTTCCCGAAGAGGCGCAATATGTAGTTCCGATGGCCTACAATTTGCGCTGGTATTTTCACGTGAATTTGCGCGCCCTTCAATGGATGTGTGAGCTGCGATCCTCTGCGGCAGGACATATGAGCTATCGATATGTAGCGCAAGAGATGGTACGTAAAGTATGCCAACTCTTCCCTGCGTTTGAAAGATTTTTTCGTTTTGTGGATTTTGAAGGGTATGAACTAGGGCGTATGGGGCAAGAAATACGACGTGAAGAAAAGAAAGCAGCTCCATCTCTCTAGAGGACTATGCAACAGAACCTGTTTCAACTAAAAACTTCCTTTATTCCCCTTGGCGATCAGCCAACGGCGATTCAAAAAATCTCAGAAGGAATTTCTGAACAAAAAAGAAGCCAAGTGCTTTTGGGAATTACCGGCTCTGGAAAAACTTTTACCATGGCACAGGTAATTCAAAATGTGCAAAAGCCCACTCTTGTATTGGCGCACAACAAAACGTTAGCTGCTCAGCTCTATCAGGAGTTCAAATCTTTTTTTCCTGAAAATGCGGTGGAATATTTTGTTTCTTATTACGACTATTACCAACCCGAAGCCTATATCGCCCGAACGGATACCTATATTGAAAAAGATCTGGCCATCAATGATCGCATTGATAAGATGCGTCTCAGCGCCACGCGATCGCTTATCGAAAGAAGAGATGTGATTATTGTCTCTTCGATTTCTTGCATTTATGGTCTCGGCCTTCCTGAATATTACGCAAAGATGGCGCTTTTTTTGCACAAAGGACAAGAGATTGCACGAGACGAACTTTTATTGCGCCTTGTCGAAATGCATTACAAGCGAAGCGATATGGACCTGATGAGAGCTTCTTTTCGTGCACGCGGCGATGTGGTGGAAATTGTTCCTGCATATGAAGAAGATCTTGGCTATCGCATAGAATTTTTCGGCGACGAAATAGAAAAAATGGTGCAGATCGATCCCTTGACTGGCAATGTGAAGAAAAGCTGCGAAAGTTTGTCTATCTATCCCGGATCTCATTATGTGACTCCCGAAGAAGTTCGCCATTCTGCCATTGAATCCGTCCGAACGGAACTCGAAGAGAGAATTGCTTATTATGATGCACATGAAAGATGGATTGAAAAACAGCGCATCAAAGAAAGAACCATTTATGATCTCGAGATGATCCAAGAGATCGGTTTTTGCAAGGGAATTGAAAATTATTCGAGACATTTTAGCCATCGCAAAGCAGGAGATCCTCCTCCCTGTCTTCTGGAGTATTTTCCCAAGGATTTTTTACTCTTTGTGGATGAGTCGCACCAGACCATTCCTCAAATGCATGCTATGTATAATGGTGACCGAGCACGCAAAGAGTCTCTGATAGAGTTTGGCTTCCGCCTACCCTCTGCTTTTGACAACAGACCTTTAAAATTTGAAGAGATTCAAGCAAGAATCCATCAGGTAGTCTATGTGTCTGCAACGCCATCTGCTTGGGAGGTAGAAGAAGCTGGCGGAGAAGTTGTGGAGCAGGTCATTCGCCCCACAGGACTTTTGGATCCGATGATCCAGGTAAGAAAAGCAGAAGGGCAAATCGATGACGTATTGGAAGAAATCCGCATAGAAACAGAAGCAAAAGGGCGTGTTTTGGTGACTACTCTGACCAAAAAATTAGCCGAAGAGGTTACAAAGTTTTTAACCGAGATTGGCATTCGCGCCAAATACCTTCATTCTGATGTAGACACCCTGGAAAGAATCCACATCATTAAAGATCTCCGTTTGGGTAATTTTGAGGTTCTGGTGGGAATCAACCTTTTGCGCGAGGGGCTAGACATCCCAGAAGTAACCTTGGTTGCGATCTTAGACGCAGATAAACAGGGTTTTCTTCGCAGCGAGACAGCGCTTATTCAAACCTGTGGACGAGCGGCGCGCAATGAAAAGGGGCGCGTGGTCATGTATGCGGATCGGATGACCGACGCGATTCGCCGCGCAGTTACAGTCACAGAAAAAAGGAGACGTGTGCAGGAAGAGTACAATCGCAAGCATGGCATTGTACCAAAAACCATTCAGAAAGCCCGCATTGAAGATCTTGAAGAAACTTTTGGTCTGCCTCCGGAAGAGAAAGAAGTCAAGCAGCTTTACATCAAAAAGAATAAGAGAGAAGAGATGGAGTCTAAAGTGAAAGAGTATCGTAAAGAGATGATGCGAGCTGCAAAAGAACTTCGTTTCGAAGATGCTGCACATTTCAGAGATTTGCTAAGAGCCTATGAGAATATTGAAATTTTGGACTGAATTTTATGTCTAATGAGAAATAGTTTTGGGAAAATTGAGCGCTTCCAGGTCTGCTTTCACCATAATACGAACCAATTCTTCGAGATTTGTTTGGTGGACCCAGCCCAACTTTTCCTTTGCTTTTGTAGCGTCTCCAAGTAAAAGATCAACTTCTGAAGGTCTAAAAAATTCAGGAGAAACCAGCACGACAACTTTGCCCGTTGCGCGATCGATCCCTTTTTCATCAACACCAGAGCCTTCCCAAGAGATTTCAATGCCCACTTCTCGAAAAGAGAGATCAACAAATTTCCTAACGCTCGTGGTTTGACCTGTTGCTAAAACATAATCTTCGGGAGTATCTTGCTGCAGCATAAGCCACATGCCTTGCACGAAATCTTTCGCATAGCCCCAATCTCTTTGTGCATCGAGATTGCCAAGCACAATATGGTCTTGTAGGCCCGCTTTGATGCGGGCAACCGCAATCGTAATCTTTCGCGAGACAAAGGTTTCTCCCCTTCTGGGACTTTCATGGTTGAATAGGATGCCATTGCAGGCGTAAATATTATAAGCTTCGCGATAGTTGACGACGGCCCAATAACTGTAAATTTTTGCCACCCCGTAAGGAGAGCGAGGATGAAAAGGTGTTTTTTCTGTTTGGGGTGTTTCTTTCACTTTCCCGTACAATTCTGATGTGGAAGCTTGATAAAATCTTGCAGCTGGGCAGGTAGTACGTATGGCTTCCAAAAGACGAAGAGTTCCAAGCGCGTCGACATTTGCTGTATATTCTGGGACTTCGAAAGAAACTTTGACATGGCTCATTGCGCCCAAATTATAGATTTCATGAGGTTGTACGCTTTCCACCGCACTTTTTATACTATAAAAATCGGACAAGTCTCCCGAGTGTAAAAAAAATCGATCCTTCAAGCTCTTATTTTCGCATAGGTGAAGAATTCTATGTAAATTGGAAGAGGAAGATCTGCGCACTAATCCATGAACAATGTACCCCTTTGCCAATAAAAATTCGGCAAGATAGGAGCCATCCTGACCCGTGATGCCTGTAATCAATGCTTTTTTCATAAGACACCCTCTAATGTTCTATTCAATTTTCGAGCATTGTTTTCCAGGTAACGATTTCCTTTTCAAGAGCAAGATAGCTTTCTGGCCGCTTCATTTTCTTCCAATTGTTTTTTAGATGCAACAAAAGATAAAAAAGCCTGTCAAAAAAAGGAATTTTTGCTGCGAACTTTAAACAATTCATGAAGAAAAAGGCAAAGCTTCTTTTTTCGCCAAAGTTTCTTCTAAGAAATTCAGAAATTTTTTCTGCTTCTTTCCACTCTTTTTTTACCAAAGATTTAATCCCCAGCACAACCAGTGCATGAAATTCATAATCCATCAGTTGTCGTATAATTTTCTCC
Source organism: bacterium (assembly GCA_021811265.1). Lineage (GTDB taxonomy): Bacteria > Chlamydiota > Chlamydiia > Chlamydiales > SM23-39 > JAJZPH01. The sequence goes on from JAJZPH010000020.1 coordinate 28,295, forward strand.
CGAGAGGTTTGGGCAATTCCCAAACCCTGTAATTTGGGGAAGATTTTTTCTATAGAGCATCGCAACGCAAATTCAAATTGTTTTGGAAATGAGTTTTCGTGAACAAGAAAAACGGAGACAGGAGTTTTGGAAATTGTGCACGAAAACTTTGAGAGTACGCGGAAAATGTAATCTATATCAAAAGCTTCTATTTCCTCGTCCAGCATTCCAATGCTTGTAAGAATTTCTCTACGAAAAACCATGGAAGCCCAATTGGGAAAATCATCCTCTTGTTTCATAAAAGGAAAAGAATCTTTTAGTGAAATGAAATCGTTTTTTTCGCAGCTAGAGAAAGAAACATGTTTGACCGCATTATTTTTTTCTTCCCAAATAACAGAAGCTCCAGCAAAACAACCCGCTTGAGGATATTGGTCGAATCGTCCCATCGCTGTTTCAAAAAATCGCGGCAACAAAAAATCATCATCGGAAAGAAAAGAAAAAAATGGCGTAGTTACGCGGCTCAGGCCAAATTGAAAATTTTTCACCATGCCAATATTTTTTTCCTGAGGAAAGTATACAATCCGCGCATCGTCCTTCATTAACTGACTTACGATCTGCAGAGTCTCGTCTCCCGAGGCATTATCACAAACATAGATTTGAAAATAAGGATAGGATTGGTTCAGAACGCTTTTGATTGCTCGCTTTAAGAGTTGCGGTCGTTTAAGCGTTGGAATGATTGTGGTGATGCGAGGAGGTTCTTTCATTGCCTTGATCCTTAAAAACTTATGTGTATAAAAAGTTCAAAATTTGTAAAAAGCGTGAAAGAATCCTGAGGGAACCACACAAGGTTCATTAAAAAGCTCTGTCCAGTTCTTATGTACTGGATAGCTATTTTGAGAATAAGAGATTCCATCAAAAGGAACCGTGGTGTTTTGCCAGCATTTAAAGTAAAAATAAGAGGACGTTCGTTCGGCTTCATTGAAATAATGATCGATCATTTGGGGTTTCATTTCGTGAAGACAATCAATCGCTAAAAACAAATCTGCGCTTTTATCTGGAAGTTTACTGAGCTGGTCTGGTGTTAAAAAAATAATATTTGCTTCAGAAAATTCTTTTTCAATTTCTTTAAATTCGGAAAATGGTCTGAATTTCATTATTTTTTTATCGTGAAAAACATCAGATAAATAGGTTTGAGAAACATATAGAGCTGGTGGAAAATCAACGATAATATATTTGATCTGAGGCAATAAACTTAAAAAACAGAAAGCAGTTCTACCAGATCCTGCTCCAATTTCAATAACTGTCGAAATTTCTTTGAGAGGGCAATGCTGAGAAATGGGTATAAACTCCAAAAGAGAATTGCAGATGTCTTGTGAAACACGCTTTCCTTTATAGGTCACAAACGGGGGGTTTCCAATCAAGGGCTCTTCCAGGGCGCACAATAAATCAATCTTCCCAATTTTTATAAAATAGTTAATAAAACGCTCGGTGATAATGTTGTATTGTAGGCTAGCCTCTTTGCCGAAAAATGGGTGTGTTTTATGGATTTCTCGAGAAGGTAAAGGTTCTATCAATTTAGGAACTTCTGTTTGATGAAAACGGGTGGAC
>JAJZPH010000021.1 GCA_021811265.1 bacterium
TTTATTTATTTACAATTAAAAGTTTATAATAATCATATTTTTATTACTATTAAACAAGTATTTAAAAAATGAACTAAAAATATTTTACTATAATTTTTTATATCTAAACATAAGTTCCTTTCAATCAAAATGATACATCTAACATGCTCATATTGAAACAGATAGATTTTTGTGAACATAAAGAATCTCTTTCTTTCGCAAAGCCTCTAAAAAAGAAACAAACTCCAGGATTGTCCAAAACATGAACTTGATATAGGATTATTTTCTGAAAAAAAAGTCTACCTATTGAGGATTACGATGAAAAAATATTTCTCTCTTTTCTTGTGCTCTGTCTTTCTCTCAACTTCTTGTGCACTCCTTGCAGAATCCCCCACTGAAAGCATGCCGGCTGCTCCCTACTCTTCAGAGGAAAAAGCTCCTCCCAAAAAAGAGGTGGGAAAAGCATCGCAAGAGGCACTGAAAACTGCTAAGAAAAGAGATTGGCAAAACTGGCTTTTTGCCTCAACGAGCGTGGCTGCAGCCGTTGTCGCCATAATCTTGCTAAGAGATTCCGGTCATTCTCCCCATCACCACCACAACTAATGTGTAGCAACCCTGCTTGAAAAATTTTCTCAAAAGAAGCTTTTCTCATAAGAACCTGCCCCTCTTATGGATTGGACAATTTGTTTTTCTTTTTGGATGCTCTCATACTTCAAATACTTGGGAATTAGAAGCCATTGCAGATGCCCCCTACTCCAGACTCAGCTTTGTCTCCAATAGCTTTCCCAAAATTGCAGTCGAGTTTCTGCCAATCCAGAAAGATATTGCCTGCTTCATCACCTTCTTAGAATCTCAAATCGTCCCCTCTTCGGGAAAAAAAACAACGATTGCTTTTCACATCGATCAGCACGCCTATAAAAAAACTGCCATGCTGCGCGAAGGAAATCAGCGCCTGGTGTTGGAAAAAGAAGAAGCAAACCTTCTGATTCAATCTCTTTTGGAAGGAAAAACAGTAGCAATAGAAATCAATGGCTATCATATCTCTATCTTGCCCGACCACTTTTCTGAAAGTTTCGAAAAATTAACCCACAAAAAAACATCTTGGGAAATTTCTTCCCTTTTTCGTCCTTTATAGGAGTTTGTATGGAAAACCAGCTGGAATCTCTCAAACAATCCTCAACAATCGTGGCCGATAGCGGTGATTTTGCCACAATCGCAACCTACAAACCCCAAGATGCCACTACCAACCCTTCGCTGATTCTCAGCGCGGCAAAACAAGAGCAGTATGCTTCATTGATGGACGAGGCGCTCTACTTTGGAAAAAATATTTCTCTTGCTGCCACGCACGATAAACTCTTCATCATTTTTGGACGAGAAATCTTGAAAATCATTCCCGGAAGAGTCTCCATTGAAGTGGATCCTCGCTTCTCATTCGATGCAAAGAAAAGCCAAGAGAAAGCCGAGTATCTCATTGCTCTGTTTGCAAAGGAAAAAATCGATCGGGAACGGATTCTCATCAAACTTGCCGCTACTTGGGAAGGGATCGTAGCTGCGCAAGAGCTCGAAAAAAAGAGCATTCATTGCAATATGACCCTGCTCTTCTCTCTTCCCCAAGCAGTTGCGGCAGCTGAGGCAAAAGCCACTTTGATTTCTCCTTTTGTTGGGCGGATATTGGATTGGTATAAGAAAAAAGAAGGAAAAGACTCTTTTCCTCCTCACCTAGACCCCGGTGTCATGTCTGTCTCCCGCATTTTTCACTATTACAAAAAGTTTGGCTACAAAACACAAATCATGGCAGCTAGCTTCCGCAGCAAAGAAGAAATTTTAGAACTTTCTGGCTGCGATCTTCTCACGATCGCTCCTAAATTCTTACAAATGCTCCAACAGTCTACAGAAAGCGCTCCTCGCAAGTTGGATGGGACAGACAGCCAAAAGCTATCTATTGAAAAAATCCATCTCGATAAATCCAAATTCTTATCGCTTTTATCACAAGATGAAATGGCACAGGAAAAACTGATGGAAGGCATTCAAAATTTCAATCAGGACTTAAAACTATTGGAAGAGCTACTCCAAAAAAATAGAGAAAGAAACTAAGAAACGCGAGTTTTGGATAAGGTCTATGCTTCTGTTCGAGCATCAAAACTCTCTTTAAAATAAGCCGACCTATTCAGACGCGCCAACTCTACAAGAGAGGTTGGCGCAGATTTTGTAACAATCGAGGTTTCTGGTAGGACTAATCCTCAAAAATAAATTCGAGTTTTTCTACTTTTTCCTGATCCACAAACTTGTTCGACTTTTTGTGATATTCGAAGCCAGTTCCACCAGGTATCATGTGTCCCATGATGAGGTTGGCCTTGAAGTCGAGAAGATTGTCCGTCTTTCCTTCCACAGCTGCATCGGTCAATACGCGAGTCATCTCTTGGAAAGAAGCTGCAGAAATAAAGGATTCGTTGGAAAGAGAGGCTTTGGTAATACCCAAAAGAATGGGCATAGCTTGGGCCGGCTTTCCCCCCTCTTCGATCGACTTTTTGTTCTTGGCATGGAAAGTACGCTTATCTACATCTTCTCCGTAAAGGAAAGTAGTGTCCCCAGGATCCAGAACTCGAACTTTTTGCAACATCTGACGCACGATAATTTCTATATGCTTATCGTTGATTTCAACGCCCTGGAGCCGGTAGACCTCTTGTACTTGGTTGACAAGATATTTTTGTAGCTCGCGCACGCCGCAAATTTCCAAAATCTCCTGAGGAACAACCAGACCATCGGTCAACTGCTGCCCTTTCACTACAAGATCTCCTTTTTGGACAATTAGGTGCTTGGAAAGAGGAATTAGATGTTCCTCTTCCATGCCGCTAATCTCGTTGCGCACGACAACAATACGCTTGTTCTTTTGTACCCCTTTAGGGTCCACGACTCCATCGATCTTTGCAATCACTGCATCGTCTTTGGGACGTCGTGCTTCAACAAGTTCGGCAACCCGTGGGAGACCTCCAGTGATATCCTTCGTTTTGAGAGAACCTCTGGGTAATTTGGCAAGGATCACCCCTGCTCGCACATTTTGCCCTTCGCGAACAACAATCACAGCACCAGACGGAATTGCATAGGTTCCAACAAGTTCTTTACACTCAGAATCGGTATAAATTGAAATCTGTGGGTGAAGTTCTCCACGGTGCTGCTTCACAATGTATTCGACCTGCCCCGTCTGCTTATTGAGCTCTTTTTGCATCGAAATGCCTTCGACAAGGTCCTCATATTTAACAAAACCAGGTCTTTCGCAAATGATAGGACTGCTATGCTGCTCCCATTCGGCAATCTTTGTTCCCTTCGCAATTTTTTCCCCGTCTTTAAAGAGAATTTTCGTTCCCAGCTCAAGGTTAAAAATTTGTAAAGGCTCGATCGATTTCGTGCTCAAAAGTTTTTTATACTCTTCAAGCGTTCGCCCTTCGTCGCGAACGACATTCAAAGTTCCACTCTTGTTCAATACCAGGTAGTGTCCTTCTTCGTTCTGCACAACCCTGAGATCTTTATAGACAAGAATGCCATCTTTTTCTGCGATCAACTGAGGAGAAAATCCAGCGGAGGCAATACCTCCAATGTGGAAGGTTCTCATCGTCAGCTGTGTTCCAGGCTCACCAATCGATTGCGCCGCAATAATTCCAATTGCTTCCCCAAAGCCAACAAGACTTCCCGTCGCTAAATTCATCCCATAACATTTTGCACATAATCCTCGATGGCATTCGCAGGTCAATGGAGAACGAAGACGCAGTGACTCGATACCAGCATCATCGATCATTTCTGCTTGCTTGATTGTCAAAATATCGCCCGCATGGGCCAATATCTTTGTGCTATCTCCCGGCTGGCACACATCATCGCACACTGTACGACCGTAAATGCGGTCCTTCAGTGCAATCAGCTCCTCTTGTCCCTGCTTGATCGCCATTACCTCAATGCCATTCAAGGTGCCACAATCAACTTCTGTAATGATGAGATCTTGTGCTACGTCTACAAGGCGTCTTGTCAAATAACCAGAGTCGGCAGTCTTCAGAGCTGTATCGGCAAGTCCTTTTCTCGCACCGTGAGTCGAAATAAAATATTCCACCACAGAAAGGCCTTCGCGGAAATTGGCTGTAATCGGCGATTCGATAATCTCACCCGATGGCTTTGCCATCAAACCACGCAAAGCTCCCAACTGTTTCACCTGCGACTTATTTCCCCGAGCGCCAGAATCCATCATCAAGTAAAGAGGATTTAACGAATAATCTACCACCTCTCCTAAAAGCTTAAACAACTCTTCGGAAAGAAGATCGGATACTTCAGTCCAGATGCTAATGATTTTAGAGTGTCTCTCTCCATCGGTAATCACTCCATCTTCATACTGCTGTTTGACCTTCGCAACTCTTTTGGCAGCCGCTTCCAAGACACGTGACTTCTTCTCAGGTACACGAACATCTTGCATGCCCATAGAAAGAGCTGCTTTCGTTGCTTCTTTAAAGCCAAGTGCCTTCATGTTGTCAAGAAAGTGTACTGTAGCTTCCAGTCCCACTTTTTTATAGCACTCCAACACCAGTTCAGAGAGCTTTTTCTTGCGCAAAGCATAGTTTTGAAAGCCCAGCTCTTTTGGAACAATGGTATTGAAAAGTACGCGACCCGGAGTGGTTTCAATAATGCCGCTTTCAATGCGTAATTTGATCTTTTCATGGAGAAAAAGCCCTCGACCAAAATCATCTTTTCTCGAGCTTTTTTCTCTTTCCGTGCTTTTCCATTGAAATGTATTGCCACTACCAAGCGCCAACAGCACCTCTTCAGGACAAGAAAAAATCTTCGTTTTCTTTCCCTCTTTTTCCGGTAGATAAGTGGGGTCATGCATTAAATAATAGAGACCCAAAATCATGTCTTGTGTAGGTACCGCAACAGGTTTGCCCGAAGATGGAAGGAAAATGTTGTCCGGAGCCATCATCAATAGCTTTGCTTCCAGCTGTGCTTCGATAGACAAAGGAATATGCACCGCCATCTGGTCTCCGTCAAAGTCTGCGTTAAACGCCGTTGTCACCAACGGATGGATACGCAGTGCTTTTCCTTCAATGAGCACGGGTTCAAACGCCTGAATGCCCAATCGGTGCAGAGTAGGGGCGCGGTTAAGTAGAACGGGATGCCCTTTGATGATCTCTTCCAAAACATCCCATACTTCGGGAGTCTGTTTTTGGATCATTTTCTTTGCAGAACGAATGGTGTAGACAAGACCTAAATCTTTCAATCGCTTGACAATGAAAGGTTCAAATAGTTCCAAAGCCATCTGCTTGGGAATGCCACACTGATTAAATTTGAGTTCGGGACCCACAACAATAACAGATCGTCCCGAATAGTCTACCCGTTTTCCCAGAAGGTTTTGACGGAATCTACCCTGTTTTCCCTTGAGCATTTCCGCAAGAGATTTCAACGGCCGGTTGCCAGCACCCATCACGGGATGTCCATGGCGACCATTGTCGAAAAGCGCATCGACCGCTTCTTGGAGCATTCTCTTTTCATTGCGGATGATCACATCAGGAGTTTTGAGTTTGAGAATCGATTTGAGACGATTGTTGCGATTGATCACGCGACGGTAGAGGTCATTCAAATCAGAAGTTGCAAATCGTCCTCCATCCAAAGGAACAAGCGGCCGCAAATCAGGTGGGATCACGGGAATGCAGGAAAGCACCATCCATTGAGGTTGGTTGGGAGAAGAGGTAAGGCTTTCCACAATTTTTAATCGCTTGGCAAGCTTCATGCGTGCTTGCATCGACTTGGTCTTTCTCAGCTTTTCCTTCAGTTCGATCACCAATGACGCCAAATCTTCATTTTTCAATAGATCTAAAATGGCATCTCCACCCATTTTTGCTTCAAATGATCCAGGCCCCCACTTCTCTACTGCTTCGCGATATTCGTTATCATTCAACAGCTGTTTGCGCAGAAGTTCTGTTTTTTTGGCATCGGTCACAATATATTCTTCGTAATAGATCACCCGTTCAAGTTCATTGGTCGAAAGGCCTAAAATATTACCAATGCGCGATGGCATAGTTTTGAAAAACCAGATGTGTACTACAGGAACTGCAAGCTCGATATGGGCCATGCGTTCTCTGCGCACCTTGGAAAGAGTCACTTCAACGCCACAACGATCGCACACAATTCCTTTATGCTTGATCTTCTTGTACTTTCCACAGGCGCATTCCCAATCGCGTGTAGGGCCGAAAATCTTTTCGCAAAAGAGGCCCCCCTTTTCAGGTTTAAATGTTCGATAGTTGATCGTCTCTGGCTTTTTGATCTCACCACGCGACCAATCGCCGCGAATCACGTCATCGGAAGCGATTTTTATCGTAAGTTTATCAAATTGAGAACTTTTAAAATCCTCTTTTTCTTGCATGAATGTCTCCCCAAAAATTCCTACTCTTCCACAAATTCCGTTCTTATATCAAGACAAAGGCTCTGCATTTCCTTGATCAACACGTTAAATGACTCTGGCGTGCCTGCCGTCAGAGTATTCTCTCCTTTTACAATGGACTCATAAGCACGCGTACGGCCTGCTACGTCATCCGATTTAACCGTCAGCATCTCTTGCAAAAGATGAGCTGCGCCATAAGCCTCCAGCGCCCAGACTTCCATCTCTCCAAATCGCTGTCCTCCCATTTGCGCTTTACCACCCAATGGTTGTTGCGTAACTAGAGAATAAGGACCAATCGAACGCGCGTGAATCTTATCGGCAACGAGATGGCTCAGCTTCATCATGTAAATGTAGCCAACTACAATACGATTATCGAAACGCTCTCCCGTTCTTCCATCGTAAAGCACAAACTTTCCTGTTCGAGGCAGGCCCCCCTGCTCCATCATTTCCCAAATCTTCGACTCGGGAAAACCTTCAAATACAGGAGCCTTGATATAGATGCCTGCTTTTTTCGCAGCAATCCCCAAATGGGTTTCCAACAGCTGTCCCATGTTCATACGAGAAGGAACGCCAAGAGGATTCAAGATAAGTTCGACTGTCCCTCCATCGTCCAAAAATGGCATATCTGCCTCGGAAACAATTTTTGCTACAACACCCTTGTTTCCATGGCGTCCGGCCATCTTGTCGCCCACCTGCAGCTTGCGCTTTGTTGCAATGTAAACATTGACCTGGCGAATCACACCAGGATCCAGCTCCACATCTCCCTTTCGTAAATACTCTACTTCTGATTGATATTTTTCCTGCAGAGCTTGGATAGATCGTTCGTGCTCCATCAAGATATTTTTCATCTCTTCGAAGATATCGTGCTTGGGCATCAATAGATCTTCTACAAGATAAGACTCGAGATCTTCGAGCATCTCTTGAGAAATTTTCTCCCCTTGTGGCAAAAGAATTTCTCCCGTTTTTCGATGCATTAATGGTGCGGGAAGCTCTTCGCCAAGAAGAAGAGCCCCTAACTTCTCATGAAGCGCCATCTGCAGCTCGGCCTCTTTTGTCTTATAATCCTTGCGGATGTCCTTAATGCGGCTCTCTTCTTCTACTAGAGCTTCGTCGGTTTTTGAAAGCCTATCTCTCTTTGAAAAGACCTGCACGCTCATCACCACTCCCTCAGTTCCGGGAGGAGCTGTCAAAGAAGCATCTTTGACGTCAGCGGCTTTTTCACCAAAAATAGCACGAAGGAGTCTCTCTTCAGGAGAAAGCTCTGTTTCAGATTTCGGTGTAATTTTTCCTACGAGAATGTCGCCAGGCTTTACCTCGGCACCAATACGGATAATACCATCTTCTCCCAGATTGGCGAGCGCCTCCTCGGATACGTTGGGAATATCTCTAGTAATTTCTTCCTTTCCCAGTTTGGTATCGCGTGCTGTCAGTTCAAACTCTTCCAAATAGATAGAGGTGTAAGCATCTTCTTTGATCAACTTTTCAGAAATGATGATCGCGTCTTCAAAGTTGTATCCACACCAGGGCATAAAGGCAACGAGTGCATTCTTTCCAAGAGCAATTTCTCCCACGTCCGTTGAAGAACCATCCGCAATGATATCGCCTGCTTTTATATTGTCACCTACAGAACAGATAGGGGTCTGATTGAGACAGGTGCCCGAATTGGACTTCATGAACTTCTTTAAGAAGTACACTTTTTTGTTGAGAGGATTACGCTTAGAAGCCACTTCAATTTTAAAACCATCGACATATTCTACTTTTCCATCTTCTTCCGCAACCACAACTGCTCCAGAATCTCGAGCAGCTCTTGCCTCCAGTCCCGTCCCCACAATAGGAGTTTCTGGCTTCAAAAGAGGAACGGCCTGCCTTTGCATGTTGGATCCCATCAAAGCACGGTTGGCATCATCGTGTTCCAAAAAGGGAATCAATCCCGCTACAATCGACACCATCTGCTTGGGAGAAACATCCATGTGCGTGACTCGGCTTGTTTCCAACTCCAAAGGTTCTCCATGATAGCGCGCCCAGCAGATAGAGTTTTTGAACATGTGATGTTCGTCAAGAGGAGCGCTTGCCTGAGCAATAATGCATTCCTCTTCTCGATCAGCAGTCATATATTCAATTTCGTCGGTCACCATGCCGTCACGAACAATACGGTAAGGGGTTTCGATAAAGCCAAACTCATTGATTTTTCCAAAAGATGAAAGAGAGGTGATCAAACCAATGTTTGGTCCTTCAGGAGTTTCGATCGGACAGATCCTTCCATAGTGAGAAGCATGGACGTCGCGAACTTCAAATCCTGCACGTTCTCGATTCAATCCACCTGGTCCCAAACAGGAAAGTCTGCGCTTATGCGTGAGCTCAGAAACGGGGTTTGTTTGATCCATGAACTGCGAAAGCTGCGACCTGCCAAAAAAGTCTTTCAATACACCAGCAAGTCCCTTCGCCGAAACAATTTTTCCAGGCGTCATGGTATCGGAAGAAAAATCAAAGAGATTCATACGCTCTTTAATGATCTTTTCCATGCGAGCAAGACCTATGCGGCACTGGTTTTGGATCAATTCTCCTACCGATCGCACACGTCGGTTGCCCAAATGGTCGATATCATCGATTCCTACTTTTTTATCGCCCGTTTTTAAACGAATCAGGTATTTCAGTGCTTCGATTACGTCTTCTTTCTTGAGCGTTAAAAGGGTCAATTCTTCATCAGAAATCGGAATCCCCAGCTTACTGTTCATCTTGAAACGGCCAACTCTGCCCAAATTATAGCGCTTGGGATCGAAAAACATACGCATGATGGTCGATCGTGCATTGGAAAGTGTAGCGGGTTCTCCTGGTCTGATCTTTCGATAAAAGTCTTTAAGAGCAGACTCATATGAATCGGTGGGATCTTTTGCAATCATCTTGATGATGGGATGCGTTTCATCGATCTCTTCTGCGATGCGAACGCTGGTGATTCCTTCATCTAGCATGCGCTTGAGCATTGCAGTCGTCAGTTTTTCTGCGGCCTTACCATAAACAAGGCCCGTCTTCTCATCCACCACATCTTCAGCAAGAATTTTTCCTACCAGCTTGACGAAATCTTTTTCCGATTTGATCTTGATGCGCTGGGTGGCAAAAAACTCTTCCATGATGTCTGCATCAGTCGAATAGCCAAGGGTGCGAACAAAAGAGGTTGCTAAAATTTTTCTGCGTTTTTTCTTGCGGTCAATGTAAATGTAAATCAAATCGTTAATATCAAAGGCTGCTTCCAACCAGCCGCCTCGATAAGGAATAATACGAAACGAGTAGAGGAGCACTCCTTTGGGATGGCGTTCCTTTTCAAAAGAGATTCCTGGAGAGCGATGGAGCTGGGAAACAATGACGCGCTCCGCACCATTGATCACAAAAGTACCCTGATCGGTCATCAGGGGGATTGTTCCCATGTAGACTTCTTCTTCTTTAATGCCAGTTTCGTCGGTAAGGCGGAATTGCACTTTCAGTGTTACGTTATAGGTAATCCCTCGACGAATACACTCCTCAGGCGAGTATTTTGGCTCTCCCAAATGGTAAGAAAGAAACTCGAGTATGGTTTTTTCATCGTAAGACTTAATCGGGAAGATTTCGGTAAACACCTCTTGAAGCCCAACGTTTTCTCTCTCGTGAGGCAGAACCCCAGCTTGCAAAAATTGTCGATAGGACTTGATTTGGATTTCAATCAGATTTGGAAGATCTATGATCTCTTCCCTTTCCCGAAAGCTCACCCGTTGAGGGGGTTTTTTTAACATGCTGCTCGCTCCTCTGAACTTTTTACAAAAAGATTTTCTAAAATACTAAAAGAGCAAAAACCTCCCACAGGTTTCTGCTCTCTTGAGGAAGTCTCACAATTGTAAGGACTTCCCAACAAAATCTCATTACAGCCCCTTCAGAGAGACCTTTCCTCCAGCAGCTTGAATCTTCTTGGACATATCTTCTGCTTCTGCTTTTGGAGCGCTCTCTTTTATAGTCTTGGGAGCTCCTTCTACGAGGTCTTTAGCTTCTTTTAAGCCAAGGCCCGTGATTTCTCTTACGACCTTAATAATACCAATTTTTTTATCTCCAGGAGCCTCTTCAAGAACAACCTTAAATTCTGTTGACTCAGAAGCTGCTGCTTGAGAAGCTTCTCCAGCAGAAGGTGCAGCAATCACAGCAGGTGCAGCTGCCATTGCTTTTACGCCCCATTTGTTTTCCAATGCCGTCTTCAATTTCGCCATGTCCAAAACTGAAAGCTGGCTTAATGTTTCTACGAGTTCGTCAATGTTTAGAGTGGCCACGCTATTACCTCATTCATTTTTTGTTGTTTGTTGACTTTTGTTTTCAATGCAATGCATCACGCTCGTTAAAAGAGATTCCATTACAGCCAATGTTCCTGCCATCGGAGCTTCTAGCAATCCTAAGAACTGCGCTCTCATGGCATCTTTGGAAGGAAGTTTTGATAGAGCTTCCACTTCTGCGGCAGAATAGAAGCGACCTTCAATTTCGCCCCCCTCTACATAAAAAATCTCTTGGTTTGTTTGACAAAAAGAAAAGAAGGCCTTTGTCGCATCCAGGGCATCTCCCATCATGAAGAGCACTCCTAAATGACCATCGATCTTTTGATTGATCTCTTTTCCGGCAGCACTTGCTGCTTTGAAAAATATTCTTTTTTTTACAACTTCAAACAGGCTTTCCTTTTTTGAAAGCTCTGCTGCAAGCTCCCAGGATAGGTTCGGGGAAAGCTTGTTATAGCGAACAAGCAGCATTCCTTTCGACTGGTCGATCTTGCTCTGAATTTCACCTAACAGTAAATTCTTTTCTGGTCTCATATTTCTTCCCGATTACATTTACCTTTTTCCAAGGAGGTTTTGATTCTTTATCTTTTTCTCCGGCGACTTTCATCCAGCTGAAAAAGAAAACTTTTCCTTTGCGCCTCTTCAAAATTTGGCGCCATAATACAATAAATTCCCTATAAACAACAAGTAGATCTTTACAACCTACCCATTTAGCTCCTGCAAATCAATTTTTAAGCCAGGTCCCATCGTGGATGCAAGATAGAGCGACTGCAAAAATATGCCCTTTGCAGATGCAGGTTTTGCTTTCACAATAGCTTGAAGAAGCACGCGAATGTTTTCGGCAAGCTTTTCTTTTGAAAAAGAGATTTTGCCGACAACATTTTGAATGACTCCGCTCTTGTCCATTTTAAATTCTATCTTGCCGCCCTTCATCTCTTTTACTGCTTTTTCCACATCCGCAGTTACCGTTCCACCTTTTGGAGTGGGCATCAAGCCACGAGGGCCCAAAACCTTGCCCAATTTACCAACTTCTCTCATCATCTCTGGCGTGGCAATCAAAACGTCAAAATCGGTCCACCCCTCTTTAATTTTCTCGATCAGCTCATCGCTTCCCGCTTCATCAGCACCTGCATTTTTAGCTTCTTGGATTTTATCTCCCTTCGCAACGACAACAACCTTCAAAGTCTTTCCAGTTCCATGAGGAAGGGTAACCGTGCCGCGCACCTGCTGTTCGCTCTTCTTTGGATCGATTCCCACTTTCAATGCTGTGGTGATCGATTGATCAAACTTTGTTTGGGGACATTTTTGCAATGCTTCAACAGCTTCTTCGATCGTATAGAGAGAACGTTTCTGTTCGCTCACAAATTTTTCAATTGTCTTAACTCTTTTGCTTTTTGATGCCATCTTCTTTTCTTCCTTTAGACGATATCTACGCCCATCGAGCGTGCTGTTCCTCTAACCATTTGTTTCGCAGCTTCCAGAGAACCTGCACGCATATCTTTGGCCTTTGTTTTGGCAATGTCTTCTACTTGACTATCACTCAATTTTCCCACCTTATCGCGGTTGGGAACTTTGGACCCTGATTCAATTCCTGCGGCTTTTTTGATTAGCACTGGAACGGGTGGCTGCCTTGTTTCGAAAGTAAAGCTTTTATCAGAATAGACACTAATGATCGTTGGAAGAATATCTCCCCCTAAATCTTGCGTCCGTGCATTAAAATCCTTACAAAAAGCCATAATGTTTACTCCCGCAGAACCCAACGCGGGGCCAATGGGAGGCGCTGGATTTGCCTTTCCAGCTGGAATTTGCAACTTAATGACTTTAATTATTTTTTTCTTTGCCATGCGATCTTTTCCTTTGATTCTACTCCGACGCTACCTGTTCAACCTGCCAAAACTCTAGGTCATCCACACGCGTGTCTCTTCCAAAAATGGAAACCCGAACACTCAATCTTCCCTTGTCGTGGAAAACCTCTTCCACAGTCCCTACAAAATTGATAAAGACACCGTCGACAATCTTAACTGTGGCGCCCACATCAATTTTATGCTTTTGTACAACGCCTTTTTTGCGCTCTTCGAGTTCTTTTAAAATTTCTGCCACTTCCTGATCACTTAATGGAGTGGGCTTTTCTCCACCTAAAAAATCAATCACTCCATTACACTCTTTGACATAGGCCCATGATTCATCGTTCAAAAGCATTTTCACTAGAATGTATCCCGGCCATAGCTTCTTCTCAACTATGCGCTGCTGCCCTTTTTTCACTTCAGAAACGTTTTCCGTGGGAACAATCACCTCTACAACCTGTTCCGCCATTCCCTTACTTGCACGGTTTTCTTCTATTGTTTTTTTCGCCCTTTTCTCAAGGCCCGACATCACCTGGACTACATACCACTTCAACATAAAAAATCCTTATCCAAATATCCAGCGTACAAGCTGTCCAATAATCTCTAGGCATCCACGAATGACCAGATCGACAAAATAAACGGCAAAACCAAAAACCAGAGTTGCTCCCAACACAATCTTCGTAAGCGTGATAAGCTCTTCTTTGGTAGTCCAAGTAATCTTCTTAATTTCGTTTTGTGTCTCTCTTAAGAAGCTCCCTTTCATCACTTTCTCTTGCTAAAGTTATCAGCATGCTTTTTCTCATGCCGCGTTTACCACTTTTTACTGTCCTTCTCTTCTTATGAAGGGCACTCTAACGAGTGCGGAGGGATTCGAACCCCCGACCAACGACTTTGGAGATCGCCGCTCTACCAGCTGAGCTACACACCCTGTAGATTTCTTTGCAGAAATTCTACTCGATGATCTTTGAAACAGTTCCGGCGCCAATAGTACGGCCACCTTCGCGAATTGCAAATCTCATGCCCTCTTCCATCGCAACGGGCTGCAAAAGTTCTGCAGCAATCTCCACGTTATCTCCAGGCATAACCATCTCTGTGCCTTGTGGAAGAGTAACTGTACCCGTCACATCGGTTGTGCGGAAGAAAAACTGAGGTCTATATCCGCTAAAAAAGGGCTTATGGCGTCCGCCTTCATCTTTGGTCAGCACGTAAATTGCTCCTTTAAATTTCTTATGAGGAGTGCATGTGCCAGGAGCAGCAAGAACCATTCCACGTTCTACGTCCTGTTTTTCAATACCGCGCAAGAGAATTCCAACGTTTTCTCCAGCTCTGGCTTCATCCAGCGTCTTATTGAACATCTCCAGGCCAGTAGCCACAGTATCGCGTGTTTCTCTCAACCCTACAATTTGTAGTGGGTTGTTGACACGAACGATACCCTTTTCTACTCTTCCTGTAACAACGGTTCCTCTTCCTGAAATAGAGAAGACGTCTTCGATAGGCATTAAGAAAGGTTTATCGATCTCTCGTACGGGTTCTGGGATTTTTTCATCCATTACTTCAATAAGCTTTAAAATTGCTTTTTCTGCTTCAGGATCTCCTTCCAACGCTTTGAGAGCAGAGCCACGGACAATAGGAACATTTTTGTATCCCTTGGCTTCCAAAAGCTCGGTCAATTCCATCTCAACGAGTTCTACGAGCTCCTCATCGCCCTTTCCGATCTGATCCATTTTATTTAGAAAAACAATAATCGTGGGAACGCCAACCTGACGTGCCAAAAGCACGTGTTCTTTTGTTTGTGGCATGGGGCCATCAGTAGCAGCAACGACAAGAATAGCTCCGTCCATCTGTGCAGCACCGGTGATCATGTTTTTGACATAGTCAGCATGTCCTGGGCAGTCCACGTGAGCATAATGGCGCTTGGGAGTTTCATACTCTACGTGAGAGGTATTAATCGTAATACCACGAGCTTTTTCTTCCGGCGTATTGTCAATCGATGCATAATCTCGAAACTTTGCAGATCCCTTTTCAGCCAAAACTTTCGTGATCGCAGCTGTCAGGGTAGTCTTTCCATGGTCCACGTGACCAATTGTACCTACGTTTACGTGAGGTTTTGTCCTTTGAAATGCTTCTTTAGCCATTCTTTTCCTCCATTAGAACTGTAAAAAAAGGTCTTGCTTTTTTCTTGTTTTGCCCAGAATAGGAATTGAACCTACGACCGCTTACTTACCATGCAAGTGCTCTACCACTGAGCTATCTGGGCACTTTCGATCTTTCGATCAAGTGCTCAAAAGCACTTTCACAACTGTGCAAAGAACATCACTTTTCCCTGCAAATTTTCTTGGCCAATGTGCCAACGGCCAGCTTCTTGTTTTGAAGCGGTTTAATCTTAGTCAAAACAAAGATTTATGACAAGTGTCTTATTTTTGGCGATATACGATCCGCGCTTTGCTCAAGTCGTAAGGAGACATTTCAACCGTCACGGTATCTCCCACGTAAACTCGAATATTCCGCATACGCATTTTCCCGCATAAATGAGCAACCACCGCCATTCCATTTTCCAACTTTACGCGAAATGTCATGTTCGGCAAAAGCTCTTCCACCTTCCCTTCCATTTTTATTGTGTCTTCTTTCGGCATAACAACATTCCTTCCGAATCGCTTTCCTTTAAAAAACTCCAATGTGGGTAGGAGAGACCTTCTCAAATCAACTTTGTTTTTATTTTAATCTAATCAATTTAGACAACTCAGAAATTTAAAACAAGAAATAGCGAAAATATGCCCAAAGAACTTTCTGGAGCGCGCCAAAAACTCGGAGTTAAAAATCGTAAGCTACCCTCATATTTCATTAATATTGGGCAGATTACGATCTTCTAACCGCGAGGATTTTCGCGTAACTCTAGAAACTAATTTTCCAAATTCTTGGGTATAATTGCTTTCTTCCTACTCACGGTAAAAAAATAATTTTTTTACCATTAAGTGTCAATAGTTATCGATTGAGACACTGGATCAGCGAAGAGGCTGCGATCACGCGCAGTTGTAAAAAAGGTTCTTTTAAGATCTGAAACAAAAAGGGCAGGCTCTCTTCAGAGCCGATCTGTCCCAGTGCTTCCAAAATCCGTTCTTTCAACTCGTAGTCTGCCTTCTGATAGGCCTCGATTAATATGGGCAATGCGGATCGATCTTTTGCAAGAAATGCCAAAGCAAGCGCTGCCTGGCAGCGCAAGTTACAGTCAGGATCTTGCAAGAGTTTGCGGACCAGCTGCGCTTCTGGGACTCCCCCTTCTTGAAGCAGGGTGATGGCAGCAAGAGCACTCATCCCCCAATGTTTATGGGAAAGAAACCGTTTGAGCCCTTCTAATGCGCGATCATCCTCCTCGATGGCAAGAAAGGAAAGAAGACGCAATGTCACCATGGCATCTTCAGCTTCTGGATAATAAGGAATGAGCTCGTCATGCCTCAGGTCGCTATGAGAAAGTACTTGAAAAAGCGTTCCCTCTTTTTCGTCCCATGACCACAACCCATTTTTATTGCGCAAAAAATCAAAAAGAATTTCACAACACTTTTTTACTTCTACTCTCTGTCCGAGAAGCCCGAGGGCCAGGTTGGCAGCGACACAAGGATCTTCGGTGCGCCTTAGCATTTTTTGCGCAAGCACAACGCCAAAAGATCCACTTTTTGCCAAAGCAGCAGCAGCAAGCCTTCTATTTTTTTCTATAGGATGCAAAAGCCAATGTTGGAAAAAGGCCTCTGCTTTAGGATGCTGCAGAATCATCGCTACCCAAGCTGCGGTGATGGCAACCGAAGGCATTCTATCTGCAAGCGATTGCTCCAAGAGAGGGAAGACATCTTCCTTCTTTAATTCAAAGCGAAAGTAAAGGCCGAGTGCGTTTAAAGCAGCGATTCTCACATCGGGTCTGGGATCCTGCAATAGTTGGCAGATCTGATGTTTTACCCCTTTCACTTCAAAATGAGCAGCTAATTGACAACCAAATTGACGCAGTCCCGCTTTGGGACTTTGCGTCAAAGCCAAGACCTCTTCGCTCTTGGCTTTATCATAAATATTGACAAGCGAATGGATCGCAAGCGCCTTTTCCTCAAATGTTTTTTCATCGCTTGCGGCAATTTCGGTAAGATACGATGCCATTTTTTTGACTCGCATCTGCCCAAATGCACGCAGCATTTCCATACGCACCCAAAAAACCTTCTCTTTTTCAAACACGTGGGCAAGTTTTTCCTGGAGAATGCAATCTCCATAGTGCATAGAGAGTTGCACTGCGACAGAACGTACAATCGCACTGCTATCGTCCAATGCAGAAAGAAGAAATTCGATAGCTTTTGCATCGTTCGTCAATGCAGAGCCAATCAAACTGCTCAACCTGACCGCATACTGAGAAGATAGCCTTCCCTCTTTTAACACGCTCCAGGCAATCGTTTCTAAAAGTGCGCGAGAAGGCATATTTTGTTGTAAAAAAAGAATCGCTTCGCCGTTTTTCCCTGTCTTTGCAAGAGCTTCGGCATAGGCTTCTTTCATCTTATCAGAATTCTGGTAAAGGCAAAGACCCTCTTCCGCTTCTCTAAGGGCACAGGAGTAATCTTTGATGATCATGTGGTCATGGATATGCCGCAGAATTTGCTCTTCCTGAATCGTTTCTTCTGCAACGAAGAGAAAAGGAACCGCAAAAACAATGAACAGTTGAAAAAAGCGGATAATGCGCACTTACAAGCCCGCCTCTTTTAGTACAGATGCTAAGGCTGCAAGTGCATCTTTTTTTGTCTTCCAGATGGAAATAAAACGACCTTTATGGCAAAAAACAGCCCCTGCGATCTTTGACACTTCGTGCAGATCCTCTCCTTGCAGCCCTGCCCACTTTTTGGGAAGGGGAAATCTTACCTGCATACGTTTTTGATAGGAGGGAGGAATAGCACGTAACTTCCAGCAATCATCTTTGGGCATGACTACAAAAAGAGCAGGATGTTTTTCTCCACCCAATTCGAAAAAACTCTCCATCCAGGAAATGGGCTCGTCAAAGAGGAGAAACAGCTTCTTTTTTGCCATCTGTTTTTCAACAACCGCACGACACTCTTTTTGGTAGAGGTAGCGTTTGCGCAAACGATCGAGATGGCCTAAGGTAAAATCAAGAGCCAAAAAAAAGGCCCCTTGCATTTCCTCGGAAGAGGCATCGTAACGAATGGGCAAAAAGTTTGCGATGATTTGAGAAAAACTGCACACCCCTTCTTCCAGGCGGCTTCTTCCCGTATCATGTGCATCGACCCCCTGGATCAATGATCTTCGCAAGTAATCTGCAAAGAGAGCATCTATTTTCTTTTTCTCTTGCAAATAGTGCAAGACCATTCCAGCGCTACTCAAATGACCTTTGTATTCCGCTTGATGGTGATCAAACCGTTTTGTTGTGTTATCTAAAATACCACCCACATCGCAGAGATATTCGCAGCGATCGAGCAGTTGCTGTTCGCGCGAGCGCACAATGCGACTGCGATCGATCAGATCAAAAAGAAGAAGCAGCGCAACGGCTGTAACTTCATCTGCGTGAAAGGCCCCGTCATGAATCCCAACACTTCTGGGGACAATGAAAGAACTCGATGGACATATTTTTGTTTTCTTTTTCAAACTTCTATTTCCTAAAAAATCCAACTTCCCTATAAAACACAATTATAAGACAAAGGGATTAATTCTAAAAATGGAAAGCTACCTCATCTCTAGCCACTATGATCTTATCACTCCCGATGGAGTGATCGATTCTATAAGAAGTAATGGCGCTATGCGGAAGGAAGTTCTTGTGAAAATTACTGGAATATCCCCTGCATTTGTGGGTTTTTCCATCGATCCAAAGCTTATCTTTTTTAATATCAAGAGCACACTCGCACAGCTCGGCATCAATGGCATCGGCACACAATTTTCTCTCGATAAAAAAAATGGCTCTGCAGAAATTCTTGTGGATCTCATAGCTATTAATGAACTTAGCAAGTCCCTACTGCCGCTTCTCGATGTGGGATGTTATATCGGCAAGCTCTTTGCTGCAGATGATCGAAGAAGAGTACGTGAGCCCGACTATTTACGACGCATGTTCGGCAGATTTGATCGCTATAAAAAACCCCTGCTCTTCTTGGGCAATGCTCATGAGGGTCCCAATCTAATTTTGGAAAAGATCGAAGGATCAACAGTTGCTTTTCTTCCTCTGCGCAATGGTAGACTCTCCTACGAAAAACAGGTGTTCGGCTTTTTACCCGTTTTGGCCAAAATTCTCACGCGCAAGCGTTTTCCTTCTCGAGATCTCTTACATCTTTATTATTTGTGGCAAGCAGCAGAACCCAAAATCGTGAAAGAGAACGAGCTTCTTTTGGTGCGCACCGTGCCATTACATGTGCGAACAGTATTTGCAAAAGTTGCTGAATCCTTTCTTCCGCAAGGCTACCATCACACGACAGCTTCCGTTTTGCAACCCGACACTGAAGCTTCGGGAGATATCTACGAGTTTTTCGGATCGAGCAAAAATGAGCTCTCTGACGTCCCCCTCGAATTTTATACTCTCGAGCCCCATAGAGAATATGTCTTTTTTTCCGACCGCGACCAACTACAATCTGCTCTCGAACAGCCAAAAAATCTCTTCTCCGCGCTCGAAAAAGCTCCCTCGCCTCCCGATCATTTGGCTGCTGTTTTCATTGTCAAAGGAACGCAGCTGGCAAACCTATCCGCCCATGATTGGATTGTCCGTGCAGCTTATAAGCATGAGTTTCCCGGTCTATCGCATCCAGCACGCCAATCCACTCTTGTAGATCAATATATTAAAGAACAACCATCTTATCCTTTTTTGGAAGCAATTGAAAACAATCTGATCACTTCTCAAGGGATCCTTCTCTGCCGCTATTTCCCCTCTCCTCTGATGAAACGCATGTTTTTGAGTCCAAACGTGATCAACTGTTTGAAAGGCATTTATTTTGCCCATCCCTCACGTTCATACGGAGACTTTTTTTCTCACGAAGATCGCGCCTTTCTTCTCGACCTTGCAAAGTTTGGTATTCCTGTCTATTGGGTGGATAAATCTAGCAATGACATTTTGCAATATGTGATCAAGCCGGAAAAAGACACCGGAATGTTCGTCCCCATTCAACTTGTTGAAGTTTTTCGCAAAGCAACCTTTTTCGGCGTTTATGGATCCAACCTTGTCGAGGGCAAATTTGAAGAAGAACTCTTTGGGCTTCTCTCCGGAATTTTACAAATGCGTAAAGAGGTTTCCCACCCCCTTCTTTGCAAAGACACTCCCTTAGCTCTTCTGACCGGCGGTGGTCCTGGAGCGATGGAGGTGGGCAATCGGGTTGCCCAAAAATTGGGCATTCTTTCTTGTGCCAATATTGTCGATTTCCGAGCAAAAGAGGGTAGCGTCATTCATGAGCAGCATCAAAATCCCTATATTTTTGCCAAAATGACCTACCGCTTAGACCGCTTGGTTGAAAGACAAGCAGAGTTCCATCTAGACTTTCCGATCTTTTTAATGGGCGGAATCGGCACCGATTTCGAATATGCTTTGGAAGAGGTGCGCAAGAAAGTAGGTTCCTCTTCTGCCAATCCGATTCTTCTTTTTGGACCCGAAGAGTATTGGAAATCCAAAGTCTTTTCCCGCTTCCAGTGCAACCTCAAATCGGGAACGATCAAAGGCTCCGAGTGGGTCAGCAACTGTTTTTATTGCATCCAAACGGCAAGCCAAGGACTCTTTGTCTATCGCCAATTTTTAAATGGCAAACTTTCGATCGGCAAAAATGGAAAAATATATCCTGAAGGTTTTTGCGTCGTACCGCCTCAAAACCCATAAGCAAGCAAAAAGCTGCCATAGGTAGTTCTTCTTTTGAAGAACTGCCCTTCGAGAGAAAATCCATGGTGGAATTCTCCCATAAGACGAATTTTGCGACCCACTCCTTGTAATTTACTCCACTCATACCCAGCAACACAGGTGACATCAAAATCATCTTTCAACACCTGCCAGGTACGAAAGTGCACGGCCGCAAAAAAAGTTCCATAGAGCTTGTGATAATACATTTTATGGCCGAGGAATCTCGCCTCTGAACCATACTCTAAATAATAATGTTTCATAGGAAAGGAAGAATCACTATGCATGATCCATCCAGCGCCTGCATAGACGCGAAAGATGTTAGTTGCCTGATAAGAGAAGAAGAAATCAAGTGCTTCAAAGCTAGGATTGAGACGTTTGAATCCTGGGTGGTCCTCTAAAAACTCATCGCCGAGGTGAGAAGAGATGTGATAGGGTCGCAGGCGAAACGCCCACTGATTGACTGCATAAGTCAGGGGAAGTCCTACATAAAAATCGGTATTGATGAGTTCCGTGCCTCCAGCGAAATTTGGTGGAGGAGGGTCGATATTAAAGACCGACCAGATGCCAGCCTCGATTCCGATTTGCAAATCTCCTCTCCAGGGAAGAACGCTGATCCAGCGAAAGATTGGGAAGTCATCTCCGAGAGAAACCTGCACTGCATTTTTTCCACATACCCGATCTCCGCCCCGATATCCGATGGAATAGATCACTTGTCTTGGATTAGCAATCAGGGGCAAGAAGAGTTCTGTCATTTGGGGAAACCAGATGCCCGTCATTTTGGGACGATTGACATATTTTTCTCTCTTTTCCATTTCTTTTGGAGGAACGCCATTTAATTTTTTTACCTCTTGCACTCCTGGGACATCCTTAATAAAGGAGATGATACTCTTTTCGATGAGTTCATTTTTTGGCAAATTGGCAAGCCAGACAGTGTGGTCTTTGACCAAAACAACAACCTTATGCTCATAGAAATGCATATCCACGAGAGCCTGTAAATAACCTTCAAAATAAGGATCTGGCGCCTGTTGAATTGATTCTTTAGGAATGGTATCGGATCTTGTAAGACCCGAAATATCCATTTCTTCAGCGCATAGAGAAAAAGCGCAACCCACTAAGAAAAGAACAAGTCTTCCCACGATAAAAAACTCCTTCTTTTTTTTCTATACTGATTCAAACGATTATCCGTCAAAGAATTTTCTCTGAAAGTCCTTGATTGTTGCTCCTTTTCTGATGTATAAAAACAGTTCATCTGTAAAAAAAGGGGCAATAGCTCAGTCGGTTAGAGCAGCGGACTCATAACCCGTCGGTCCCAGGTTCAAGTCCTGGTTGCCCCACTTTCACTCTTAGTCATTTACGACGAAACCCTCCTCACACAAAATTAAATTTGTCAGAAAAATGTCAGGATTATAAAGGCAGAAAGCTTCAAAAACGCCACAAAGTGGAATTTTTTTCTATGTTAAAATAATGCACTTAATGTTAAAATAATGCACTTAATGAAGAAGGAATTTTATGAGAGCATTATTCTATTTGTTGCTTTTTATTACAGCATGTTTTGGCTATACAGAAACTCAAACAGCAAACTCTTCTCCAGAATCTCAAAAAAGTTCCGACAAAGTTGTCCATGCAAAATCGATTGAAGAACTACAAACGCAACTTGAACAGATGCTCAAAGAAATGCACGTACCCGGCATGTCGATAGCGGTTGTGCATCGAGATGGGCCAGAATGGATCGCTGGACTTGGTCAAGCTAATGTCGCAAGTGGCCAAGCAGTAACAAAAGAAACTCTTTTTCGCATTGGATCCACATCGAAGGCCTTTGCTTCCCTCTCCATACTCAAGCTAGCAGAAGAAGGAAAACTTTCGCTCGACGATCCAGTACACAAATTGGTGCCAGAAGTATGGTTTGAGAATCGCTGGGAAGAAAGTGACCCCATCCGTGTTGTTCATCTTCTTGAACATACGACCGGATGGGATGATATGCACCTTCGCGAATACGCTAAAGAAGCCCCAAACATGACCTTACGCGAAGCATTTGATTATGACCATCATTCTCGTATCTCTCGATGGAAACCCGGTACACGCATGGCTTATTGCAATTCCGGGCCTGCGGTCGCTGCCTATATCGTTGAAAAAGTTACTGGAAAAAGTTTTGAGGAATACGTGAAAGAAAACTTCTTTATTCCTATAGGAATGAAAACAGCAACCTATTTTCAACCCGATTCGAAATCGACGACAACCCTTTATCACAACGACGGTCGAACGCCATATTCTTATTGGCACATAATATACCGCCCCGCCGGCTCTATCAATGCCTCGGCTAACGACATGACAAACTATCTCCTTTTTTATCTGAACCGAGGAGCTGTAAACGACATTAAAGTCATTCCATCAAAAGATCTTGATCGTATGGAAAACCCAGCTACTACTTGGTCAGCCAAAGAAGGCCTGAAGGGAGGCTATGGCTTGGGAAACTATTGGACTGTACAGAATGGCTTTGTCTGGCATGGACATAATGGAGGCCTTGATGGAGATTTGACCGAAATGGCCTATATGCCTGATATCGGAATTGGTTATTTTTACAGCATCAACACTAGCGATGAAAAAGCATTTCTTAAAATCGGGGAGGTCATCCGCGCTTACATTACAAGTAAATTATCAAAACCTTCTGTTCCTGCAGCTGTCCCTCTTTCTGCAAAAGCTACCGACTATGCAGGTTGGTATGAACTTGATTCGGCACGCGAAGAATCGATGCATTTTCTTGAATGTCTTCTTGGCAAAGTTTTTCTTCATTTCAAAGATAATAAATTGCTCCTTGCTACCCTCGAAGGTAATCTCACTTATCTTCCAGTTTCAGAAACTCAATTTCGATACCTTCCCAAAGATAAATCTCCAGATCCAATTCCAACTCTCGCACTGCTCTCTCCAAACAGCGAGGGACAATTTTTTCAGCTAGGATTAGGAATGCAAACAATGAAACGCATTCCAACATGGCTTGCCCTCTCTGAAATTTCTGTTACTGCTTTTGTTTTGCTTTCCATCGTTTCAATACTCATTTATGCACCCTTCTGGTTACTTGGAGGTCTTTGTAAAAAAAGGCGTCGCCCTTTAGAGCGTGCTATGCGCATTTGGCCGCTAATGGCTGTGCTGAGTTTGATTGCTGCTATTGCCATCATCGGATGCTCCTCTTACGATATGATCCCGAGGTTGGGAAATTTGACCGTATGGTCTTTTTCTCTTTTTTTAACAACTCTTGCTTTTGCGGTAGCGTCAATTGCCAGCGCCATATCCATATGGCGAGCTCCTAAACAAGATGTCAGACGAAATGTACGAGTCTATTCAACAATCGTTACCGTGGCTTTAATGACCGCTACTGTTTATCTGGCCTATTGGGGCATCATTGGATTACGCTCTTGGAGCTAGAATATGATGAAAATATTTCGCAGTGTGATTGTTGCTTGTTTACTATGTTTCAACCTATGTGCCCAAGACAAGAAGGCCGAAGGAAATGGTTTAAATGTTTTGATTTTAGGCGGCACTACTTTTCTAGGGCCACACCTAACGAATGAATTATTAAGCCGCGGCCATAAGGTCACCCACTTTACTAGAGGAAATTCGTTTTCTTTTCCTGGCGTAGAAAATCTTGTCGGTGATCGAGATGGTAATCTGAAGGTTTTAGAAGGACGAAAATGGGATGTTGTTATCGATACTTCTGGCTATCTCCCCAGGGTTGTTGAAGCTTCTTCAAAGATTTTAGCTAAAGCTACACGCCATTACATATTCATTTCTTCGATTAGTGTTTATAATGATTTAAACCAACTCGATATTGATGAAAATTCGCCTTTGGCAAGATTAGACGACACTCATGATGAAACCATAAGAGGTAAAAACTATGGACCCCTCAAAGCCGGTTGTGAAAAAGTAATACAATCCTATTTTCCTGAAAACTCCTTGATCATAAGGCCTGGCTTGATTGTAGGGCCATATGATCCCACAGATCGATTTACCTATTGGGTAAAGCGCATAGCAGACGGAGGCAAGGTATTACTACCAAATAGCCCAAAACAAAAACTGCAATTTATCGATGTGCGCGATCTGGCACAATGGATCGTAAAAATGATAGAAGAAGGGGCGGTTGGTATCTACAATGCTACGGGGCCAAAAGAAGATCTTTGTTTTGAGCAGTTTATTAATGAATGCAGTCGATTTGCCAAAAAGAAAGTCGAGTTTATCTGGGCCGATGAAAATTTTCTAATCGACCACCATTTAGATAATTGGGAAAAACTTCCCTTATGGCTGTCGAGTAAAAGCAACATGGTTGGCTTATTCAGCATTAACTGTCAAAAAGCTCAGGATAAAGGTCTTTCCTATCGACCTCTTGCGCAGACTATTTTCGATACTTTGAGGTGGTTTGATAGAATAAATAGAAAATTGAGAGTCGGATTAAGCCCCGAAGAAGAAGCTATCATAACAAATAATTTAGAAAAATTCTCGGTCTTAAGGCAATTCAATCTGCCTTGCGATCAATACGCAATCACTGGCAGCGGCCCTCTTGGCATCCGAAACTTAAAAGCAATCGGAGACATTGACATTATCGTAATCCAAGAGCTATGGGATCAACTTGTTGCAAAATATGGCATTACCGACCAAAACGGTGTAAGAAAAATTGCTTTTCCTGGAGGAGTTGTTGAGGGTTTTCAGGAAGGTTCCTTTTATGAAGAACCATTCGACAACCAAGTTCCCAGCATCCCTTCTCGGATAGCTAACGCAGAAATGATCGACGGACTCCCTTTTGATTCCATGGAAACCATTCTCTATTTTAAGCGCAAAGCCCAACGAGAGAAAGATTTAAAAGACATTCGTCTTAGTGCATACTGGCTCCATTATTGCGCCTTAAATATAACAATTCCGTGACCGATGCCATGAAAAAACTCGGATCACCTGAGGGCATTAAAGCAATGTTTGTGGGGTTTCAGAAACATCTTTATTCTTCTCGGAGCCAAGAGCATACATTGCGATAATGTCGTTGCTAGGCAAGTTGCGATAAGCATGATTAGTTTCCCCGTCTTCTGCAGTATCCAATGATAGTACCTGCCCAAAAATAATTTGGGGATTCCAGCCAAGGACACAAGACTGTAAGTCCATCAAGCAACGATCGAAAATACCCAGGCGTTGACTAATTTGTAACTGTTCCCCTTTTGCAATGCCTACAACTGGTAACCCTTGATGGCCGAGGTAAGAAAAATGAATGATTTCGCCATCGCAAAGATCCCCACCTTGTTTTAAGGGAGATTTTTTAAATATCCTTTTAACCAGATCCTGTCTTGTTTGCACTCCCTCATAACGCAGCTTTGCCCCTTCAAAATCCAGATCGGGCGAATGCGATAGATACGAGTAATACTGGCGCTCTGCCAAGCGGAACAACACAAGATCGTGTCCATCTTTACGTAGTTTATGCCATAATGACATCAAGCTATCGTAACAAATTTTTCGCTTTTCCCATTGATCTTTTGATTTAATAAAGGGGTAAGCAGTTAGAAAAGCCCACGCAAGTTCTTCCGCTAGCAACGGCATATAGTCGTTGGCAAAAATCCTATCTCGATAACGCTGCAACGTATTCTCTACCAGCAGCTTTGCCTCCGCACAGGTATGTGATATCGCTTTGTCTACGTACTTAAGTAACTCATTTTTTTGAAGATCAGGTAATGCCGACAGAGCTTTTACTGCAGTTGCAAAGTAAACATTCAAGCCCTCAACAAAGCCAAATCGCTCTATAAGTTTCTTTCCCTCAATTTGCTGCTTCCAAATATCTGTTTTTTCTATTTCCTTGATAATTTGTCCCAAATCGCAGGCTTCGATTAATTGAGACCATGTGAATAAAATGTCTGAATTATCCAACAATCCAGGCACCTCCGTATCCAGAAATTTTTCCACTTTTTTATAATATGGAAACAACCTTGTCATTGGACGAAACAAGCTAACATCAACGTACATCACTTGCTTGCTTTGCATAATTGCCTTCACGGAAAGATTGTATTATACACATGGTCGCCGCGGTAACGCAAGAGATACTAGACGGTGCAAAAACGGTGCAACGAGGCGCCAAAACAACGCTTGGCAACCAGCACCAACCAGTAGACTTTTTTAGAGACGCTCCATATAATGTAGTCCATTGAGGTTGAATGGTGCGGAGTAGAAGTGTTTTCTCGCTCCCTCATAACCCGTCGGTCCCAGGTTCAAGTCCTGGTTGCCCCATTTTCACTCCTGGTCATATACCCCCCTTACATCAAATTTGTCAGAAAAAAATTTAGATTTTTTCCAAACTTTCCAAAGGAAGAGCAGTCATATTTTCTGCTAAAGGAAAAGGATCTTTTCCAGGATAGATGATATAGAGATGATCTAAATGCAAATCATCCATGGCAATGCGCATCGAAGGAGTGATTTTGATCTTTTCTGAATATCTACACTCAAAACCCAATTTTTTGCCATTCTTGAGAATCAAAAGATCTAATTCTACACCACTTTGAGTTGCCCAAAAATAACATTCTTCAGAAGTTGCTTGAGAGTGTCGGATCACCTCTTCTAAAGCAAAACCTTCCCATAAAGAGCCCAATTTTGGATGTAGATGGAGCTCACTTTCTTTTGCAATACCCATCAATGCATGAAGAATTCCACTATCTCGAAAATAAATTTTGGGAGATTTGACCTGCCTTTTTCCTAAGTTCTCAAACCAAGGAGATAAAATGCGGATCATAAAAGTACCAACAAAAATATCCAAATATTTACGCACGGCATGATCCGATATACCCAGTGATCTGCCGATCTCACTGGCACAAAAGATTTGTCCATGAAAATGGACCAGCATCAGCCAAAATCGACGCATTTGTTCTGGAGGAATTTGGAACCCTAGATTTGGAATATCTCTTTCCAAAAAAGTTAAAATGTATGCCTGTCTCCATAAAAAACTCTCTTCATCCTTTTCTGCCAAATAAGATCTAGGAAAGCCTCCCCTTATCCAAAGTTTTTCGATGTTATTTGTCTCCGCTAAAGAAAAAGGGGCAAGTTCTATATATCCAATACGCCCGGCTAAGGTTTCAGAAGACTGACGGATCAAATCTCTAGACGCGCTTCCCAAAACCAAAAATTTCGTTTTATTGGAAGGATTATCCACCAGAACACGCAAAATAGGAAATAAATCTGGTTTCCTCTGGATCTCATCGATGACAATCAGCGGATAGGAAAGTTTCGACAAAACGAGCATAGGATTTTCTAATTTCGCTAAATCAAAAGGATTTTCTAGGTCAAAAAAAAGAACAGAATCTTTCGGAAACTTCTCTGCATATATTTTAGCCAACGTCGTTTTTCCTACCTGCCTTGGGCCCAATATGGCACAGACAGAATGGACACGAAATTGTGAAATTATTTTCTCTAAATATATTTTTCTTTCCATCGACTGCCTTGTGTTTTTGTCTTTATATTTCAAAATTACAAGGTATTTTTGTAATTTTCTTATTATCAGTGTCTTGTATATGCTTTATTTGGTTCTTGGCTCTGTACGCGACGAAAAATGATTTCATATAGGAGGTCAAAACAAAAAACTTTTCGAATAAAAGAAGTATAGGAATTCTTGCCTATGAATTTCAATTATTCCGCGGCATTGATGCTCTCATCCAAATTTTGTTTGTTCTCAATGAAGTATATGACCCAGCTACCAAGCGAATAGAACCACTACTTTTTAACCTCCAAAAACTCCCTCCTCACATAGAAGAATTCATCCGCAAAACACTGCCGAGATTCTATGAAAAACAAGCTGAAGTTTCTCAATTTTTGGAAGAGGCCATACAATTCATTCATGTGTCCGGCATATAAAAAATCATTTTTTAAAGAATGCGACATGTTCATTGATTTCTTCGATCACAATCGAAATATTCTTAGGAAGACTCAAATCCCGGGCATTGTCCCCTAGACCTTGAAGATGTGCTGCCCAAAGCTTTTGTAAGGCTTTCTGAGAGGCTTCATCAAATTCAATAGGACGAAAAGATGTTCCTCGGTGAGAGAAAGTGCTGGAAACCGCTTTTTTCAGCTTTTCTATGTTAAGTCCCTTGCCGCGGATAAGAAGAATAAGATCATGATAATCCTTCATACGACTATTGCTAGCACCTTTGGAAAGAATCGTCTCTAATTTTTCAGAAAAAATTGTTTCCAGGGGATATACAAGAAGAGAAACAGCAATCTCAAAGAATGGTTTGCCACGATATTGAATAAGTGGGATTTCACGAGTGAGTGGCTCAACGACATCCCCGATTCCTATATCAACCTGAATTTTATCTTTCATTTTTGCAAAAGTTGTGTTCAAGACAACCCGATATCCAGGATAGTTCGTATGCGGTTGATTGAGAGTTTGAAGAGAATGAAAGGAAAAAACAAAGCCATCATCTGAATGAACCGATATGATCTCTTCAAAAATCTTTCTCAATTCATTTCCTTCGGCATTCATACGCGTGAGCAGAAAATCCAGATCCATCGTCTCCCGCCCTATTTCCATCAAATACGAAAGAAGGAAACCACCTTTAAAAATGAACTTATTTGAATGTGTTGAGCCGGATAATCGAGTCAAAAATCGCTCAAGAAGTAGTTGCTTCCAACAAGCATTGAAAGGGATCCCTCTTTCGCGAGCAATTGTTTGAAGTCTGTCTTTTAATGCCTGTTCGTTCATCATATGGTTAAACTCAGCAGATAAGGAGCAATGTTAAAGCGAAGCTTTTTGGCGTACTCCTGAAGCTTCACAAGATCAATGCGATTTTTCCCACCTTTAGCTATCCCTGCTCTGAGTGCTTTAATCGCAATTTCTCGACCTAGCAGACGAAAGGCATCTATAATCGTGCGTTCTCGATCAAATATGGGAATCTTTATCCCGTCAAGTTCTATTTCAGTTTTTCCGAGTTTTGTATTACGATAACGAACAACTTTTAGGTTTCGAGTAATTTTGGCAGAAGTTCCATGATGAATCGCAATCCAATGTTGGCGAGGAATTTCTTCGGTTAGATCATAGATAGCAAGTGCAGAAATAAGACAGACAATGCCCCCTTTAACTGAGTAAACAGCTTCTATGAGATCTTTCCATCGAAAAGCTGAAAGATTTTGATAATCTGTTTTTTGGTAGACTCCCCTTCCTATCCGCTTGAGACGACCTGTTTTCACGTAATAGTCAAGAACAGCAGGATGTACGCCTATATCTCTAGCTTCCCTAGAAGTAAAATAGGGCTTCTCTAGAAGCGAAGCAAGTATATGTAGGTCTGTGGGTGTTCTCATGTTTTTTTGACCTCTATCCATAACTTAACAAAAACACCCATTTATGTCATTTGGGCGTTTTTATTAAATTAACACACAAAACATATCTTAACGCGAGTTTTGGATAAGGCACTCATGAAAAAGGGCTATCTTTCAGCGATTTAACAGCCAAAATTGGGAAAATGAGGGCGCCTTCGACCTCTATTTGC